>NZ_JASCRU010000002.1:0-293754 GCF_030010285.1 Flavobacterium sp. XS2P24
TCAAGGAAAGAGATTCCTTTTCTATGGTTTTGAGTACTTTTAACTTAAATTCAGCGGAATAACTTTGATTTATTCGTGGTAATAAACCAATTTCACCATAAGCCTTATAAAAACTGACCCACTTACGAATATTCCATCTTGGAATCTGCTTCAATTTTGAAACATATCCATCTGTGAAATGTTGTTTTAAAACTAATTCTACACATTCTAACTTAAATGCATAATCATACTTTACTTTTTTTTCCATAAAAATGCCCCAAATAGTGTCTAACTTTTTGGGGCATGTTCATTGTGAGGCTTTTTTTGTGGCGTTTATTATTCTTGTTTCTCTTGTCGTACTTTTTGTTCAGATACCTTTTTAATTTTTAGCATTTAAAATTTAAAATTTATAATTCAAAATTGCTTTGCTATCTTTGTTACATGAATGAAAATTTAGACCCAACATCAAACAGTTACAATTCCGAAGAACTTGATCTTGAAAAAAAATTAAGGCCGCTTTCTTTTGATGATTTTGCAGGACAAGATCAAATATTAAAAAATCTAAAAGTTTTTGTGCAAGCTGCAAACCAACGAAATGAAGCGCTTGATCATACGCTGTTTCATGGTCCCCCCGGTTTAGGAAAAACAACATTAGCTAATATTCTAGCTAATGAACTTCAAGTAGGAATCAAAATTACTTCTGGTCCGGTTTTAGACAAGCCAGGGGATTTAGCAGGTTTATTGACTAATCTTGAAGAAAGAGATGTTTTGTTTATTGATGAAATTCATCGTTTGAGCCCTATAGTTGAGGAGTATTTGTACTCTGCTATGGAGGATTTCAAAATTGACATCATGATTGAATCAGGGCCAAATGCAAGAACTGTCCAAATCAATCTAAACCCATTCACATTGATTGGAGCCACCACGCGTTCTGGTTTATTGACGGCTCCAATGAGAGCTCGTTTTGGAATATCTTCCCGTTTGCAATATTATACAACTGAGCTATTAACCACAATTGTGGAAAGAAGTGCTACGATATTTAAAATGCCTATATCAATGGAGGCTGCCATTGAAATTGCAGGTAGAAGCAGGGGAACACCTCGTATTGCTAACGCACTGTTGCGCCGAGTGCGTGATTTTGCCCAGATAAAAGGAAATGGTACAATTGATATAGAAATTGCCCGTTACGCCTTAAAAGCGCTTAATGTTGATGCGCATGGCTTAGATGAAATGGACAATAAAATTTTGACCACAATCATCGATAAATTCAAAGGTGGACCGGTTGGTTTAACTACTTTGGCGACAGCCGTATCCGAAAGTAGCGAAACAATCGAGGAAGTCTATGAGCCGTTTCTGATTCAGGAAGGATTTATCATGCGAACACCACGAGGTAGAGAAGTTACGGACAAAGCTTATAAGCATTTAGGGAAATTAAATACAAACATTCAAGGAGGTTTATTCTAATTTTTCAGGAGCTATTTCCTGCTATCCGCTATATTCCCGATTAACAAAAACTACGGCTAAAAAAGCCTTGTTTTTCTAAACCGGGAGATGCCACTGCTATCAGGGCTAGGGAATCCCATTTATTAACTTCTATTTTTATAAGCATCAACCACAAGGCTACATATACGCAATTTATCAAATCCGAAGCACAGCGTCTCGGCTTTTTATCTTGTGGAATATCCAAAGCTGGCTTTTTAGAACAAGAAGCACCACGGTTAGAAAACTGGTTAAAGAACAACAGGAATGGTCAAATGTCCTATATGGAAAACCATTTTGACAAACGTCTAAATCCAACTTTACTGGTTGATGATGCTAAAAGTGTAGTTTCCTTGCTGCTTAATTATTACCCTGAGCAACTTCAAAATCCAGATTCTTATAAAATTTCAAAATATGCGTATGGGCAGGATTATCATTTTGTAATTAAAGAAAAATTAAAAGAATTTTTATTCTCCATTCAATCAACAATAGGAGAAGTTTGCGGTCGTGCCTTTTTAGACTCTGCTCCAGTACTCGATAAAGCTTGGGCTGCCAAAAGTGGTTTAGGCTGGATAGGAAAAAACAGTAATTTATTGACGCAAAAAGTAGGCTCTTTTTACTTTATTGCAGAACTCATTATCGATTTAGATTTAGAGTATGACAATGCTACAACCGATCATTGTGGCACTTGTACCGCTTGTATTGACGCTTGTCCTACCGAGGCCATAGTTGCGCCTTATGTAGTTGATGGCAGCAAGTGTATCTCTTATTTCACGATTGAATTAAAAGAGAACATTCCTCAAGAAATGAAAGGAAAGTTTGCTGATTGGGCTTTTGGATGTGATGTTTGTCAGGATGTTTGTCCTTGGAATAAGTTTTCAAAAGCACATAATGAACCTCTATTTAACCCAAATCCAGAATTACTATCCATGTCAAAAAAGGATTGGATTGAAATTACCGAAGAAACATTTAAAGCAGTATTTAAAAATTCGCCACTTAAAAGAGCTAAGTTTCAAGGAATAAAAAGAAATATTGATTTTTTAGAATAACAGTATCTTACAATTCAATTTGTTTGAATTTTATAGAAGATTCTCTAACGATAACGTTAGTTTCTAATTCAACAGTTCTTGGAGTAAAAGAAATTCCTTCTTTATGACAATTCATTTCTTCCAACAATAAGTTAAAAGATTCAATTCCCATTTCATGACTCGGCTGATTTATAGTGCTTAATTTTGGTGTCATTACTTGTGACATAAACCAATTACTAAACCCAATTACGGCTACTTGTTCGGGTACTTTTATTTTATTTTCATTGAAATAGGCTAGTGCGCCTACCGCAACCAAATCTGTAATTGCAAAAATACCATCTATGTCAGGATGCTCATTAATAATTTGCTTTGCAAAATCTCTCCCTTCTTCAAAAGTTACGGTTTCACAAGTATAGACTAATTTATTGTCAAAAGGAATATTGTTTTTTTCTAACGCTTTTTTATAACCGATGTATCGGTCTATCGCGTTTTGAGGATTCAATGGGCCACGAATATGTGCTATTTTCTTGCAGCCATTATCAATTAAGTGTTGGACCGCATTAAAGGCTGCTTTTTGGTCGTCAATTATCACTTTTGAGCATTTAGAAAGCTTGGCAATCTTGTCAAACATCACAAAAGGAATATTTCTATTCATTATTTCTTTGATGTGATCATCATTGTTAGATTCATTGGATAGCGACATGATAATGCCGTCTACCCTCTTGTTTATAAGGAGTTCTACTTGTTTTTTTTCTAAAGCCAACGTTTCATTAGACTGTAAAATGATAACGAGATATCCATTTTTTTCGGCTTCATTAATAATGGCATTTACCACATTGGAAAAAAAGTGATGCACTACTTCAGGGATAATTAAACCAATGGTTTTTGATTCTTTTGTTCTTAAATTTACAGCAAAACTATTAGGGGTATAATGTAGTTTTTGAGCAAGTTCAATTACCGCATTCTTAGTTTTTTCACTAACATCCGGATAGTTTTTCAGCGCTTTTGAAACAGTAGTTATCGAAATTCCCAGTTTTGTTGCAATTTCTTTAAGAGTAATATCTTTCATGAATCGAATTTCTACGTATTTAATTTTAGGAAAATATTTTTAGAAATGACTTTATTTTAAGTCTTCATGTGTTTAGTTTATGCCTATAAAAACTGACTCTAACTTAAAATATTCTTTACCAAGATATTAATTTTTATCTTATTTCTGGTTTTTTTATCAAAATAAACAAATTAATATTGATTCGTTAAATTAGATAAACATGGACTTGTTGTTTATTGAAGGATTCCATTTTTTTATGTAGATTCTCTTTCAATTATGTTAGTTTCTAATTCAATTGACTGAAAAAGAACTGGTAAATTATTCTTTTTTAGATTGATTTCATCAAATAAAATCGAGGCAGACCTTCTTCCAATTTCAAAACCTGGCTGGTCGATTGTTGAAAGTTTTGGTGATATAACGCTTGACATAAACCAATTGCTGAAGCCTAAAACTGCAATTCGTTGCGGAATGGAAATCCCTGTTTCATTGAAGTATTTAATGATTCCAATGGCGACTAAATCAGTAACGGCAAAAATCGCATCAATTTCAGGATGTTCATCAATCACTTTTTTAGCATTTTCATAGCCATCTTCAAAATCTGTGTTGTTCTCACATACAAAAACAAGAGACGAATCATAAGGAATACCGTTGTCCTCAAGTGCTTTTTTATATCCTAAAAACCGATCAATAGCATTTTGAGGTAAATATGAACCTCTAAAATGAGCTATTTTTTTGTATCCTTTTTTTACAAGAAAGCTAACGGCATCATAAGCCGCTTTTTTATCATTAATAGTTACTTTTGAGCAATTAACAAGCTTGGCAATTTTATCAAAAAGCACTAGTGGGGTGTTGTGAGAAATTATAGATTTTAAATGTTCAAAATCCCCAGTTTCATTGGACAATGATATTAAAATTCCGTCGACTCTTTTATTTAATAATAGATCAATTTGTTTTTTTTCAAACTCTATTTTTTCATTAGATTGTAAAATAATAACCAAGTAATCCCTCTTCTCAGCCTCTTCAAGAATTCCTTTAATTACATTTGAAAAAAAATCATGAACAAGTGTAGGGATTATCAATCCTATGGTTTTTGATTCTTTTGTTCTAAGGTTTACGGCAAAACTGTTTGGAGTGTAATGTAGTTTTTGAGCAAGTTCAATTACCGCTTTTTTTGTTTTTTCACTTACGTCTGAGTATCCTTTTAATGACTTTGAAACAGTTGTTATAGAAATCCCTAATTGTGCGGCAATTTCTTTGAGAGTGGGATTATTCATAGTTCAATACTCTATTTGTAAAAGCCAAAAAAACTGCTTCTTGAAAACGAATTTACAATTTATTTGTTGTAAATCAATTTTCAAAAAACAGTTTGTTAATTATACGCAGTTTTGAAGTGTTTAATTTTTATTTGAGTTCAATTATTACCGCTTCAAATGGACGTAAAATATTCTTTTTTAAATTTTTACTCTCCGTATAATTGTCTAAAATAATTTTAGATTTACTAGTAGAAACCCCTATGTTAAATTCAGATTTTTTCTCGGAAAAATTCAATAAAACCAATATTTTTTTACCTTCTAACTCCCTAATATATGCAAATACATTAGGGTTTTCTCTGTCTAGCAGAGTATATTTCCCGTATACAAAAGCAGGTTCCTTTTTGCGTAATTGTACTAATGTTCTAAAATAGTTTAAGGTTGAATTTGGGTCTTTTTCTTGTGCTTCGGCATTTATTATCGTATAATTTGGGTTTACTTTCAACCAAGGTTTTCCGGTTGTAAATCCTGCATTTTTAGTTGTATCCCATTGAAAAGGTGTTCTTCCATTTTCCCTTGAAGTTTGTTTTTGCCCTTCTAAAAATGCTTTCAAATCGCCTCCTTTATTTTTTAATCCAATGTATTTATTTCGGGTATCCACATCGTGATAATCTTCTATAGAATCAAAGCGAATGTTAGTCATTCCTAATTCGTCACCATAATAATAATAGGGAGTTCCGCGCATGGTCATTACAAATGTAGAAAGCATCTTTGAAGAGATTTCTCTGAATTCAGGAGTGTCATTGCCAAATTTACTTACCATTCTGGGTTGGTCGTGATTGGCTAGGAAAATCGAAAGCCAACCTTTATCTTTAAAGGTTTCATCATACCTTGAAAAAATATCTTTGTATCTAACAAGACCAAAATCATTGATGTGCTTACCAATGTCAACGCTTTCAAAATGATAGGCCATGTTTAATTCTTTTCGGTCTGGATCTACAAACAGCATTGCATCTTCTGGAGTACTCCCTGCACCTTCGGCAACGGTCATAATATCATATTTACTAAAGACTTCACGGTTCATTTCCTGTAAATAATCATGTAGATGTGGGCCAACTCCGTAGTATTTTATGATGTTTTTCTCATATCCTTTTGGTAATTCTGGCCATTTAGTATCTTTTGAAGCAAACTGAAAAGCATCCATTCTAAAACCATCAATCCCTTTGTCTAACCAAAAACGCATCATTTCATATATTTCTTGTCTTAGCTTTGGATTTTCCCAATTTAAATCGGGCTGCTTTTGAGAAAAATAATGCAAATAATAGGCGTCAGTTTGTGCGTCATATTTCCAGGCATCGCTATTCACATCAAAAAAACTCCATCGGTAAGGTGGTTTTCCTTTTTCGGCTGGCCACCAATGGTAGTAATTGCGGTATTTATTGTCTCTTGAACTTCTGGATTGTTTAAACCATTCGTGCTCATCGCTGCTATGATTTACCACTAAATCCATGATGAGTTTGATCCCGCGTTCATGCATCCCTTTTAGCAAAAGATCAAAGTCTTCCATAGTTCCAAAATCTGTCATGATTTGTCTATAGTCACTGATGTCATACCCATTATCATCATTTGGAGAGGTATAAATCGGATTAAGCCAAACCGCATCGATTCCTAGGTTTTTTATATAATCTAATTTTGAAATGATTCCTTTTAAATCCCCAACTCCATCGCCGTCACTGTCTTTGAAGCTTCTAGGATATACTTGGTACACAACAGCTTCTTTCCACCATTTGGCATCATTTTTTTGACTTGTTTTTACAAACTTGTTTTGAGCTGATGTGCTCTCAGCAGAAAATAGTGTAAGAGCAGAAAACAAGCATAATGAGAGAATAGGTTTCATAGCTGTTTGTGTTAATAGTTTTTTTACTGTATTTGTTTGTAAGTATTTTGATGCCAGCACTGTGTGATTTGTTGATTTTATATTGGACTCATAAAAGCATTGATTTCTTTACTGGAAATTTTTGGATTTGCGCCTTCGTTTTTTGCTACAATCGCGCCTAAAGCACAAGCAAAATCAATCGCTTCTTGGGGATTCACATTATTTAATAGTTTAGAAATTAATCCAGCTAAAAAGGAATCTCCTGAGCCCACAGTATCAACAACATCAATTTTATAGCCACTATTGTAGTACATTTTTCCATTATAATACAAAACTGCGCCATGACTTCCTTTGGTTACACAAATGTGTTTTGTGTTTGTCTGTTCTGCAATAAAAAGTATGTTTTGTTCCAATGAATGATAGGGGGAATTCATAAAAGCACTAATTTCATACAATTCATCATCATTGAATTTTATGAAATCAGACTGCATCATTAAATTAATCAGTATTTCCTTGGTGTAAAAAGGAGCACGCAAATTAACATCGAAAACAGCGTATTTTGCATAGTTTATTATTTCTAAAAGTGAACTTTGTGAGACAGAATCTCTACAGACAAGACTCCCAAAAACAAGTGCGTCCGCTTTTTTGACCATGATTTCGTCTTCCGGAATACAAACAATTTTATCCCAAGCAACCGGGTAATTTATGGTGTATGAAGCAGAACCCTTTTCATTTAATTTTACAATTACTTCTCCAGTGTGAAAAATTTCATCAACTTGAATCGAAGTAGTATCCACACCATTTGCCCGAACATAGTCTACTAATTCTTGGCCTATTTCATCTTTGCCAATTCGGCTGATTATATGCGTATTCACTCCAAGTGATGCGAGTCGTAATGCGACATTCAATGGTGCGCCGCCAATTTTTCTGTGTGTTGGAAAAACATCAAATAATACTTCTCCAAAACAAACGATGCTGATTTTTTCTTTGAAATTATTCATTATTAACCATTTTGTGTTCTAATTCTTCTAAAGATAAACCTTTGGTTTCGGGCATCATAAACAACACAAAAACCAATTGTAAGACCATCATAAAAGCAAAAAATGCAAAGATTGGCCAAGGATTTATTTTGAATAAGTCAATGACTACTGGTCCGGCCAAAGTAATTAATGCAGCAAAAATCCAGTGAATTCCTGTCCCAAAAGATTGTCCGTTAGCTCTAACATTATTTGGAAATATTTCTGAGATGAATACCCAAATTACAGCACCCTGTCCAATAGCATGAGAAGCTATAAACAGCATGATTGATGTCATCAAAATGATAGGACCCAGATTATTGTAAAAGGCAAGTGCAACCATGCCTAAACTTATAATGTAACCTAAAGAGCCTATGATCATAAGTTGTTTTCGTCCTAAAACATCTATTAATCGCATTCCGGCAATGGTAAAAATTAAATTTGTTACTCCAATTAGGATGGAGTTCATCAAGGATTCCTTTGAACCTAATCCCGCCATTTCCAATATTTCCGGGGCATAGTACAGAATAAAATTAATTCCTGATAGTTGGTTAAAAAATGCCAGTAAAAAAGCTAAAATGATAGGCAGTTTGTATTTTTTTAAAAAGATAGATTCCTTTACAGAAGTCTCATTTAAATCTTTTTTGATTTCATGAAAACTTTCTAAAGCCTCTTCTTTACTGTAAATCATTTCAAGGACTTTCATCCCTGCTGCGTCATCTCTTTTTTTCAAGATTAACCAACGTGGACTGTCCGGAATTTGTAAAACGATTATACTGTAAATAAATGCAGGAAGCGCAACAATACCAATCATCCAACGCCAGTCATTTTCTCCTCCAACACCTTCGAATAAATAATTAGAAAAGAAAGCAATCAAGATACCAAATACAATATTAAACTGAAATAAGGTTCCTAATTTACCTCTGTTTTGTGGAGTGGAAATTTCTGAAATGTAAATAGGAGCTGCCACGGATGAGGCTCCAACACCAATACCGCCAATGAAACGGAAAAATGAAAACGTATAAGGATCTTGTGCAAATGCCGAACCTAATGCCGATACTAAAAATAGGATCCCAATCCAGAATAATGTTTTCTTCCTACCCCATTTATCACATGGAATTCCTCCTAATAATGACCCTAATACGGTTCCCCATAAAGCCATTGACATGATAAAAATTCCGTGAAATAATGGAGTGGTGTGCCATAATTCTTTGATGGGTAAATTGGCGCCAGATATTACAACGGTATCAAAGCCAAATAAAAATCCCGCAACAGCTACAGTAAGGGACCAGTTTCGAACGTTATTCATTTTTTATAATTTATGGTTAATAGTTTTGGTTTTATAAATAATTTGTATGGTTACCAGATTCCTTTGATTCTATGGACAGTAAGGTTTTTAATTTCTTGCTTTTCATCGGATTGGATGCTCAGTTTTGTATATGGTTTGTTAGGGAAAATTTGTTCGGTAAAGCTATATACTCCTTCATTTAGGAAAATTTCTATAGAGGACCAATCTAAAATAATTTGGTAGTCAATGGTTTCCGAAATGATACTTGGCGTTGCAGTTTTATGGATTTCTTTTCCAAAGTTTTCTTCGAAATTTACTATTCCGGAATGGCGTCTGTCTATCGAAAAGGTTTTTTGTGCAGCATTATAATTCAAAACCAAAGAATCATTTACTTCGTTAGAAAAAATCAGTTTTAAATTTTTTGAAGTGGCTTTAAATTTTATTTCAGATTGGTTGAAATTATCATAAGTAAAATTGATTTTTTGTTGTGGTTTAATAGGCATCAAATCCTTTGAAAACTCTGAAACAAACTGTTTTTTGAACGGCTCAACAGGGCAGTTTTTTAGAACATAACTATTGTTTATTTTTACCAAAGAAAGCTCTCTAGGCAGTGTCATGGCGCTTCTCCAGTTTTTTGTGGGTGTATTTCTGGCATATAGCCAATTGCTCATCCAGCCTAAAAATATCCTCTTGTTGTCTGGAGTATTGTTATAAGTAACTCCTGCATAATTATCGGTGCCGTTGTCAATCCATTTAATGTCTTTTTGGGTAGTTTTAAAACTTTTTCCATCATAATCACCTACAAAATATTGTGTTCCGGAACCACCATTAGGTGCGCCAGGATTGATACTGATGAGTAAAACCCATTTTTTTTCTTTGGAACCGGCAACTTTTAATTTGAAAATATCAGGGCATTCCCAAACACCGCCATGAGCACCTATTTTTTTACCAAATTCACTTTCGAATTTCCAATTAATTAAATTTTCAGAGGTGTAAAATTGAGCATGATCTCCGGCTACTAATACCATATTCCAAAGATTAGTTTCACTGTTCCAAAAAACTTTTGGGTCCCTGAAATCCTTTAAAACAGAATTTTTGACAATAGGATTTTTTTCATATTTGAACCAAGTTTCGCCTTCATCCAGACTATAAGCTAATCCTTGCGTTTGATAATCTGTTCTGCCCGCTTTTTCGCCCGCCATGTCGTGATAGGTGAAAATCGCAATCATCGGTGGGTTTTCTTTAGTTCCTAAACCGGAAGTATTATTTAGATCCACCACAGCACTTCCTGAAAATATCATACCTAATTTATCAGGAAATAAAGCAATTTTTTTGTGGGTCCAATGAATTAAATCGGTACTTGTGGCATGTCCCCAGTGCATAGGTCCCCACACAATATCATCTGGGTAATATTGATAAAATAAATGATAAATACCTTTATAGTACACCATGCCGTTTGGGTCATTCATCCATTTTTTTTCTGGAGAAAAATGAAATTGTGGTCTAAACGGTTTTTTGTATTTCTCTGAAGAATCAATTTTTATTTTTTCAGAAGAGGTAATGGCAATAATTGCATTGCTTTCTTCTTTTTTACAAGAAAACAAGAATAATGTGCTGCCAAATAAGAAGAAAATCGATGCGATGTTATTTGCGAACTTCATTAAAAAAAGAATTTATTATTATATTATCTTCATAAAAATAGAATTCTATTTTTTAATTATTCAAAATAGTCTAATTAAAAACGTTTTCGATATGTCGAAAACGTTTTCGATTTGGATTCAATGTACTATATGGAACTATTCAATTTTTTAAGAAATAAATTATATAAGTTTGAGAATATTATTAAAAAATATAAATATGATTTCAACATTTAAGAGTCTAGTCTTCCTACTTTTAACAGGTCCAATTGTTTTTGGACAAACTAAATCAGACGAATGGCATTTACAGGCAAATTCCAGAGAAAATTATTTTGGCGTAGCCATGGCAAATGGGCAAATAGGAATTGTTACGGATGATACTCCTTTAAAAACAAAAGAAATTATTCTGAACGGAGTTTATGATGGTAGTCCTGAAAATGGAATTAGCAGAATTGTACGAGGAATTGAGTTTTTGAATCTGCATTTGAATATAAACAATCAAGAAATCAAATCAGATAATATTGATAATTGGAGTCAAGTAGTTTCTATGAAAGAAGGGACAAGTACCACTTCATTTTCATTTAAAGATTTAGCAACTATCAATTATACGATTTTGGCTAATAGAGCTGTTCCTTTTTCAGCAATGGCAATTGTCGAAATTACTCCAATTAAGGATATCGAAATTACCGCTAATAATTATATGGTGGTTCCTGATGAATTGAAAGGGGCTAAAAGTCAGTTTCGTGTTTTAAAAGACAATCAATATTTAATGCCAGTTTTTGGTACCGTCGCTAAAACGCTTACGGGGAAATATACGGTTGCGGCCTCAACAACATTTCTTTTTGACGGACAAGGTGAAACCTTAAAACAAACCGGAAATGAAGTTGGCTTTACTAAAAAATTATTGAAGGGTAAAAAATACCGTTTTGCAGTTGCTGGAGGAATTTGCACTTCAAAAGATGTTACTGATCCTTTGAATGAATCCGAAAGACAGCCAATATATGCTTTACAGGAAGGAATTGATAAATTATTGAACCGTCACAAACAAGCTTGGGCTGAATTATGGAATACCGGTGATATTCAAATTGAAGGAGATCTTGATGCGCAACAACGGGTACGTTTTGCGTTGTACAATTTGTATTCATACATACGTCCGGAAACTAGGCAAAGTGTAGCTCCAATGGGATTATCATAGCAGGGATATAATGGTCATATTTTTTGGGACACGGAACTTTGGATGTATCCAACACTATTGGCTTTACAACCTGATATGGCAAAATCATGTTTAGATTATCGTTCAGACCGTTTGCAAAAAGCAAAACAAAAAGCTTTTATCTATGGATATAAAGGAGCAATGTATCCTTGGGAATCTGATGATACAGGTGAAGAAGCAACTCCAACTTGGGCATTGACAGGGATTTTCGAACAACATATCACGGCGGATGTTTCGATTGCATTTTGGAATTACTACAGTTATACACAAGATAAATCATGGTTGAGAAAAGAATGGGCAGTTCTGAAAGAAACAGCAGATTTTTGGGTAAGCCGTGTAGTTAAAAATCAAGATGAAAGTTATTCTATTTTAAATGTAGTTGGTGCCGATGAATATGCGCAACACGTAGATGATAATGCCTTTACAAATGCATCAGCTATTGAGTCTTTGAAAAACACGATTAAAGCGGCAACAATTTTGAATGAGCCAATCAATCCAAAATGGGCGGCAGTATCAGAGAAATTAGTTATTCACAGAGAGAATGGGATTACTCAAAATTATAAAGGATATCAAGGACAAATGATAAAACAAGCCGATGTAAATTTGTTAGCGTATCCTTTACATATAATTACAGACAAAGCCCAAATTGAAAAAGATTTGGAATACTATGCCGAGAAAATAGATAAAAAAGATGGTCCAGCGATGGCTTCCGGAGTTTTATCAGTTTTATATGCACGATTAGGAGACAGAGAAAAAGCGTATAGTTATTTTGTAAAATCCTATTTGCCAAATAGCCGCCCGCCTTTTGGAGTGTTTTCGGAATCTGCAAATAGTAACAATCCATATTTTGCCACGGGAGCAGGAGCAATGCTTCAAGCCGTTATTTATGGTTTTGGCGGAGTGGAACAAACGGATATGGGATTGAAATACAATAAAGGATTGTTACCCAAACAATGGAAATCGTTAAAGATTATTGGTATTGGAGTTGACAATAAAACAATTGTTATCAAATAATACGTTTAAGGATTTTTTTTGCCATGAATACATGATTCAATCTGTTTGTAATGGATTTAGTTACTGTATTCGTGGCTTTTTTTTCTGTTTTTTTGGGACTTAATCAAGGAATGTTATTAAACTCTAAACATATTTAGCTAATGAATTTTATGCGATGCAAAACAGATTGATGTTTTTTGTGTAAAATATAGTGTTGGTGTATCTAAATCTTTAAATTTTATGTGTTTTTGTTACATTACTATTTTTTTAGGGTTATGAAATGGGAAATAAAGCAGATGTTGTTTTTTTAGCCAAATGTTTTAAGGTATATCTATTTAACCAAATTCAGATTGTTGATTTATAGCAAAAAATGACATTGCTTTAAATAATTCGCAATGTTCTTTCTTAATATACATTTTTTTTGATTAAAACGCAATTATATTTCGATGTAAAAGCGAAAATAATACAAGAATGATTTTTTTAGCACCTTTTTTTTAAGTTTATTATAATTTTAGTATTAATTTTTTAAAGGATTAATTTTAAAATCGAAAACGTTTTCGGCATAACGAAAACGTTATAGTTTAATAAAATCTTAATATTATCATAAAATTATAATTATGTTTGAACTTAATATTTAAAACAAACCATTAAAAACAAATTATTAACCAACTTATTTATTACGTATGAAAAATAGTCTAATTAAAGGCTTGATGGTGTTTCTAACGATGCTATGTACAAGTTTGACATATTCGCAAGATGTGTCCGGAACTGTATCTGATGCTAGCGGTCCGCTTCCAGGGGCTTCTATCTTAGTTAAAGGAACAACAAATGGAGCGCAAACTGATTTCGATGGAAAATTTACTATCAAGAATGTTGGCTCAAACGCAGTTTTAGTTTTTAGTTACATTGGTCTTAAAACTCAAGAGGTAAATGTAGCAGGAAAAAGCACAGTTAATGTAGTATTAAAAGAAGATTCAGCTGAATTAAAAGAAGTTGTAGTTATTGGCTACGGTTCAGTTAGAAAGAAAGATGCAACGGGTGCAGTTGATCAAATTGGTGCAAAAGATTTTGATAATGTATCTTCTCCTTCTCCTGCTCAATTATTGAGAGGTAAAGTTGCAGGTGTTCAAGTTACGCAGTCTAGTGGAGAGCCAGGTGCTGGTGTAGCTATTAGAGTTCGTGGAAACTCATCTATTCGTTCTGGAAACGGTCCATTAATTGTAATTGATGGTGTGCCTTTAGATGGAGGGAATGTTTCTGCTGGTGGAGATAACTTGTTAGGTGCTTCGTCTGCAAAAAATCCATTAAACTTTGTAAACCAAAATGACATTGAAAGTATTAGTGTATTGAAAGATGCATCTTCTACAGCTATCTATGGCTCTCGTGGTGCAAACGGAGTTATTGTTATCACAACCAAAAAAGGAAAATCTAAAGAGCCTCAATTAACATACAGCTCATCAGTTCAATTCAGCAAAATGTCAGGTAATTTTGACGTAATGAACGCAGATGAATTTGTAGCAGCAGGTGGAGATGACAAAGGTTCAAGATCTTACAATTGGAAAGATGCAGTTTTGCGTAATGGCTTTTCAATGAACCATGATTTGTCTTTTAGTAAAACAACTGAAAATTCAAATACAAGAGTCTCTTTTGGAGCTTCTAATACTGATGGTATTGTAAAAAATACAGGATTAGATAAATATTCGGCTTCTTTTTACAATTCTAATGATTTCTTTGGTGGCGCATTAAAAGTGGAGTCAAGAGTAATCTATGCTTCATTGAAAGATGAAACTACTATTTTATCTAATGACGCAGGTTTTATTGGAAATATAATTGGTACTGCTTTATATTGGAACCCTACATTGCCTATTAATAATTCTAATGGTTCTTATAATTCAATAAGTAATACTTATTTAAATCCAGTAGAACTATTAAATTCTTATAAAGATTATACCAACACAAATAAATTGTTAGGGAGTATTAATACGACTTGGAAAATCACTAGTAAATTGAAATACCAATTCTTATTTGGTATAGAAAGTTCTACTTCGACTAGAAAAAGTCAGTTGTTGCCAACAATGCGTATTTTGGATGTAGCAACTGCTGCTGTTCCGGGATCTACAGATGTAAAGTATGGTCAAGCTAATATCGCTAGCCAAAACAAGTTTAACAAAACTTTCGAGCACACTTTAAATTATAACAATGATTTTAGTGATAATTTTAATTTAGATGCGTTAGTTGGTTATTCTTATTATGATTACACTGCGGATGGAAGTGGTGCGAGAGGAAGGGGATATGATAATGCTCAAACTAACCTAATAGATAATATTGAAGGTGGTTTACAAAATGAATTTAGAGTGTCTTCTTATAGAAACAGAGTGGAATTACAATCTTATTTTGGAAGAGTAAATGCTACTTTGTACAAAAGATTAATTCTTACAGGAACAATACGTTCTGATGGATCTACTAAACTAGGAGTAAACAACAAATACGATTATTTTCCTTCTGTAGGTGTTGCTTACAAAGTAATAGATAACAAAGAAGGTTTAGTGAATAGTTTCAAAATTAGAGGAAATTACGGTATTACTGGAAATCAAGAATTTTCGCCAAACTCTGCGATTGCTAGAGCATCTTATGGTAACAATGGAACTTTAGGAGTTGATAGCAATGCTAATGCTGATTTAAAATGGGAAACGACCAAGTCATATGGTGTAGGGACTGATTTTGAATTATTTAACAATAGATTGACAGGTTCATTGGATTATTTCCAAAGAGATACAAAAGATTTAATTTTCCCGGTACCTGCAGCTGCCACGCAACCTGGTCCACCTTCTCCACGTTTTAAAAACTTACCCGGTAACTTAATTAATAAAGGGGTTGAGGTTTCTTTAAACTATAAAGTGATTGATACAGAAGATCTAACTTGGGATGTCTCAGGGAATGCCTCTTTCTTGGAAAATAAAATGACAAATTTCGCAGGGTTTATATCTACAGGAGGTTTGAATGGTCAAGGATTGTCAGGTGCTTATGCACAGGTAATTTCCAATGATAAACCAATTTACTCTTATTATATGTATGAGTGGAGAGGATATGACTCTACTGGAAATTCTATTTATGCTGATGCATCTGGGAATGATACTGGTTTAGGTACAGCTGCTAAATCAATATTAGACAAACAACCTTTACCAAAAATTAATGTTGGTTTCTCAACTAACTTAGCGTACAAAGGTTTTGATGCTAGTGCTTCTTTCTATGGTGCATTTGGTCATTACATCTATAATAATACAACGAATGCTTATTTCTTTAAAGGTGCTTTCCTTGGAGGTAGAAACGTAACTAATGAAGCTGCAACTTCTGCTCAGGCGCAAGGTGACCCTAATTCACCATCTACTAAATACCTTGAAAAAGGCGATTTTCTAAGAATGGGGAATTTAACTTTTGGTTATACCGTAAAAGGAGCTATTTTAGAGAGGTTTAAAATTAAATCAGCTCGTTTTTATGTAAATGGTTCTAATTTATTTGTAATTACAAATTATACAGGGTCAGATCCTGAGGTTGATACTGATAAATCATTAAATGGTGTGCCATCTGCAGGTATGGAATATTTATCGTATCCTAGAGAGAAAAGTGTAGCTGTTGGACTTAACGTAACATTTTAATTAAAAAACAATGAAAAGAAATAATATTATAAAAAGCATCTTATTTGCCAGTACAATCGTGCTAGGGGTAAGTTGTACCAATCTAGAAGAGGAAGTATTAGATGGTGTGGTAGTTGGTAATTCATCAGGGGGAACAGTAAACAGTGCATCTCTATTGACTAAAGCTTACGAAGGCTTAAGAGAATTTCAAGGGCAAGGACAAATGTTTGCTTTAGACGAAATGTCTACAGATGCATTAGTAGGTCCTACGCGTGGTGGTGACTGGGATGATAATGCGACATGGAGACAAATCCATACGCATACATGGGCACCAGATCACAATGAAGTTAGAGGTGCGTGGAACTCTTTATTATCAAATGTTTATAACTGTAATTTAGTTGTAGAAAACGGTACGGCCGCAGAGGTTGCTCAAGCACGTTTTTTAAGAGCTTTTTACTATTATAATGTGGTTGATTTGTTTGGTCAAGCACCATATAGAGAAGCGGGTTCTTCATTAGAATCGGATCCAAAAGTATGGACTAGACAAGAAGCAACAGCATATGTAATTAGTGAATTAGAAGCCATTGTTGGTACGTTGCCTGCCCGTGTTGCCGGTGATGCCAGTATCGCAAATAAAGATGCTGCTAATTTTTTATTGGCAAAATTGTACTTAAATAAAGGAGTATTTAATGCTGCAAATCCAGCAGGACCTTATGTTTTTGACGCTGCCGATATGACTAAAGTTGTAAGTTATGTTAATGCAATAAATAGCTCTTTATCTTCAGATTATTGGGATAATTTTAAACCAGACAATAATACATCTCCAGAGATATTATTCTCTTCTAAAAATTTAAGAGGTGGACAGGGTGGAGGTATTCAGTCAAGATGGAGAATGGGTATGCATTACAACCAAACTCCTGATGGATGGAATGGCTTTGCTACCGTTGCGGAGTATTATAACAAATTTAATCCAAACGATAGACGTATTAAAAACGCTGATGCTGCTATTATTACAGCATTTGGTAACCCAGTTGGATTTCAAGTTGGTCAAATGTACAAACCAGGTGGGACTACTGCATTGAAAGATAGAAATGGAAATCCTTTATTTTTTACGCCAGCTTTAACTTTAATTACAAGCGGTGCTACTTTAGAAACGGCAGGTATTAGAAGTCAAAAATATATTCCGGATGCGGCTAATTTAGGTACTCCAGAAAATGACTATGAATTCATGCGTTATTCTGATGCTTTGTTAATGAAAGCTGAAGCAATTCTAAGAGGAGGAACTGGAACTAATGATTTAACTAAATTTGCCTTATTGATTTCTAGAACTAATGTCGCAGGAACAATTCCAACAACTTTAGATGCTATCTATGAAGAAAGAGGTAAAGAATTATGGTATGAAGGATGGAGAAGAAATGATATGATTCGTTTTGGTAAATTCCTGGCTGCAAGAGGGCTGAAGCCATATGTGTCTGCTGATAGATATGCTTTGTTTCCTATACCAGCTGACGCTTTGTTTAATGCAAATTTAAAACAAAACCCTGGTTACTAAAAAAATGTTTACAATTAATTATTTTTTGAGTTAGTTATAAAGAGGGTATTTATTACCCTCTTTATTTTGGTATAATTGAGAGCTCCTTATGGGGCTCTCTTTTTGTTTTTATTTTAACTATATTACGTTTTTTTAGACTGTTTTTAATTTTTTTATAAACTGAAAAAATCATAAATTGCGCCTTATATTTATTCAAATTAATTCATTTTTAAGATGTTGAAACGTATTGTGCTTTTTTTTCTAATTATAATTTTTGTAAGTTGTTCAAAAGGAAATTCGGATACCCTGTTTACCAAATTAGATGCTTCTGCAACCGGTATTGATTTTCAAAATGAGGTAAAAAACGGCAAGAATATGAATATCTTCAAGTACCGTAACTTTTATAATGGTGGCGGTGTAGCGATTGGTGATATCAATAATGATGGTTTGGCTGATGTCTTTTTTACTTCCAATCAAGGCACTAATAAGTTATATTTGAATAAAGGCGATCTTAAATTTGAAGATATTTCAAAAAAATCTGGAATTGAAGGCAAGAAAGCATGGTCTACAGGTGTTGTTATGGTAGATATCAATGGGGATGGTTTACTCGATATTTATGTTTGTGATGCAGGAAGTAATATTGATGCCATAAGAAAAAGTCAGTTATATATCAATAACGGAAATCTTGGTTTTACTGAAAAAGCGGCTGAATACAATCTCGCCGATACCGGAATTACAACCCATGCGGCCTTTTTTGACTATGACAAGGATGGGGATTTAGATTGTTATATTTTAAATAACAGCTTTATACCGGTGGGGACCTTAAATTATTCTAATAAAAGAGAATTGCGTGATAAAGACTGGGATGTTGCTGATATTTTAAAAGGTGGTGGTGATAAACTGATGCGTAATGATAATGGTAAATTTGTTGATGTTAGCGAGTCAGCAGGAATTTTTAGTAGTTTAATTGGGTTTGGTTTAGGAGTGACTGTTGGTGATGTCAACGGTGATCTATATCCGGATATTTATATTTCTAACGATTTCTACGAAAGAGATTACTTATATATAAATAATAAAAACGGTACCTTTTCAGAACAAATTCAAGGTTGGGCAACTCACATAAGCCAATCTTCTATGGGGGCGGATTTAGCGGATGTTAATAATGATGGTAAATCGGATGTTTTTACCACTGATATGTTACCGGAAGGTGATGTACGTTTAAAAACTACAACTACTTTTGATAACTATGATTTATTGACCAGAAAATTGAATCTTGATTTCTTTAATCAATATATGGCTAATGCTTTACAGATTAATGATGATAATAATAAATTTGTTGAAGTAGCTAATTTTGCAGGAGTGGCTAAAACAGATTGGAGTTGGGGAGCCTTGTTGTTTGATATGGATAATGATGGCTATAAAGATATTTACGTTTGTAACGGTATTTATCATGACTTGACTAATCAGGATTTTATGGACTTTTTCGCCAATGAATTTTTACAAAAAATGGTAGTTACTGGTAAAAAAGAAGAAATTGAAACCATTATTGCTAAGATGCCAAGTACGCCTATCTCAAATTATGCTTTTAAAAATAATACAAATCTAACATTTACTAACGAAGCAAAAAATTGGGGTTTGGATACACCGAGTTTCTCTAATGGTGCTGCTTATGGAGATTTAGACAATGATGGGGATTTAGATTTAGTAGTGAATAACGTTAATATGGAATCCTTTGTTTACAGAAATAATTCGGAGAAAAACAAAGCAAATCACTTTGTCAAAGTAAAACTGAAAGGTGATATTCAAAATAAATTTGCTATCGGTAGTGTAGTTGAATTGTATTCAGGAAAGGAAATTATAAGACAAGAGTTAATTCCTTCAAGAGGTTTTCAATCCTCTATAGATTATGTGATGACCTTTGGTCTTGGAAATAAAAAAATAGATTCCTTACAGGTAATTTGGCCAAATGGGAAATCGCAAACGATAAAGAAAGTTACTCTTAATTCCACTATCAATTTATCAATTAGTGATGCAAAGAAGTATTATGTTTTTAGGAAAATACAGCCAAAACCTATGCTTAAAGAGGTGAAATCTAACTTCTTTACCCATAAAGAAAATGACTACATTGATTTTGATTATGAAGGATTAATTTCTAAAATGCTTTCTCAAGAAGGGCCTTCGCTTGCGGTGGGAGATATTAATGGTGATGGAAATGATGATGTGTTTATTGGTGGTGCAAAAGGACAAGCAGGAAAAATATATCTGAATAAAGGAACTAATAGCTTTGGCATCACAGTTCAAAAAGAATTGGAAGCAGATGCTGGTTTTGAAGATACAGCAGCTAACTTTTTTGATGCGGATAAAGATGGTGACCTAGATTTATTTGTAGGTTCAGGAGGAAATGAAAAATCAGACCAAGCCAATTATAAAAATCGTTTGTATTTGAATAATGGGAAAGGAATTTTGACAAAAAGTAAAACTAGTATTCCATCTACTAATAATAATGTATCGGTTATTTCGTCTTATGATTTTGATAATGATGGCGATGTAGATGTTTTTGTGGGTAGTAGAAGCGTTCCAGGAGTATATGGAATTGATCCAAAACATTTACTGTTAGAAAATGACGGAAAAGGAAATTTCACAAATATCATCGATAAAAAAGCCTTTAAACTCAATTCAACCGGAATGATTACTGATGCGGTTTGGGAAGACATTGATAATGACTCTAGGAAAGATTTGATTGTAGTAGGCGATTGGATGGCTCCACAGATCTTTAAAAATACCGGAAGACGTTTGGCTGTTTTTAAATCAAGTTTGACCAGTTATTCGGGTTTTTGGAACTCGGTAAACTGTGTTGATTTGAACAATGACGGTAAAAAAGATTTCATTCTTGGCAACAAAGGAACCAATACAACGTATATAGCTTCTGTTAAAAATCCTATGAAATTGTTTACTAATGATTTTGATAGTAATGGAACCATTGAACAAGTTACTACACGTTCTATTGAAGGTAAGGATGTGCCAATTAATTTAAAACAAGAATTGGCAAAACAGATTCCGTCCATTAAAAAGAAAAATTTAAGCTATGCGGATTATGCAAAAAAATCAGTTCAAGAAATATTTGCTCAAGATGTTGTTGGCAATTCATTACAAAGAACGGCCGTGATTCAGGAAACTGTTGTGGCTATAAATAAAGGGAATGGTCAGTTTGAAATGCAACTATTACCTAAAGAAGTGCAATTTTCTTCGGTAAACACCAGTTGTGTTTTGGATGTAAACAATGACGGGATTTTAGACATCATTCTTGGAGGAAATCAATATGAATTCAAACCGCAATTTGGAAGATTAGATGCCAATCATGGAAGTGTTTTGTTAGGAGACAAAAAAGGCAATTTTTCTTGGCTTCCTTATGCTAATTCCGGTTTCTTTTTGACTGGGGAAGTGCAAAAGATCAAAACAGTTAAAAACAAAAATAATACAGTAGCTATTTTGGCTATACTTAATAATAATACTCCAAAACTATTTACAAGCAATGAATAATTTTTTAAAAATAGGTCTAGCGTCATTGCTATTTATTAGTTGTTCAAAGAAAGAAAAAAATTTATTTGAAAAACTATCACCGGATGATAGCAATGTAAAGTTTAATAATCAACTAGACGAATCAAGGAATATTTCCATTTTAGATTATCTCTATTATTACAATGGAGGTGGGGTAGCTCTTGGAGATATTAATAATGATGGTTTAGTAGATATTTATTTTACGTCCAATCAAGGAAAAAATAAGTTATACCTCAATAAAGGCGGCAGTAAATTTGATGACATTTCTGTAAAAGCAGGAACAGAAGGAGAAAGTGACTGGAAAACGGGTGCTATTATGGCCGATGTCAATGGAGATGGATACTTAGACATCTATGTTTGTGCGGTGGTAGGAATCAATGGATTTGAAGGTCATAATGAATTATTTATTAATAACAAGGATAATACCTTTACTGAAAGTGCTGCAGAATACGGATTAGATCTTGATAATTATAGTTCTTCGGCAGCTTTTTTAGATTATGATAATGATGGTGATTTAGACATGTATTTATTAAATCATGCAATTCATTCAGAAGCCTCTTATGGTAAAGCGGATATTCGAAATAATAGAAATTATGAAAGTGGCGATAAACTATTCAGAAATGACAATGGTAAATTTGTTGATGTAAGCGAGCAAGCAGGAATTTTTGGTGGTGCTAATGGATATGGTTTAGGAATTGCGATTTCTGATTTTAATTTGGATGGAAATCCAGACATTTATGTTTGTAACGATTTTCATGAAGATGATTATTATTACTTGAATAATGGCGATGGTACATTTACAGAAAGTATGAAGAATTATTTTGGTCATACCAGTAGATTCTCGATGGGAGTTGATGTGGCTGATATCAATCACGATGGTTTTCCGGACATAATGACTTTGGATATGTTACCCGAAGATGAAAAAGCCTTGAAATCTTCAGCGGGTGATGACAATCCTCAAATGTTGAAGGTTAGAACAGAAAAATTAGGGTATCATTATCAGTATACCAGAAATATGTTGCAAATCAATCAGGGCGGAAAGCACTTTACAGAAACCGCTTTGTTGAGCGGGGTAGCGGCATCAGACTGGAGTTGGAGCTCATTATTTGCGGATTATGATCAAGATGGGGAAGAAGATATTTTTATTTGCAATGGTATTCCAAAACGTCCAAATGATTTGGATTACATAAAGTATTTTTCAAATGACAATATAAAAACCAAACTCAACACCACAAAGTTATTGGATAAACAAGCATTGAAAAAAATGCCCAAAGGCAATGTAACGAATTACATATTTCAAGGAGGTAAAGATTTACAATTTAAAAATAAATCGAATCAATGGATAGAGAACGATTCCATTATTTCAAATGGAGGTGCTTATGCCGATTTAGATAATGATGGTGATTTAGATATTGTAACCAATAATTTGAATAGTGTGGCTTCTATTTATATTAATAAGACGGATATTAAAGCCAATTATTTAAAATTGAAATTGCGTTTTGGAGGTAAGAATACCTTCGGAATAGGAAGTAAAGTGATTTCGTATGTAAAAGGTAAAAAACAATTTAAAGAAATTCAAACGACTCGTGGTTTTCAATCGAGTTCAGAACCTATAATTCATTTTGGTTACGGAAAAATAAAGCAAGTCGATTCTATTCAGGTAATTTGGCCCGATAAAACAGTTCAAACCCTGAAAAATGTAAAAACAAATCAAACGCTTACCATTCAAGCTAAGCCAGGTCGTAAAGCATTTAATTATGCAAAATTACATCCAGCGATTTTGCCTGTTTTCAAAAAATCAGAAACCAATTTAGGAATCGATTTTACACATCAGGAAAATGATTTTGTTGGTTTTACAGCTCAAAAATTAATGCCGTATCAACGTTCTGATCGAGGACCCGCAACTGTTGTTGGAGACTTGAATAATGATGGTAAAGAAGATGTTTTCTTTGGAGGTTCACAAGGAAAATTAGCCGCCATTTACCTTCAAAATGGGAAGGGATTTTCAAAAAAAGCATTCAATTCAATTTACTTAGATTCTATTTATGAAGATGCATCGGCAGTGATTGGAGATTTTAATGGAGATAAACAAAATGATTTGGTAGTCGCATCCGGAAGCGGACAATATGCTGCTGATTTAATTCATAGATTGTATTTAGGGAATGCACTGGTTAAAAGTGCTTTTCCTGACACTAAGGCAATGAATGCTTCCGTTATTAAAACAATTGATTATGATAAAGACGGCGATTTGGATTTATTTATCGGAAATAATTCTAAGTATAATAGTTTTGGACGAATGCCAGATTGTTATTTGTTAAATAATAATAAAGGCGTTTTTTCGATAGTTCAAAATAAAATTTTTCAAGAAATTGGAATGGTAACAGATGCAGTAGTTACGGATTTCAATAAGGACGGAAACCTTGATTTGATTGTGGTGGGGGAATGGATGAAACCTAAATTTTTTGCCAATAAAAAAGGGAGTTTTAAGGAGGTTACAGAAAGTCTTTTGTCAGGAAATCAAAATGGTTTATGGCAGTCTATTTGTGCTTTTGATATTGATCATGATGGAGATCAGGATTATTTAGTAGGCAATTGGGGAATGAATTCAAAATTCAAAGCCTCTCCAGAATTTCCTATGAAAATGTATTATGATGATTTTGATACCAATGACACTTTTGAAACAATTGTTGCTGTCGAGAAAAAAGGAAAATACTATACCACAATGGGTTTAGATGAATTAGCAGAAGAATTTAGCGGTATGGTAAAAAAGAAGTTTACCAGCTATAAATCCTTTGCCGGAAAAACACTTGAGGAGGTTTTTGATCCCAAAATGCTCGAAAAAGCAAAATTATACGAAGTACACAATTTAAAATCGGGCTATTTGAGAAATGACAAAGGCAAATTTACGTTTGTTCCTTTTTCGAATAAAATGCAAGTAACCCCAATTACAAGTTTTGTAAAAGCTGATTTTGATGGTGATGGCCAAGAGGATGTTTTTGCTGCCGGAAATTATTTCGGGGTTACTCCATACCATAGCCGATTTGATGGCTTCTCGGGAGCATTAATTAAAAATGAGAAAACGATTTATTTAGGAAATCAAATCGGAATTGATTTGACACAAAAAGCAGTACGCCACTTAGATATTATTCCGTTTAACGGAAAAAAATATTTATTGGTAACCATAAATAATAAAAAAGCGGAAGTCTATGAACTCCCGATGCATAAGAATTAAAACTATCAAAATAAAATGAAATCTAAAATTTATCTTTTAGGAATTACGGTACTTCTTTTTGTGTCTTGCAAAAAAGATAAAGCCATTGTTATCACTACCAATGATTATTGTTCAGTGGTTGATACGGTAACAGGTATTATGGTTCATGATATTTTCTCTCCTCCCGTAGCCAGTAGAATTTATGTCTATCCAAATATTGCAGCGTATGAAATTATGGCTCAAAACAGCACTAAATTTCAAAGTTTACAAGGGCAATTAAAGGGGTTAGATTCTATCCCAGAACTAGATCCAAAAAGTGGCGTTAATAAAAATTTAGCTTCACTCATTGCCCATTTAGAGGTGAGTAAACAATTGATTTTTTCTGAAGAAGCGCTAGGGAAATATAGAGACAGTTTATACGAAAAATGGGAAGATGAGAATGCTGAGGAATTCCTTGTATCAAAAGATTATGGCTTAAAAGTAGCGGATCGAATCAAAAAATGGATGGGGAAAGACAATTATAAGCAAACTCGAACCTTTTCAAAATTTTCTGTTCATGCTGATCAGCCTGGAAGATGGCAGCCGACACCTCCTGCATATATGGATGGTGTTGAACCGCATTGGGGAGAAATAAGAACTTTGGTTATGGATTCGGCATCTCAATTTAAACCAAAAGCTCCTTATCCATTTTCTACAGATAAAAATTCCACTTTTTATAAAGAGGCTAAAGAAACGTATGATGTAGGAAATATGATTTCTAAAAAATTAATTGAAGTTGAGAAATCCAAAAGTAATAAAGTTCCGGAAGAATCTGCTATTGCTAGTTTTTGGGACTGTAATCCGTATGCAACAGTAACACAAGGGCACATGATGTTTGCAAAGAAGAAAAATACCCCGGATGCCCATTGGATTAATATTGCTAAAATTGCACTTAAAAAATCCAATGCTGATTTTAAAACGGCTGTTTTTACCCATACTAAAACATCAATTGGAATTTTTGAAAGTTTTATCAGTTGCTGGGATGGAAAATTTAGCACTAATGTAGTTAGACCAGAAACCTATATCAATCAAAACATTGATGAAAATTGGAGACCTCAATTGCAAACGCCTCCTTTCCCTGAATACACCAGTGGACATTCTGTTGTTTCTGCCTGTTCATCGGTCCTTTTAACCTCAATTTTCGGGGATAATTTTAGTTATGTTGATGATTCTGAAATCCCTTTTGGTTTGCCCAAAAGAAGTTTTAAATCATTCAAACAAGCAGCAGCAGAAGCTTCAATCAGCAGGTTGTATGGAGGGATTCATTATAGAGCCGCAATCGAAAACGGTGTGGTACAGGGTACAAACCTAGGGATCTATATCAATGGTAGGATCAAATTTTTTAAAAAATAAATAAATAAATAAAAAATAAAATTTATATAATGAATAATATAATAAAAGGGTTGCTAGTTGTTGTTTTACTTTCTTTTTTAGGATGGTATTTTTTGTTAAAGCAATCGGATTATACCATTACTTTTAAAGTCAATGCGGCGACAGGAACCATTTCTCAAGGAATTATGGAATGGTCAAAAACTCAATCTAAAAAACAAAATGAAACTTATACTATTTTAGAAAAGAAAAATTTTGATTTCATCAAGCAAGAAATGAAAAAAGATGATGTCCAAATGGAATACACCTGGGACATTACGTATATAAATGATTCGGTGACAAAAATCAATGTTGGTATCAAGGACTTGAATCATAGCTTGTATAATAAACTAAGGGCACCATTTTTTAATACGAAGTTCAAACAGGAACAAATCAGAAAAATAACTGATTTTAAGAAAGGATTGAGCGATCATTTGAAAAATTTTAAAGTAAGAATTGACGGAGAAGGTTTTTCTGAAGAAACATTTGTTGCCTACATTAGTTTGAAAAGTGTTTTACAGGAAAAAGCACAAAATATGATTGCTAATGATGCGAGTATTACGGGGTTTTTATTTGAGAACCAAATAGAAATAATTGGGAAACCGTATTTGGAGATTACAAATTGGAATCTTGATAATGAGACAATCGATTTTAATTATTGCTTCCCAATTGATAAAAACACCAAAATCATTGAAAATGAAGTTGTAAAATTCAAAACCTTACCTGCTGTCAAAGGATTGAAGGCCACTTATTACGGAAATTTTAGGACTTCAGACAGAGCTTGGTTTGCCTTGATGGATCATGCCAAAAAGCACAATCTTAAATTGGAAAATAAAGTTTTAGAACATTTCTTGTCGAATCCCTTTAATGGAGGAGAAGAGTTACAATGGGAAACTAAAATAATTATTCCTTTTACTTCAAAATAAAGAAGTTTTTTTAGGTGATTTAAATTACCGAAAACGTTTTCGGGTCTTCCGAAAACGTTTTTGTTTTTATTCTGTTTTTAATTGGCGATTTTAAAATTAATTTTAGAAAAAATTAACAAATTAATCACCTAAAATGAATTTAAAAGTAAAATTGAGCTTTTGGCAAATAATCAATATGAATGTTGGTTTTTTTGGTATTCAATACAGCTTTGGCTTGCAACAAAGTGCCGTAAATCCTATATATGATTTTTTACATGCAAGTCCAGATCAAATTCCAATACTAAATCTGGCAGGACCTTTAACTGGCTTATTGATTCAACCGATAATTGGTGCGATGAGTGATAAAACGTGGCACCCAAGATGGGGAAGGCGCAAACCATACTTTTTTATTGGTGCCATAATATGTAGTATCGCCTTATTTCTATTTCCTTTTAGTAGCTCATTATGGATGGCTGCTGGCTTGCTTTGGATTTTAGATATAGGAAATAATACTGCTATGGAGCCGTATCGCGCATTTATTGCAGATACGCTGGATGAAGAACAACAACCAACAGGTTTTCAGGCACAGAGTTTCTTTACTGGTTTCGGACAGTTTTTAGCTTATATTTCTCTATTTCTATTTCCAATTGTTTTTGTTGGCTACACAGGATCGTTACCTACTTGGATTTATGCCTCCTTCTTTCTAGGAGCGGTACTTTCTGTAACTTCCATTTGGTGGAGTATGAGTAAAACTAAAGAAATCCCACCAACTGCAGAAGAAATAGCAATTTTAAAAGCTGAACCATTACAGATTTTTTCTCCTTTCATCGATATTTATAAAGCAGTTTTAGAAATGCCAACAGTGATGTGGCAACTATTTTTGGTTTATTTGTTTCAGTGGTATGCCATGATGTGTTATTGGCAAAACAATTCAAAAAGTATTGCATTGTCCGTATGGAACGTAACTCCAAAGAACGTAATGGGCTATGAAAAAGCCGTTGAGTGGAACGGATTAATTGGTGCTTTTGGATTTATAGTTACGTTTTCAATTGCTTTTTATTTGGCAAAATTAGCCAAAAAACACGGTGCTAAAATGATTCATTTTGTATGTCTTTTATTAGGGGCCATTTCTTTTTTGTGGTTTCCAATGGTACAAAATCAATATGTGTTTTTTGCGGTGATTATCGGTTACGGAATTGCTTGGGCAAGCATGATGGGCATCCCGTATTTGATGGTTGTTGCTGTTGTTCCAAAGGAAAGATATGGAGTTTATATGGGAATTATTAATATGATGATTGTTATTCCAATGATTATCCAAAACCTATCATTTGGTTACATTTTAAAGAATTTTTTAGATAACGATCCGCGTCAAGCCATCAGTTTTGCTGGAGTATTGTTACTGATTGCTGCTCTCTGCACATTATTAATTAAAACAAAAAAAACAAAGTTAAGTGAATAATACAATAAATAATAAAATAGATATCCTTTGTGTTGGTGAAGTACTTGTAGATTTTATTGGTCATCAAGAAGATGTTCTTATTAATGATACTAGAGATTATCATAGGTATTTGGGCGGCTCACCGACTAATGTTGCTATGAATTCAACGCGATTAGGATTAAATACTATAATGGTTGCTACTGTAGGGAATGATGGTTTTGGTTCCTACATTTCGGAACGATTAGCAAGTGTTGGGGTGAATACAAACCACCTCAACGTCCTTGATAATAAATCCACGAGTGTGATTTTTGTTTCAAGGTCTCAGGGAACGCCAGATTTCATTCCGTATCGTTCAGCAGATTGTTGTATTTATGAAAAACAAATTTCAAAGGAAATATTATCCAATACTAAGATATTTCATACCACTTGTTTTGCATTAAGTAAAAATCCTGCGCAAAAAACAATCTTAAAGAAAGCACAGGAGGCATATGATTTAGGATGTAAGCTTAGTATTGATGTTAACTATGCAAGAAAGCTATGGAAAAGTAAAAAGAAGGCTTTTAAAGTAATTAATGCCTATTGTAAGTTCAATCCATTAATAAAAATTAGTGAGGACGATATGCTGCGTCTTTTTGAGAAGGAGCTTCCACATGAAGAGATATTTGAGTTTTTTCACCACCAAGGAGTAGATACTGTTTGTTTGACATTAGGGAGTAAAGGTGTTAAATTATCTCAAAAAGGAAAAGATGTTATAGAAATGCCAGCAATAAAAATTGACAAAGTTATGGACTCCACAGGAGCAGGTGATGCTTTTTGGTCTGGATTTTTATTCGCTTACATTAAGGAAAAATCAATTAATGAATGTTTGGACATCGCTTTAAAACTAGCGGCTTTAAAATTGCAAAATGTAGGACGATTGCCGGATAACATTAATATCCTCTCTAAACTTTTATAAAATACGATGCTACAAAGTAATAAAAAAATCAGTAATGGCGTTATGCTTAATATTTATCCAGACAGTATTGGAAAAAAATTAACTGAC
Organism: Flavobacterium sp. XS2P24; assembly: GCF_030010285.1. Lineage (NCBI taxonomy): Bacteria > Pseudomonadati > Bacteroidota > Flavobacteriia > Flavobacteriales > Flavobacteriaceae > Flavobacterium > Flavobacterium sp. XS2P24. The sequence continues at coordinate 29,535 of NZ_JASCRU010000002.1, forward strand.
GCTGTAGGCATGCTTAAAATGACTGAATTCAAAGATGTTTTTTCTTTGTTGTATGTTTTGCCCACTTTTTTCAATAGCGATTTAGATAGAGGCTTTTCTATTATCGATTATGATATTAATAAGGATTTAGTTGACACAAAAGATTTGCTAGATTTAAAAGAGCTTAATATAAAATTGAAGTTCGATATCGTATTAAATCATCTTTCTGTGGCTTCCCCTCAGTTTAAAGACATGCTACAATACGGTAATAAATCAAAATTTAAAGATTTTTTTATAAATTGGAATGAATTCTGGGAGGGAAACGGGGTAATGAATGAAGATGGAATTGTAATTCCAGAACCAGAGTTTCTCAATAAATTATTCATGAGAAAGTTAGGTTTGCCCATCTTGAAAGTACGGTTCCCTGATGGTACCGAACAGCCTTATTGGAATACTTTTTATCAGCAAGTTACCTACAATCCAATTGCTGTAATTGATTTACAAAATATAAAAGGTTTAACGGAAGAGAAAAGTCAGTTTATTGTTACTGCAGTTAATACCGCAATTAATGATAATCAAGATTTCAAAACCGTTGATTTTAAAGATTGTACTCCTTTTAAATCAGAAATTTTACAAATTGTTGAGCAAAAGCGCACCTATTTAGGACAAATGGATGTCAATGGTGAATCGCCTTTAGTATGGGAATTTTATGAGGAGACTCTAAAGAAATTAAGCAGTTATGGTTGTAATATACTTAGATTAGATGCTTTTGCCTATTTGCATAAACAAGTTGGGGAATCTAATTTTTTTAATAAACCAGGAACTTGGGAATATTTAGAGCGTATTAAGAAAATAGCAGAACAAAATAATTTGATGTTATTGCCAGAAATACACGCAGAATATGGTTTGCATTTACACGATGAGGTCGCCAATGAAGGATATCATATCTATGATTTTTTCTTACCTGGTTTAACGATACACACTATCGAAAATAAAACTAGTAAAGCTTTATTAAGTTGGGCTAAGGAAATTATTGCCAAAGGATATAAAACAGTAAATATGCTTGGTTGTCATGATGGAATACCTGTTTTGGACTTGAAAGGCAAGGAGGTAAATGGTGTTTATAATAAAGGATTGTTAGAGGATGTTGATATAGAGGGTATCATGAATAAAATCATGGAACGAGGTGGTCGTGTAAAAAATCTCTACGATCCATCTGGGAATAAAATTTCTTATTATCAAATAAATGCTACATTTTTTAGTGCATTAGGTGAAAATGAACAAAAATTACTTCTGGCAAGGGCAATTCAAATGTTTATGCCTGGTATTCCACAGGTTTGGTACTTAGATATTTTTGCCGGTAAAAATAATTATGAAGCAGCTGATAATGGTGGTAGTGCAGGACATAAAGAAATTAATCGCACCACATTGACATTACCCGATATTGAGCGCGGGTTGAAAACAGGAGTTGTTAATAGACAGCTAGAGATTATTAGGTTAAGGAATACTTCGAATGCATTTTTAGGTCAAGTAGAAATCAATGATACTGTGGATGAAATTATAGATATCAAATGGGTAAATGGTACCACAGTTGCGCATCTAAAGGCAAATCTTCAAACTAATGGATTTACAATTGAGCATACTGATAATGGACTGAGAAGTACGATGAGTTTTTGATTTTGATATCTTACCAAAATATGAAAATAAAGATTGTCAAGTCTAAAGAGATTGAAAATAATAATTATACAATTAATTAAGAAATAAAGATGAAAAAAAGTACGGTTAAAATTGCTATGTATCTCAATTACTTTGTATTTGCGATTCTGCTGAACAGCGTAGGAATTGTGATACTAAAGGCACAAAAAAATTATGGTGTAGATGAATTGCAAGCCAGCGTTCTGGAAGCTTTCAAGGATTTGCCCATCGCCATAGTTTCCTTTTTAATCGCTTCATTTTTGCCAAGAATAGGATATAAGAGAGCCATGCTGATTGGTTTGGCTTTGGTTTCTCTGGCTTGCGTTAGTATGTATTTTGGAAATTCTTTCGGAACGGCAAAATTACTTTTTGCTACCGTTGGTGTTTCTTTTGCATTGATAAAAGTATCCGTGTATTCCCTTATTGGAACAATAACGGAGAATCAGCAGGAACACAATAGTTTGATGAGTAGTATTGAAGGTGTGTTTATGATAGGAATTGCATTAGCGTATTTCTTGTTTCCCGCTTTTAATTCAGATGCGAATCCAGATGCTTGGTTGAATGTATATTGGTTATTGGCTGCGATTTCGTTAGTCTCTTTTGGGTTTTTATTTTTTACCAAATTCGAAAATCAAACCGAAATTCCGGGCGTAGATTTAGCCGATGACTTCAAACAAATGTTCAAATTATTTGCAAAACTATTAACCATAGTTTTTGTAATCAGTGCGTTCCTATTTGTAATGATTGAGCAGGGAATTATGTCTTGGCTGCCTACTTTTAATAGTAAAGTGTTGCATCTACCGGAGAACATCAGCATTATGATGGCAAGTATTTTGGCTATTTCATTAGCTGTAGGACGTCTTTTAGCAGGTGTAATTACTAAAAGAGTCAATTGGATTTGGGTACTTAGTTTTTGTATTGTAGCAGCTATGCTTATTGTGGTTTTTGTACTTCCTAAAACGGTTGGATTGGATGTCAAAGAAATCAATTCGCTTGGCGATATCCCTTTGATAGGATTTGCTTTTCCATTGGTAGGACTTTTTATTGCGCCTATTTATCCGCTTTTAAATTCAGTGGTTTTAAGTGCTTTGCCTAAAAAACTGCACAGTTCGATGACTGGTTTAATTGTAGTTTTTTCTGCACTTGGTGGAACTTTGGGCTCCAGGGTTATTGGTTATTTATTTAAAAACGAAGGACCGGAAAACGCCTTTTATTATACTTTAATACCAATGTCGTTATTGCTTGTTTCTTTCTTTATTTTAAAAAAACTTACTGCTAAACAATGAAATTCTTACTGAACATAGACAAAGTATTCCAGGAACTATTGCTTCAAGAGGATACAGATAAGGACAAAAAAATTACTAAAGATGACAATGGCCCTAAAAAATTTATTTTGATAGACGAAACCACTAAACAAGAGGAAGCGATTGTCGGGACGTATCATTTGTCAAATTTATTACAGGAATTAGCACAACTTAAGGATACAAAATCAGGAATGGGTGAAGTTGATTTGAGTCGCATTCAAGAGAATCCAGTACAACGAATTTCAAGAAAAATCAAAGATGATTATTGGGAGGAACTGACTCGGACTATTGATAAAAAAGGATTGACACAAATTATTGAAGACGAAAAGACCTCCAGTGATGTAGCTACGCTCTATGTTTCTGCCAAAGACAAACAGGGAGTTACTTATTTTCAGGAATTGGAAAAACAATTATCAAATTTTAAAGTCGAAATTCTGCCAGAAAATTATTCGGTGGAATATGTGGAAACTTTAAATGAAAAACCGGGAATTCTGGCTTTGGCTTTGGAACAAAAAATATACAGTCTGCAAGGCGTTCCCTTTGTGGTTCCTGGCGGAAGATTCAACGAAATGTATGGTTGGGACAGTTATTTCATAGGTGTAGGCTTATTAATTGATAATCAATTAGACAAAGCAATTGCGATTGCTGAAAATTTTAAATACCAAATTATACATTACGGAAAAATTCTGAATGCGAATAGGAGTTATTATTTGACAAGAACGCAACCTCCTTTGTATTCCTCATTGTTAATAGAAATTGCCAAAAAGAAAATACCAAGTTTAGACTGGTTAAGAAGCCATTTAGAAGCGGTTATTTTAGAATACAACACGGTTTGGATGGTTCAAGGAAACCGATTGACACCAACGGGTTTAAATCGATACAAAGCCGATGGAATTGGAATGCCGTTTGAGGTGGAACCGGGACATTTTGATGATGTTTTAGAACCGTATGCTAAAAAATATAATTTACCTATTCGAGAATTCGAAAAACAATATTTGCAGAGAACGCTTGTTGATGCTGAACTGGATGTCTATTTTGTTCACGACCGAAGCATGAGAGAAAGTGGGCACGACACGACTAACCGACTCATTAATACGTGTGCCAATTTGAATTCAGTAGATGTCAACAGTTTTCTTTATAAATACGAAAAAGATGTCGCTTACCTAGTTGCGACTTATTTCGGGAATAGTTTTCAAGTTGATGGTGTAGCTCATACTTCGGAAGAATGGGAGCAAAAAGCACTTTTTCGCAAAGATAAAATGAATGAATTGTGCTGGAACGAAAAAGCAAGCATGTATTTCGATTATGATTTTGTGAACCATGAGCAATTTCCATTTGAAGCTGCAACAACATTTTTTCCTTTGTGGGCTGGGTTGTGTGATGATAATCAGGCTAAAAAATTAGTCGAGGTAGCCTTGCCACAATTTGTGAGAACAGGCGGAATTACAGGAAGTACTAAGGCGAGTATTGCTACTGCTCCAAAAGAAGCGCCACAACGACAATGGGATTATCCATTTGGTTGGGCACCGCACCAAATGTTGTTATGGGAAGGATTGATTAAGTACAATTATTTGGATAAAGCACAAGAAATGGTCTACCGATGGTTGTGGTTAATTACTAAAAATGCGGTGGATTATAATGGAACGATTCCGGAAAAATTTGATTTGGAAATCAGTTCTCATAAAGTTTTTGCTGAATATGGTAACGTAGGAACTGAATTTGATTACATCGCAAAGGAAGGTTTCGGCTGGGTGAATGCTTCCTATCAATATGGATTGCAAATTTTGAATGCGGGATTAAAAGAGAAATTAGGAGGGCTGATTTCTCCTGATGACATATTTTAGTGCTAAAAAATATTTTTTGTTATTTGAATGTATATTTTTTTTAACTTTATAATTCACTAAATGAATCAATTATGACGGTTAATCAAATTTTAAGCACTAAAGGAAAGGAAGTTTTTTCCATACTTTCCACTAACACTGTATACGAAGCATTGACAGTGATGAGCGAAAAAAACATCGGGGCAATTCTTATTATAGAAGATACTGTTCTCAAAGGGGTTTTGTCTGAAAGAGATTATGCTCGAAAAATTGTTTTGAAAGCGAAATCTTCAAAGAAAGCCTTTGTTCATGAAATCATGGAAACAGATGTAGTTACGGTAAGTCCATCGGATAATTTAGAGTACTGCATGGAATTGATGAGTACAAAAAGAGTTCGACATTTGCCAGTTCTGGAAAATGAAATTGTAATTGGGATTATCTCTATTAGTGACGTTGTAAAAGCTATAATCGAGATGCAAAAAGATACCATTCAACATTTAAACTCTTATATTACGCAATAAAAAGAATCAGAAAAGTTATAATTATAAAAAGCTGCCGGTAGTGCAGCTTTTTTTTTGGAATCAAAATACGCTTGTTTTTATACAAAAGAATGGGGGAAAAGTCCTCTTTTTTTAAATCAAGAGCCCTATCTTTGTACGCTAGAATAAAATCTAAAAACAATGGACAAAAATAGCAAAAGAAGAGAAGCATTATTATACCACGCAAAGCCTACTCCTGGTAAAATTCAAGTAGTTCCCACTAAGAAATATGCAACACAAAGAGATTTATCTTTGGCATATTCTCCTGGTGTAGCTGAGCCGTGTTTAGAAATTGCCAAAGATGTAAACAACGTTTATAAATATACTGCAAAAGGAAATTTAGTTGCCGTAATCACAAATGGAACTGCAGTTTTAGGATTGGGTGACATTGGTCCCGAAGCATCAAAACCAGTAATGGAAGGGAAAGGATTGTTGTTTAAGATTTTTGCTGATATTGATGTATTTGACATCGAAATTGGAACAAAAGATATTGAAGAATTCATTCAAACGGTTAAAAATATAGCGCCAACTTTTGGTGGTATTAATCTGGAAGATATTAAAGCACCAGAGTCTTTCGAAATTGAAAGACGATTGGTCGAAGAGTTGAATATTCCTGTAATGCACGATGATCAGCACGGTACAGCCATCATATCATCGGCGGCATTGTTGAACGCATTAGAATTAGCAGATAAAAATGCAGAAGATGTAAAAATGGTCGTTTCAGGAGCAGGTTCTGCTGCTTTGGCTTGTGCCGATTTGTACGTTTTATTAGGAGTAAAAGTGGAGAATATTTTAATGTTTAACAGTAAAGGAGTTTTGACAAAAGACAATCCTTCTTTGTCTCTTTTGCAACAAAAATATGCCAAAGATATTAAACCAATGAGTCTTGAAGAAGCATTAGTTGGTGCAGATATCTTTTTAGGTCTTTCTACGGGAGGAATTATGTCTCCGCAAATGTTACTTGGAATGGCTGATAATCCTATCGTTTTTGCGATGGCAAATCCAGATCCGGAAATAGATTATAATCTGGCTATTGCAACCCGTAAAGATGTTATTATGGCAACAGGACGTTCTGATTTTCCTAATCAGGTGAATAACGTTCTTGGGTTTCCTTATATTTTTAGAGGTGCATTAGATGTTCGTGCAACCAAGATAAATGAAGCGATGAAAATGGCGGCCGTTAAAGCATTGGCTTTATTGACCAAAGAATCGGTGCCTGAACAAGTAAATATTGCTTACGGAGCTACAAAATTAAACTTTGGAAGAGAATATATTATCCCAAAACCATTTGATCCGCGATTAATAACTATTGTTGCGCCTGCTGTTGCAAAAGCTGCTATGGACTCTGGTGTGGCATTGAATCCTATTACGGATTGGAAAAAATACGAAGAAGAATTATTAGACCGTTTAGGGAATGATAATAAAATGGTTCGTTTGATTACAAACAGAGCTAAGATGGATCCTAAGAAAATTGTTTTTGCTGAAGCAGATCATTTAGATGTTCTTAAAGCAGCTCAAATTGTATTGGAAGAAGGTATCGGTTTTCCAATTTTATTAGGGAACAAAGAAATTATTTTAGAATTAAAAGAAGAAATTGGTTTTGATGCCGATGTTCAAATTATAGATCCTAAAATTAAAGAAGAGGAAGCGCGTAGAAATAAGTTTGCAAATACCTATTGGTCTTCCAGGCAAAGACGCGGTATTTCCTTTTTGGACGCACAAAAATTAATGCGCGAAAGAAACTATTTTGCAGCAATGATGGTCAATGAAGGGGAAGCAGATGCTTTAGTTACAGGACATTCCAGAAGTTACCCATCTGTGGTGAAACCAATGTTACAGCTTATTGAAAAAGCGCATGGAGCCTCAATTGTGGCTACTACAAATATGATGATGACGGCTCGTGGGCCAATGTTTTTATCGGATACCGCAATAAACATTAATCCATCTGCGGATGATTTAGCTAAAATTGCTATTATGACTGCAAAAACGGCTAAAATGTTTGGTGTTGAGCCAGTAATTGCAATGATATCATTTTCTAATTTTGGATCATCAACAAATGAAAGTGCAGGTAAAGTTAGAGAAGCGGTAGCTTATTTGCATAAAAATCATCCTGATATGATTATTGATGGAGAACTTCAAGCAGATTTTGCATTGAATCCTGAAATGTTAAAAGAAAAATTCCCTTTTTCTAAGTTGGCAGGAAAGAAAGTAAACACTTTGATTTTTCCTAATTTAGAATCAGCTAATATCACCTATAAATTATTGAAAGAATTGAATAAAGTAGACTCAATAGGACCTATCATGTTAGGAATGGGAAAACCAGTTCACATATTTCAATTAGGTGCAAGTGTTGAGGAAATGGTCAACATGGCGGCAATTGCGGTGATAGATGCGCAGGAAAAAGGAAAGAAAAAAGCAAATTTAATTTAGTTTAATAAGCTATAAATTATAAGCGAAGTTAAATTGATGAATATGATAAAATTATGTGCTAATTTTATTATATTTGGTGCTATATTTAAGAATTAATGATAGCACATTTACAAGGAAAATTAGTAGAGAAATCGCCCACGCATATAATTATTGATTGTGGAGGAGTTGGTTATCATGTAAATATTTCTTTACATACATATTCTTTGCTTCCAAATACGGATTTTATAAAAGTATATACGCATCTTCAAATAAAAGAGGATGCGCATACACTTTTTGGTTTTGTGGAAAAGTCAGAAAGAGAGATTTTCAAGATGTTATTATCAGTCTCCGGAATAGGGGCAAGTATAGCACGAACAATGCTTTCTTCATTAGACCCAAAACAAATTACGAATGCAATTGCATCTGGTGATGTGGTAACCATTCAATCTATAAAAGGGATAGGGAGCAAAACAGCGCAAAGAGTAATACTGGATTTGAAAGACAAAGTATTAAAATTGTATGATTTAGATGAAGTTTCTATGTCACAAAGCAATACAAATCGAGATGAGGCGTTATCAGCTTTGGAAGTTTTGGGGTTTTTACGAAAATCTTCAGAAAGAGTGGTAGAAAAGATTGTCAAAGAAGACCCAGAGGCTTCTGTGGAATCAATCATCAAGAAAGCTTTAAAAAACCTATAGAGGTATTCAAGTAACACGAGTTGTATGCATAAAATTTGTACTTTTTTGCTTGTATTATTCTGTGGTTTTGCATCGCAAGCCCAAGTAAATCAAGCAGCTCAGGATACCGTTAAAACTGGATTTTCTATTGGAAAAGTCCAGATGAAAAACCCAAAGAGTATTCTCTCAGCCTACACCTATGACCCTATAACAGACAGGTATATTTACACAAATTCTGTTGATGGATTCTCTATCAATTATCCTATTATATTGACACCAAAGGAATACGAAAAATTGGTTTTGAAAGAATCCATGCGCGATTATTTCAAAAAAAAGGTGGATGCTATTGAAGGAAAAAAAGAAGGCAGCGAAGAAGCTAAAAAAGATTTATTGCCAAGATATTACGTGAAATCAGGGCTTTTTGAGTCTATTTTTGGAAGTAATACCATTGATGTAAAACCGACCGGATCCATAGAAATGGATTTAGGAATGCGTTATACAAAACAAGATAATCCTTCCTTTTCACCTAGAAACAGATCCAATCTTTCTTTTGATTTTGATCAAAGGATAAGTATGAGTTTGATGGGAAAAGTGGGGACAAGACTTAATGTAAACGCTAACTACGATACGCAATCAACATTTGCTTTTCAAAACTTAATGAAGTTGGAATATGCGCCTTCAGAAGACGATATTATCCAAAAAATTGAAGTAGGAAATGTGAGTATGCCTTTGAACAGTTCTTTGATTCGAGGCGCGCAAAGTTTATTTGGTGTAAAAACACAATTGCAATTTGGGAAAACGACTATTACAGGAGTCTTTTCTGAGCAAAAATCACAAACGAAAAGTTTAATCGCTCAAGGCGGAGGGACAATTCAAGATTTTGACATGTTTGCATTGGATTATGATAATGACAGGCACTTTTTCTTATCCCAATACTTTAGAAACAGATACGATAAATCATTAGTAAATTATCCATTTATAGACAGTAGGGTTCAAATTACCCGACTTGAAATTTGGGTAACCAACAAACAAAATAGGGTAGTCGCTACCAACAATAACCTCAGAAATATTATTGCACTTCAGGATTTAGGGGAAGGACAATTAAATGGTCTGACGGATAATGAAGTAGTTGTTTTGGATCCTATTCCTTCCAGTCCTCCTTTTTTTATTGCAGGACCGGATACTCCAACAGATAATAAAAACAATGCATACAATCCTGAATTAATAAAAGCAGGTGGTGGTTTATTGAATCCAAATATTCGTGAAATTGTAACTTCAAACTCAGGTTTTAATGTTACTGTAAGCGAAGGACAGGATTATTCTAAATTAGAAAATGCTCGAAAGCTGAATCCAAATGAATATACGTACAACCCACAATTAGGATATATCTCATTGCAACAAAGATTGGCTAATGATGAGGTTTTGGCAGTTGCTTATCAATATACAATTGGCGATCAAGTGTATCAAGTGGGGGAATTTGGTAATGACGGAGTTGATGCAACAGTAGTTACAGGAAACAGTCCTTCAAATCAAGCCATTATTTCTCAAAGTTTGATTTTGAAAATGCTGAAAAGTAATTTGACCAATGTTAAAAATCCTGTTTGGAACTTGATGATGAAAAACATCTATCAGATTCCGGGTGCTTATCAAGTAAAACAAGAAGATTTTAGATTTAATATTCTTTACACAGATCCATCTCCTTTAAATTATATTACGGAAGTTCCGGGAAGTCCTTTTCCGCCGAATCCATTGCCTCAAAATGAAGTTGCCGAAACGCCTTTGTTAAAAGTATTTAACTTGGATAAATTAAATTATAACAATGATCCTCAAGCTGGAGGTGATGGTTTTTTTGATTTTATGCCCGGCTTAACTATGGATGCCCAATACGGAAGAATTATTTTTACTACCAAAGAACCATTTGGAGAATTATTGTTTTCGAAATTGTCAACTGGGGTAGAAAGTTATAACAATACCGGTTCTTATAATGAAAATCAAAAGAAATACGTGTTTCGTAGTATGTACCGAAACACACAATCTGGAGCTTTACAGGACAGCGATAAAAATAAATTTTTATTAAGAGGAAAATATAAATCCTCCGGTGGAGACGGAATACCTATTGGTGCTTTAAATGTGCCGCAAGGTTCTGTTGTGGTTACTGCTGCAGGTAGAGTTTTAGTTGAAGGAATTGATTATAGTGTAAATTATCAATTGGGAAGAGTTCAAATTTTAGATCCGTCACTTCAGGCTTCTAATACACCTATCGAAGTATCATTGGAAAATAATTCCGTTTTTGGTCTACAAACCAGAAGGTTTATGGGTGTAAATGTGGAACATAAAATTTCAGAAAATTTCTTGATTGGGGGAACTTTCCTTAAGATGACAGAAAGACCATTTACTCAAAAATCAAGCTTTGGTCAGGAATCAGTTAACAATACTATTTTTGGTTTCAATACTAATTTTTCAACCGAAGTTCCTTTTTTGACTCGATTGGTTAATAAATTACCAAATGTAGATACTGATGTGCCATCTAATCTTTCTGTAAGAGGAGAAATTGCTTTTTTGAAACCTGACACTCCAAAAGCAGATCAGTTTCAGGGTGAGTCTACCATTTATGTAGATGATTTTGAAGGTTCACAGTCTACTATTGATATGCGTTCTCCGTATGCTTGGAGTCTGTCATCAACACCGGAAAGAAATACCATGAGCACGTATGATTTCAATGCGAATGCAAATGATTTGAGTTATGGATTTAAAAGAGCCAAACTAGCTTGGTATTCTATTGATCCTATTTTTTATACTCAAAAGCCAGCAGGAATTTCAAATCAAGATTTATCTTTCAACAATACCAGAAGAATTTTTAGTGAGGAATTGTATCCTTTGACAGATATTGCACAAGGACAGTCTCAGGTTATAAATACATTGGATTTAAGTTATTATCCTTCTAATAGAGGTCCGTATAATAACAGTTTGAATTCGTCTACAAATCCAAGAGATAATTTTGGAGGAATTATGCGATCATTAAATTCGACTAATTTCGAACAAGGAAATGTTGAATATATTCAGTTTTGGGTATTAGATCCTTATGTAGGAAACGGTCAGGTGCAACAATCTAATACGGGAAAAATTTATTTCAATTTAGGTGAAATATCTGAAGATGTTTTGAAAGATGGAAGAAAACAATATGAAAACGGACTTGGGCCTGATCAGATATTGGTAAATCCACAGCCTTTATGGGGAGATGTTCCGGCTTCACAATCACTAATTTATGCTTTTGACACTAATGTAGCAAACAGAACGAATCAAGATATTGGTTTGGATGGTTTGGCTAATGGCAATGAAGGATTTGTATATACAAATTTTGCCTCAGAGTTAGATCCGGCGGCAGATGATTATACGTTTTATTTGAATGCTTCCGGAGGGATTTTGGACCGATACAAAATGTATAACGGAACTGATGGAAACTCTGCGGTTGATATTAGTGACCCAAACAGAGGATCAACAACTGTTCCTGATGTAGAGGATATCAACAGGGATAATACCATGAACACAATTAATGCGTATTACGAATATAGTATTAATGTACAGCCAAACATGAATGTAGGGGAAAATTATATTACTGATATAAGAAATACCCAAGTGACTTTACCGGATGGCTCAACTACTGATGCGAGATGGCTGCAGTTTAAAATACCGGTTTCACAACCCGAAAACACGATAGGAAATATTTCTGATTTTAGATCGATACGTTTCATGAGAATGTTTATGACAGGTTTTAGTGAAGAAGTAACCGTTCGTTTTGGTGCGTTGGATTTGGTACGAGGAGAATGGCGACGTTATACCAATACGCTTGATTTTAATGATACTAATGTTGCTGATGATGATACTAATTTAGATGTTTTAGCGGTTAATGTTCAAGAAAATAATGAGAGATGTCCAATAAATTATATTGTTCCTCCAGGAGTGCAAAGGGAGCAATTATACAACAACAATACAGTTATCAATCAAAATGAGCAGTCGTTAGCATTGAGAGTATCTGGAAACGGATTAGAGCCAGAAGATTCTAGAGCGGTTTTTAAGAATGTAAGTATTGATATGCGTCAATTCAAGAAACTGAAAATGTTTTTACACGCAGAATCATTACCAAATGAAGTTGTGCTGCAAGACAATCAAATGGTTGGATTCATCCGTTTTGGAAATGACTTTACTCAAAATTTCTATCAAATTGAAATTCCTTTAAAAGTGACGAGTCCAACTTCTGCTTCAAATACAGATTGTTCCCCTTTGAGCGCAGAGGAAGTTTGGCCAGAAGAAAATGAGATTGATTTGTCATTGGCTTTATTGACAAAATTGAAAATTCTCGCAATGAGTATTAATCCTAGTACATTACCATTGGATGGTATTTATTATCCGGATAATGATCCGGCAAATACTGAAGGTGACGGAAGTGATAGATTGCGATTGGGTATAAAAGGGAATCCTAATTTTGGATTAGTGCGAACGCTGATGGTTGGTCTAAAAAACAACGAATCCCGAAATGATATCAAAGGAGAAGTTTGGTTTAATGAACTGCGCTTAGCGGATATGGATAATCAAGGCGGGATGGCAGCTGTACTGAATGTTGATACAAATTTAGCTGATTTTGCTACAGTTTCTGCTTCAGGTAAAAAGAGTACTATTGGTTTTGGAACTTTAGAACAAGGACCAAACGAAAGAAACCGTGAGGATACAGAACAATATAGTATTGTGACTAATGTGAATCTGGGTAAATTATTACCTCCAAAATGGCAAATTAATCTGCCTTTCAATTATGCTATTGGCGAGGAGACCATAACTCCGGAATATGATCCTTTTAATCAAGATATCAAACTAAAACAACTGCTTGCTAATACAGCTGATCAGAACGAAAAAGACAACATCGAAAAAAGAGCTATTGATTATACAAAACGTAAAAGTATAAACTTCATTGGGGTTAGAAAAGATCGAAGCCCAGAACAAAAACAGCGTGTATACGACCCGGAGAATTTTACTTTTTCCCAGTCATTTAATGAAGTGGAAAGACATGATTTTGAAATTGAAGATTATGTAGACCAGCAGGTAAATACATCGGTGGACTATGCCTATACTTTTAAACCAAAATCAGTAGAGCCTTTCAAGAAGACAAAATTCATGAAAAAAAGTAATTATTGGAAATTGTTAAGCGATTTCAATTTTAATTATTTGCCTTCTAATATATCGTTTAATACTAATATCATTAGACAATACAACCGTCAGCAATTTAGACAGGTAGACGTGGAAGGAATTGGGTTAGATCCTTTGTATCGAAGAAATTTCGCGTTCAATTATCAATATGGATTTAATTTTAATTTGACTAAATCTTTAAAATTAAACTATACGGCTTCTTCCAGTAATATTGTAAAAAATTATTTGAATGAAGACAATGAACCTATCGAAACTTTTACAATCTGGGATAGTTATTGGGATATTGGAGATCCAAATCAGCACATGCAGCAATTGGTTGTGAATTATGAAATTCCAATCAATAAAATTCCATTATTTAGTTTTGTCAAAGCTAATTATTCTTATACTGGAGACTATAGCTGGCAACGTACTTCTAATGCATTGTCTCAAATAGAAATTGATGGAAACAGTTATAATTTAGGTAATACGGTTCAAAATGCGAGTTCAAATAATTTGAATGCAACTTTAAATATGGATATGTTGTATAAATATTTAGGGCTAACAAAAAATGCAAATAAAACAGTTCCAAAACCTAAAACAACCGCTCCAAAACCAGGTGAAAAAATAGTAAATACAAATGCTAATCAAGTACCAAAAAACAATGAATTTGTAGATGGTTTTATTGGAGTTTTAACCAGTATTAAAAACATCCAAATGAATTATACCTATAACAGCGGTACGGTTTTACCTGGATATACGCCAAGTGTAGGGTTTTTAGGTTCGTCAAGACCGTCGTTAGGATTTATTTTTGGAGCACAAGACGATGTAAGATATGAAGCTGCCAAAAATGGTTGGTTAACGAACTATCCTGATTTTAACCAAAATTTTTCTCAGGTAACCAATAAATTATTTAAAGCGACCGCAAATGTAGATTTGCTGCCGGATTTAAAAATTGATTTGTCATTAGATCGCGCTTATTCTGAAAATTCTTCGGAACAGTATGATGTTATTGACGGGGTTTATAACCCTAGATCTCCATATGATACAGGTATTTTTTCAATTTCTACGGTGTTGATAAAAACGTCGTTTTCGGCTAGTGATGAAAATTCATCGGTTGCATTTGATGATTTTAGAATGAACAGACTTACGGTAGCCAATCGATTAGCTACACAACGAGGAATTGACATTACTAATCCGGGTAATTTGGACCCAGATGGATTCCCGATAGGATATGGAAAAAACAATCAGGCAGTATTGTTGCCTGCGTTTTTAGCAGCTTACTCAGGCGGAAATGCTTCGGATGTTTCTCTTGGAATTTTTAGAAGTTTCCCAATTCCAAACTGGTCGATAAAATACAATGGTTTGATGCGTTATGGACTCTTTAAAAAGAATTTCAAACGTTTCTCTTTGCAGCATAATTACAGGGCTTCTTATACGATAAATGCGTTTAGATCAAATTTTGAATACGACAAAGATCCAGAAGGAAAGGATGCGAGTGGTAATTTTTTCAATCAAACGATAATGTCAAATATAAACTTGGTAGAACAATTTAATCCGTTGTTGCGAATGGATTTTGAATTGAAAAGTTCCTTAAAAGTATTGGCCGAAATTAAAAAAGACAGAGCATTATCCATGAGTTTTGATAATAATTTGTTGACAGAAGTTAAAGGAATAGAATATGTGGTAGGATTGGGTTATCGTTTCAAAGACGTAATTTTCTCTTCCAGACTGGCAGATAATCCAACAGGAATAATAAAAAGTGACATCAATTTAAAAGCAGATGTGACTTATAGAAACAATCAAACGATTGTTAGATATTTGGATTATGACAACAATCAATTGGCTGGAGGACAAAATATATGGTCTTTGACAGTCAAAGCAGATTATGCTTTTAGTAAAAACCTGACGGCTATTTTCTATTATGATCACTCTTTTTCGAAAGCAGTAATATCTACTTCTTTTCCGTTGACAAATGTTCGTTCCGGAATCACACTTCGTTATAATTTTGGGAATTAATTTTTCTAAAAGGGAACAATTTTGAATAGAAGATTATTACATTTGTGGCATAAAATTTAAATTATCAATAAATAATTATCAATTACAATTTATATGAACATACCAGTAAATTTAAAGTACACTAAAGATCACGAATGGGTTAGTATTGATGGCGATACTGCAACTGTAGGAATCACTGATTTTGCACAAAAAGAATTAGGAGATATCGTATATGTTGAAGTTGAAACTTTAGACCAGACTTTAGACAAAGATGAGGTTTTTGGTACAGTGGAAGCAGTTAAAACCGTTTCTGATTTGTTCCTGCCATTAACAGGTGAAATTATTGCATTCAATGATGCTCTTGAAAGTACTCCTGAAAGTGTTAATTCTGATCCTTATGGAGCTGGATGGATGATCAAGATAAAAATTGCAAATATGGCAGAAGTAGATGATTTATTATCTAGTGATTCTTACAAAGAACTTATTGGTGCCTAAACAAATATATTTTTTTGCCGCTTTATTATGGGCTGGAGTTATTGCTTTTTTTTGTTTGATTCAACTGAATAATGTTCCGCTGGGAGAGGTTTCAAATCTGGATAAATTAGTGCATGTCTTTTTTCATTTTGTTTTAACGATACTTTGTTTTTTGTTTGTTCAAAAATATACAAATGCGATAAACAGTTTAAAACCCATACTAATTTCTTTGCTGTTTTCTGTTTTTTTTGGAATAGGTATTGAAATAGCTCAAGAATTATTTACCACTACCAGGCATGCAGATGTATTTGATGTTTTAGCAAATTTATCCGGTGCGATTTTAGGAGTAGCAGTTATTATTTTATTTGATTTGAAAACAAAAATCACATAAAATTCAATTTAAATAGAGTCCCACTTTGGTGGGACTTTTTTATTTTATAGCATTCAGAAACACGAATGTTTATTTAGTTTAGTTAGTCTTTTTTTAAAAAGTATCTAAAAACTTCAGTTCTAGCGTTAAAAATACAAAATAGTGAAATTTTATAGTAAACTTATGTGCATATAAAATGTATTTTTGTGCGTGATAATCTACTCTAATTAAGAATTCAAAGCGCATGAATATCAAGCAATATTTAGATTCTACCTATTTAAAAACGGCAGAACAAGCGGGACTCAGCGAAAAAGAAAATACTTTGGTTGTCAAAGGATTTATCCAAGAAGCAATCGAGGAGCATTTTAAGCTTATTATGATTCGTCCAAATATGGTTTCTTTGGCAAAAAAAATGATTCTTGAGGCAAATTCAGTTGTGGCAATAGGAACTGTAATTGATTTTCCGGAAGGGAAATCTTCATTAGAAAATAAACTTAGCGAAGCTCTTCAGGCGATACATGATGGTGCTGATGATTTAGATTTTGTGTGCAATTATGAAGCTTTTAAAAGAGGGGAGACAGCTTTGGTGAAAGAAGAAATCCTGAAATGTACTCAATTGGGTTTAGATAATAATAAGGTAGTAAAGTGGATTATTGAAGTGGCAGCTCTAAGTGATAAGGAAATTATCCAGTTGTCAAGTTTGATAAAAAATGTAATCGTTTCTAATTTTAAACAAGAGCTTTTCGCATCGGTTTTTGTGAAGTCCTCGACTGGATTTTATAAAACAGAAAATAATTTGCCAAATGGCGCCACTATTCCTTCAATAATGATGATGCTCGAAAACGCATCGCCCCTTCCGGTGAAAGCTGCAGGAGGCGTAAGGACGTATGAAGAAGCGGTTAAGATGATTCAATTGGGGGTTAAAAGATTAGGTACATCAGGTGCAAAAAGTATTGCTAACGGACAAAATTCACATAATGAATATTAAATTCACAAAAATTATAAACATGAAAAAAGGGTTGCTGACTTTATTTTTATTTTCGTTTTCCTTTTTTGCATATTCCCAAGATTTCAATACGACTTCAGTACAATCTGGTAATTCGGCGGAGCGATTTCCTGTTTTTCCTGATTGTGTAAATTTGCAATCGAAAGTGCTTGAGAATTGCTTTTACAGTCAAGTTCAGGATTTTGTTTTTCAAAATTTCCAAGTTCCGGATAATTTAAAGCAAAATAATTTTAAAGGGAATGTAAAAGTTCTTTTTGAAGTGGACAGCAATGGTGTTTTTAAAGTGATTTATGTTGATGCTGTTGATGAGGCGTTGATAAAAGAAACAAAAAGGGTTTTTGGTACATTTCCAAAAATAGAACCGTCAACCCATAACGGAAAACCTACCTATTCTAAGTTTACCATTACTATTGCCATACCTTTAAAAAGTAGAGCGGAACTCGAAGCAGAAGCTTTGGCGAAAGCCGAAATAGTTTCAAATAATAAACCGAAGCTTACTGAATTGGATAGTATTGTGTATAAAAAGTTTGCTAATCCGGAGTTTGAAAGCCATTTGAATGTTCCTTTTTCGCACAGTTACTATGCACAGTTTGATGGCTCTTTAAATCAAGTGGGAAGTAATAATCATACAGCTTCAAAGCCATATACGTATGCCGAGGTTTCAAAATATTACGACTTGAAAGCCGTTAATGAAAAGATAAAAAAGAAAGCTTCCGGTTGGTGGGCAAGAAAATTATGGAATGAGAATACTGTTGAAATTCAGGGCGAAGGATATTGGTTTACATTAAATCCTATACTGGATTTGCAGGTTGGTAAAGATTCAAAAAGTGAAGCCTCTTACAGTTATGTAAACACACGCGGAATCAATTTTAGAGGAGGATTAGGCAAACAGCTTAATTTTTCTACCACGGTTTTTGAAAGTCAAGGACGCTTTGCAGATTACTTCAATCGTTATGCGGAATCTATCAAGCCAGCTGGCGGAAATCCTGCTATTATTCCTGGGATAGGAATTGCCAAAGATTTCAAAACAGATGCTTATGATTTTCCTTTGGCTGAAGCCAATTTGACTTTTACGCCTAGTAAATATTATGATTTACAATTGGGTTACGGCAGAAATTTTATTGGTGATGGATACCGTTCTTTGTTAGAAAGTGATGGCGCCAGTCCGTATCCTTATTTTAAATTGAATACTAATTTTTGGAAAATAAAATATACCAATACCTACATGTGGCTCAAAGATGTTCGTCCTGAGGTAACATTAGAAAGAACGTACGCTACAAAACTTATGGCAAATCATTATTTGAGTTGGAACGTTTCGAATAAATTGAATCTTGGTTTCTTCGAGTCGGTGATTTGGACCAATACGAATGACAGAGGTTTTGATGTTAATTTTGTGAATCCAATTATATTTTATCGTTCGGTTGAATTCGCTTCTTCGGCAAGAAGTGGAAATGCAGTTTTAGGATTGACATTTAAGTATAAATGGAGCAATCAAATCAATTTTTACGGACAGTTTATTCTGGATGAATTTTCTCTTGGAGACATCAAAGAAGGAGACAATAGTTGGAAAAATAAGTATGGCTATCAGTTAGGTGTTAAGTATTACAATGCTTTCAAAGTTGATAATTTACTGCTGCAATTAGAGTACAATCATGTGCGTCCTTATGTGTATTCTCATAGCATGCCAATCACAAATTATGCGCACAACAACCAGAGTATCGGACATCAATGGGGAGCAAATTTCAAGGAATTTATTGCGATTGCCCGTTATCATAAAGGAAGGCTTTTTGCTGATGCAAAAGTTACTGTGGGGACTCGAGGATTTGATTTTGATACCGCCGAAGACGGTTTTAATTACGGAGGAAATATCTATAAGGATTACGATGAAAACAGGGCTCTTGATAGTGGTGTAAATGTAGGTCAGGGAAATAAAACGGCTGTTTTTATAGCTGATTTTCAAGGAGGGTATTTAGTGAATCCGTCAACGAACCTGAAGCTTTTTGGAAGTTATATTTACAGAAGTTTTGATCCTGCAAAAAACACCGCAACCACTTTCACTGAAAGCACTAATTGGTTTACTTTAGGATTGAGAGCTGATATTTTTAATTGGTATTTTGATTATTAATCTTTTTGTGAATTGTTTTTTGTCAAATCCCTTTTGATACACTACTTTTGCAAAAGTTTTTCAAAACAAACAAACTCTAGTATTGAACGCAACACAAAATACATTTTCATTAAAATCCATTTATATTGATTTCCGAGAGATCACTAAGGCGCGTTTAGCTATTAGTGTTGTGTTTTCGTCTATCGCGGGATTTATGCTTGGGATCTATGATTTGCATTCATTGGATTGGATGGTTTTGCTAAAATTGGCAGTTGGTGGCTATTGTATGGTAGGAGCATCAAATGCTTTTAATCAAGTTATCGAAAAAGATTTAGATGCCTTGATGGATAGGACTAAAAATCGTCCCGTTCCGGCTGGCAGAATGTCTCAAACTACGGCTTTGATTATAGCGAGTCTTTTAACGGTTGTTGGAATTGCATTGTTGTATACAATTAATCCAAAAACTGCTATGTTTGGCGCCGTTTCAATATTTTTATATACAAGTGTTTATACTCCTTTGAAAACGATGACTTCATTGTCTGTTTTTGTGGGTGCTTTTCCTGGAGCTATTCCTTTTATGTTGGGTTGGGTTGCGGCAACAGGAGAATTTGGAATAGAAGCTGGAACCTTGTTTTTAATTCAGTTTTTTTGGCAATTTCCCCATTTTTGGGCAATTGGGTGGTTTTTGTATGAAGATTATGAGAAAGCCGGTTTCTTTATGTTGCCTACAGGTAAAAAAGACAAAGGAACAGCCTTGCAGATTATATTATACACGGTTTGGTTAATTTTAGCGTCACTTTTGCCAGTTTTGGGATATACAGGACGTTTGTACATGACGCCAATTGCTGCGATTGTTGTATTTTTACTTGGATTATGGATGCTTTTTTATGCTGTTCGATTATACAAATTAAGAACTGCAAAAGCGGCCAGAACTTTAATGTTAGTTAGTGTTTCTTATATTACATTGTTACAATTGGTTTATATATTTGATAAATTTTTAAGATAGTTATGGAGATGATAATGACAACTGAGGAACAAAAATCTAGAACTGCAAGATCATATAAGTTGATTTTGTTGTTTGCAATGGTTAGTATGACTATGATGTTTGCTGGGCTTACCAGTGCTTTTGTAGTGAGTAAATCCAGAGCTGACTGGTTGAAGGATTTTCAATTACCAATAGCGTTTTATTACAGTACTGCAGCAATAATAGGATGTAGTGTTGCTTTTCATTTGGCTAAAAAAGCGATTCAGAAAAACAATCAAAGTAAAACGACAATTTTTCTTTTGACGACATTAGTTCTAGGAATATTGTTTGTAATTTTACAGTTCGTAGGATTTGGTCAAATAGTGGATAATGGGTATTATTTCACCGGAAGTGGAAGCTCAATAACCACTACTTTTTTATACGTTGTTACGGTTGTGCACTTGATTCACCTTGCTGGTGGCGTGATTTCACTTCTAATTATAATTTATAATCATTTTAAACAAAAATACAATTCATCTCAAACCCTTGGAATTGAACTAGGTGCAATGTACTGGCACTTTCTTGACTTATTGTGGGTTTATTTGTTTTTGTTTTTATATTTCTTTAAATAAGAAAAAAACGTAAATTTGGGAACTTTTTAACGAATAACTTTTATGGAAGCGACAGTTACTACTGCAAATAGTGAAGAAAAAACTTGGGGAGGCGGCAATGAGCCAATGGGAGCAAGTTATGGCAAATTAATGATGTGGTTTTTTATCGTATCGGATGCTTTAACGTTCTCTGGATTTTTAGCAGCTTACGGTTTTTCTCGATTTAAATTTATTGAAACTTGGCCATTGGCCGATGAAGTGTTTACTCACTTCCCATTTATGCATGGAGTATCTGCTCCGATGTATTATGTGGCATTAATGACTTTTATTTTGATTTTTTCATCTGTAACAATGGTTTTGGCTGTTGATGCAGGTCATCAAATGAAAAAAAACAAAGTAGTTATTTACATGTTCCTGACCATTATTGGTGGTTTGATTTTCGTAGGATCTCAAGCATGGGAATGGAAAAATTTCATCAAAGGTGAATATGGTGCTATTGAAACAAAAGGAGGAAGTTTACTTCAGTTTGTGGATAAAGACGGCAACCGTGTTGCTTTAGCTGAGTTTGCAGCTACTTTACCTGAAGAAAGAGAACAATTGACAAGAAGTAAAGGAAAATGGTTTATGGATGAACCAAGCTTGCCTTCTTATTCAGTTGCTGAAGTACAAGCGGGTTTCAAAGCGCATCCTGAACTTTTAATCAGAACTGAGGTAATAACCAAAGAGAAGAAAAAAACAATTCTTTCAAGAGAAGAGTCTGAATTAAGATTGAGCCAAGCACATTATGTTGTTGAAGGCGCAAACTTGAAAAGAAACGAATACGGAAGTAAATTATTTGCTGACTTCTTTTTCTTTATCACTGGTTTCCACGGATTCCACGTTTTTTCTGGAGTAATCATAAATATTATCATATTTTTTAATGTGTTAATTGGAACTTACGAAAAAAGAAAAAGTTATGAAATGGTAGAAAAAGTGGGTCTTTATTGGCACTTTGTCGATTTAGTTTGGGTATTTGTATTTACAGTTTTCTATCTAGTTTAATTTCAAAAAGTAATTATCATGTCACACGAACACGTATCTAATATAGGTAGAATCTGGAAAGTTTTCGGAATATTATCTGCCGTTACTATTGTTGAAGTTTATTTGGGTATTTTAAAACCAGATTTTCTTTTCATGAATGATTTTTTAAGTATGAACTTACTTAATTGGATATTCTATGCTCTTACTATTTTTAAAGCCTATTACATTGTATATGCATTTATGCACATGGAAGGTGAAAAAAGTTCTTTAAGAAGTGCAGTTGTTTTTCCAGTAATTTTTCTGATATTATATTTACTCTTCATTCTTTTGACAGAAGGGGATTATATTTATGAGGTTTTTAAGAATTCTACCATAAAATGGAATTTTTAACAAGATATTAATTCAAAAAGAGGGTACGCATTGCGTACCTTTTTTTATTTTTGTACTTTAATAAGTATCATTACAATGAAAAAAAATATTGTCCTTTTCGTTCTTTTTATTTTACCTATAGTTGCCTACCTTTTTTTTGCTTCAGGTGTCAACGGATTTACTAAATTACCAACAATAACTCCTAATACTGCTGATTTAGGGAATTGGCAATCTTTAGACGGTCAAAAAGTTAGTTTGAACGGCAAAGTAACTATTCTCGGTTTTATGGGTACTGAGCTTTTAAAAAACAGGGGAAATCTTTTCAATTTAAATCAAAAAATTTATCAAAGGTATCATGAGTTCAAAGATGTTCAGTTTGTGATGATTTGTCCAACCGGAACTGAAAAAGATGCTAAAAAAGTGGTCGATGCTTTGGGCGCTTTTACTGATGTTGCTCAGTGGCGATTTGTATTCGCACCGACGGAAGAAATTAACGCCTATTATTCCCAATTAAAATTAGTGGAGAAATTAGATGAGAATTCTGGTACGCCAAAAGTCTACATCATTGATAAAAAACGAAATCTTCGCGGTCGAAAGCTTGTTAAAGATGCTAAAGAAGGGTATAATACATTTCACCCGGCGGAGTTAAGTAACGAAATGCTGGATGATTTTAAAGTCATTCTTTATGAATATCGTGCAGCCCTTAAAAAGAACAATAACGCCACCAGAAAAATTTAATATTTTATGTTCAAAAATAAATCATACATAGGAATCTCTTTTATTATTTTGATTTTTGGGATTTATGCAGTTCCAAAAATAGTAGAGAGAATTAAAAACGATAAAGTGGTTCAAGGAGATAGACTAGACAGTGTTAATCCAGTAACTGCAGAAGAAGGGCAGTTAATTAAAATTGGTCCAGCACCTAAATTCGAATTAATAAATCAAGACAATAAGAAAATTACTAATGAAACGTACAAAGGGAAAGTGTATGTTTTAGAATTTTTCTTTTCTACCTGTCCAACGATTTGTCCAAAAATGAATGAAAGCATGTTGGTCTTGGAAAAGAGTTTTTTTGGAAATCCTAATTTTGGAATTGTCTCTATTACTATTGATCCAGAACATGACACGCCAGAAGTATTAAAAGAACATGCGAATCTTTTAGGAGTAAAATCGTCTAATTGGAATTTTTTAACTGGAGACAAAGCGTATATTTTTAATTTAGCCAATAAAGGTTTTAATCTTTATGCTGGTGAAAACAAAAAAGTTGCCGGTGGTTTCGAGCATTCAGGATTGTTTGCATTGATTGATAAAAACGGGAATATCCGTTGTAGAAATGATGATTTTGGAAATCCAATTTTATATTATGATGGTTTGGATAAAAAAGGAGTAAGAAACATTCAACAAGATATTAATATTTTATTAGAAGAATAGTAATGGAAAATAATTCGTTAGAGAAGAGATTCAGTAAGTTAATTATAATTATTTCAATTTTAATACCAGTAGTGGTTGCCATACTTTTTGGAGTAAAACTAAAAGATTTTGGATATAATGTAGAACCACTTTCTTTTTTACCACCAATCTATGCGACTACAAATGGAATTACGGCGATTATATTAATCGCGGCAGTTGTGGCCATTAAAAACGGAAAAAGAAAACTTCACGAAAGGTTGATGACAGGAGCAATCGCGTTGTCTGTTGCTTTTCTGGTGATGTATGTTGCGTATCACATGACTTCTGATTCCACTAAATTTGGTGGAGAAGGCGCAATTAGATACGTTTATTTCTTTATATTAATTACGCACATTGTTTTGTCAATTGCTATTATTCCGATGGTTTTAATAACGTATGTTAGGGCATTGGCAGAAAATTTTGATAAGCATAAAAAAATCTCCAAAATTACTTTTCCAATCTGGTTGTATGTTGCCGTAACTGGAGTAGTTGTTTATTTAATGATTTCACCGTATTATGTATACTAACGATTTAAGTAATAAAATTAAAGTGGTTAAAGCCCCTGGAAAAGTAAAAAGAAATGGTAAATCGTACCTTTTTTCTTTATTGTTAATTCTTGTTTTTAATCTCTTTTCGCTATCAGCAAATGCGCAATGTGCCATGTGTCGCGCTGCCTTGACCAGTAAAGAAAATACAACTAAAGCAGCGGCGGTAAATGACGGGATTGTTTATTTAATGGTAATTCCTTATCTTCTTGTTGCAGGAATTGGTTATGCTATTTATCGAATGAAAAAGAAAAAATCCTAAAAATTTCAATAGGAATATCAAAAGTCAATCTGAAAATAGTGTATTTCAGTTTAAAGGATACGGTTTACTGATTACTAAAAACTGACCACTGACCAATCTATTTCAATCCATCTACGGAAAC
Source organism: Flavobacterium sp. XS2P24 (assembly GCF_030010285.1). Taxonomy (NCBI): domain Bacteria; kingdom Pseudomonadati; phylum Bacteroidota; class Flavobacteriia; order Flavobacteriales; family Flavobacteriaceae; genus Flavobacterium; species Flavobacterium sp. XS2P24. The sequence goes on from NZ_JASCRU010000002.1 coordinate 54,426, forward strand.
ATTTACGGTTCCTTTTACTTTTATAAAAGCAATAATAGCTTGGTTTGTCAATTGGATTTTCTGAAATTGAATCTCTTCCATTTTTCCATTTACAAAAATGCCTTGCATAGGAGAGTAGTTTTTTAAATAAGTAATCATGCTTTTTTGACCTTCTTCAAGATTTGGTTTTATGGAGTAGCGACAACTTTGTTCTATTTTTCTTAAGATTAATCCTTGCGCTAACCAATTAGCAGTTCGCATTAATTTATTTTTTGTGTCCAAAGCATAATCCAATTGATCAAAATATACTTCTTTGGTTTTGTCGTTATATTGAGGAAAACCGGCTAAATAGATGGTTCCGTTTACAGAACCCAATACATCTAATGCAATTATCATTTTTCCGTTTTTGTGCCAAATAGCAACATTCTGAACTTTTACTTTCTTGGATCCTGAACCAAATTCTTGTCCGGCAAAATTCTTGGTCATTAGTTTTGATGCTTCCAGATAAGTAGAAACAGCAACAATGTTTGCCGTTATCTCCTGAGGGATTTTGGATACCGGTTTTAAAACAATTTTACTGGCATTAAATTTAGATTCGGGTTGCTTTCCTATTAATGTTTCCATGTTGCATTTCATTCCCATTTCCAATACAAAAGTGTCGTTTTTGAGTTTGGCGTTGGTAGAATAAATTTCAATAGGAACAATTCGTAGCCAGCTTTCATATGCATCGCTCATTTGAAAAGGAACACAAATTTTCTCTAAAGCCGCCAAAACATTCGGTTTGAAATCCATTGATTTTGCAATAGCATCATCAATTTTCTTTTCTATTTTTGATTTTAAAAGCTTTATTCCAGGATTGATAAGATAGGTTACAGGAACATTTTTTCCAAAAACGGTCATTGTCGGGCTTTCATTCCAATCCAATGATTTTAATTCCGTTTTGGTATTCATTTTCCAATTGGTCAAACCTACATCACTCAGTAAAGTTACGACGCCATCAAGATTAAATTCTTTGGTGTTGTATAATTCAACGTCCATTTTCTTTGTTCCAATCCTATATTTTACAATAGCTTTCAAGGGCAAGACAGTTCTAATTTTTTGACCATTGACTCCGTTGTCATTTTTGATTGAGATTGGTGCTAATTTCCAAATCTTCATTTCAATATCATCATCTTCAATATTGCTGTCTTCATAAATTAGCCCATTCAGGAGTGAGTTCGTTTGATTTTCGATATCCTTCAATTTTACGCTGATGGGCAAATTGATAAAGGAAGGAGTGTTCTCGTAAACCAAAGGTGTGGCATCGTCCGGTTCTGGTTTTAAAGTAGCTATTTTATTAGTTGTTGAACAGCTTGTTATCAGTGCGATAGGCAGAATTATAAGTAGAGCTGAAAAGTATTTATACATTTTATTTTAGTTTGATGAGGCAAAATTAGCAAAACAATTCTTTTTTAGGATTAATGTGTAACATTTTCACAACAATTAAGTCTTATGATTAAATTCCTGATAAAGGTATTAACGTTTTCTTATTAAAATTTCTTTTAGAGAAGAATTAATATTGTTTTAAAATTAACATAATTATGATTGAAATTAAAGATTTGCATAAGTCCTATAAAATGGTAAATTCCGAATTACATGTATTAAAAGGAATTAATTTCAATATTAAAGAAGGAGAATTAGTAGCGATTATGGGTTCTTCCGGTTCAGGAAAATCTACACTACTTAATATTCTTGGGATTCTTGATGAAGCGGATTCAGGGAATTATATTTTGGATAGTGTGCCTATTCAAAATCTCAATGAAACTATTGCTTCAAGATATAGAAATAAGTTTTTAGGTTTTGTTTTTCAATCTTTCAATTTGATTAATTATAAAAGTGCTTTGGATAATGTGGCGATGCCATTGTATTATCAAGGTTTAAAAAGAAAAGAACGCAATGAAATTGCCATGAATTTTCTGGAGAAAGTAGGTTTGTCTTCGCATTAATTCAGTTTGATAAAAAAACACAAAAACCATATGTTAGAGATTGAAACCGGAGTACAAAAATTTACAAGAAAAGATTTAGTCCTGGGTGTTAGTGATGGGATTTATGTCGAAATCAAAAGCGGAATTAAAGCTTCGGATAAAATAAAAGTATGGAATCAAGGTCTAAAAAATGAAGAAGTGAAGCCTTAAAAATACACTCAAAAAAGAATTTTAGTTTTTAAAAAAATGTTAAATATGTGTAGTACCTTTGCTACACTTTCATTCAAAATATATGAAAAAAAATAGTTGTATCAGTTTCGTTTTTATTGTGCTGTTTGGTTTGTCCGTTCAGGGACAATCCAAAAAATGGACTCTGGAAGAATGCGTAAAATATGCCTTACAAAATAATATCTCCATCAAACAATCCGAGTTAGATACTAAAACGGCGGCCATTGATAAAAAAGGAGCGATTGGAAATTTCCTTCCGTCATTGAACGCGAGTGCTTCTCATTCCTGGAATATTGGTTTGAATCAGGATATTACAACAGGACTTTTGCGTAATCAAACGACTCAGTTTACGTCTGCTGGAGCAAATGTGGGTGTGGATATTTACAAAGGTTTACAAAACCAAAACACATTGCGTAAAGCCAATCTTTCGATTATTGCGGCGAAGTATCAGTTGCTTAAAATGCAGGAAGATGTCGCATTGAATGTTGCCAATGCCTTTTTACAGGTGCTTTTTAATAAAGAAAATTTAAAAGTGCAAAAAGAACAATTGGGAATTAATGAAAAGCAATATGCACGTTCAGAAGAATTAGTTAAAGCGGGATCTATTCCACGTGGCGATTTATTGGACATAAAAGCTACTGTAGCATCAAACAATCAAAATGTTATTGCTGCTGACAATGCGTTATTGATTTCAAAATTAAGTTTAGCGCAATTATTACAGTTGAAAGACTTTGAAAATTTTGATGTTGTTGATGACACTGATGTTAAAGATGAAAATAATATTATGGCACAATCTCCGGCGGCCATTTATGATAAAGCCAAAGAAGGCAGAACAGAATTGAAAATTGCCAGAACTAATTTAGAGATTGCCCAAAAAAATGTAGAAATTGCCAAAGGAGCTTTTCAACCTACTTTACAAGGGTTTTATAGTTTTAATAGTCGAGTTTCTTATGCAGATGTTCCTGCATTTGACAGTATGGGAAATATAATTGGAACAAAAAGTCCAGCACCATTTTTTGATCAATTCAGTGATAATAAAGGACAATCTTTTGGAGCTCAGTTATCAATTCCTATCTTTAATGGATTTTCGGCAAAAAATAATGTGGAGCGTTCTAAAGTAAGTTTAGAGAGATCAAAAATTGCTGTTGAGCAACAAGATTTAGATTTACAAAGAAATGTTTTCACGGCATTTGCTGATGCAAAAGGCGCTTTGAATGCTTACGAATCTTCGGTTGTAGCACTTGAATCGAGACAAGGAGCGTATGATTATGCCAAAGAAAAATATGCAGTAGGTTTGATGAATTCTTTTGATTTTAATCAATCTCAAACCTTACTTACAAATGCACAATCAGATGTTCTTAGAACGAAATACGACTATATTTTTAAAATTAAAATTTTAGAATTCTATTTTGGAATTCCACTTATCAAAAACTAATTTATCATGTCAAAGAAAACAATTTATATCCTAATAGGTGGAGCAATAGTACTTATCGCTGCGTTGATAGCACTTTCAAAATCTGGAGTTATCGGTAATAAGGACAAAGGAACTGAAGTTGAAATCGCCCAAGTTATCCCAACAACTATTGTTGAAACGGTTTCGGCAACAGGAAAAATTCAACCAGAAATTGAGGTTAAAATTTCATCTGAGGTATCAGGGGAGATTATTTCTTTAAACGTAAAAGAAGGACAAGTCGTAAAGAAAGGGGACTTATTGGTCAAAATAAATCCAGATTTGTATACTTCGGGTTACAATCGTTCGGTTTCAAATTTATCAGGAACCAGAGCAAATTTGAGTCAGGCCGATGCTTCGTTCAAGGAATCTAAATCAAGTTACGACCGAAATAAAACATTATTCGATAAAGGAATTATTTCAAAGTCGGATTGGGATAAAGCAGTTGCCTCTTATGAAGTGGCTAAAGCTGCAAAGCAAACGGCTTATTTTAATGTTCAAAGTGCTTCCGCAACTGTAAACGAAGCGAAAGACAATTTAGGACGTACTACAATCTATGCACCGGCAGATGGAACAATTTCGATGCTAAACGTAGAATTAGGAGAGCGTGTTTTAGGAACACAACAAATGACCGGGACGGAGATTTTGAGAGTGGCCAACTTGAATAATATGGAGGTTGAAGTAGATGTCAATGAAAATGATATTGTGAAAATAAAAGTAGGCGATGATGCTAATGTTGAAGTTGATGCGTATCTAAAAAAACAATTTAAAGGTGTCGTAACTAGTATTTCTAATTCAGCGAGTTCCGCTTTGACAGCAGATCAGGTGACTAATTTTAAAGTTAAAGTAAGAATCCTTAAAGAATCGTATCAAGATTTATTAGAAGGAAAACCGGATACGTATTCTCCTTTTAGACCTGGAATGACTGCAACTGTTGATATCATTACAGAAACAAAAACGAATGTATTGTCAGTGCCAATTAGTTCTGTTGTGGTAAAATCAGATACGACAGCTGTAAAAGAAATTAAAGTAGAAGATCCTAATGAAGAGCAAAAAGGAGCTGCGCCAAAAAGTGATAAGAAATTTGAATGTGTATTTGTAAAAGTGGGTGATAAAGCTAAAATTAGAATTATCAAAACTGGAATTCAAGACGATACAAATATTGAGGTTTTAACCGGTCTTAAAAAAGGAGATGTTGTTATAACCGGACCTTACAGTACCGTTTCTAAGGACTTAAATTCTGGAGATAAGGTTACACTAAAAACGGATAAGGATAAAGCAGAAAGCAAAAAATAAAATAATACATTACTATTTTAAAAATCACAATCATGGAATACATTTCATGATTGTGATTTTCAAGTTAAAATAAAATCTGAAAATTGGAATACATTCTCAACATCGAAACCGCTACAAAAAACTGTTCTGTTGCTCTTGCAAAAGCCGGAAAAACTATTGTATGCAAAGAAATTGCCGAAGAAGGATATTCTCATGCAGAACGACTTCATGTTTTTATTGAAGAAGTTATAAAGGAGGCGGGAATTACGCTTAATGATTTATCTGCCATCGCAGTGAGTCAAGGTCCAGGTTCTTATACCGGATTGCGAATAGGAGTTTCAGCAGCCAAAGGACTTTGTTACGCACTGGATATTCCATTAATTGCGGTAGATACTTTGCACGCTTTGGCGTCACAAGTGACTATTTCCAGCGGATTAATTATCCCTATGATTGATGCTCGAAGAATGGAAGTGTATAGCGCTGTTTTTGCTCCAAATTACGAGCGAAAAAGAGAAGTTCTTGCCGAAATAATTACAGAGAATTCATTTGAGGATTTGGAGGAAAAACTTTATTTTGTTGGTGATTGTGCTGAAAAATGCAAGTCGGTTTTGGCTAAAGAAAATTATATTTTCCTTGACGAAATTGTATATCCTTCTGCCAAAGAAATGAGTGCGATAAGTTTTGAAAAATTCAAAAAAAGCGACACTGTAGATGTCGCCTATTTTGAACCGTATTATTTGAAAGACTTTATGATTACGACTTCAAAGAAGTAATTTTTGATTAAGAATTATCTGGGGATGATTCTCTTACGTATGGCTGTATAACTATTCCGGCAGTATCAAATGCCAGTTTACAGCTTTCTAAAGTTTCAGAGAAAACGACACCATAATCTTCATTATTTGCCCATGGCCTCACCGCAAGCTGAATGGCATTGTCAGTTAAGTTTTTTACAGAAACTTCGGCAGCAGGAGTTTGAAGTACTTTTGGATTGTTTTTTAAAATGGCAGTAATTATCTCTTTCACTTTTTTAATATCCGTATCATAGGAAATAGCGATGGTCAAATCGGCTCTTCTGATTTTTTGCAAAGAATAATTGATAATGTTTCCATTTGACAAAGCTCCGTTCGGCACAAAAATAGTTTGATTATTAGCTGTAATTAGTTTGGTTACAAATATTTGTATTTCACTCACGGTTCCAATTACTCCTTGTGCTTCAATGGTATCATGTACCTTGAAAGGTTTGAAGAGAATAATCAGCATACCACCAGCAAAATTTGATAACGAACCTTGAAGTGATAAGCCTACTGCAAGTCCCATTGCACCTAAAATGGCAACAAATGACGAAGTTTCTATTCCTAGATTTGAAATGAAAGTCACAAACAAGAGTACTCTCAAAACCCAAACTAGAATATCGGCAAGGAACTTTGTCAAAGTAGGATCTAAATCTCTTTTTATCATTAGTTTTCTAATGAATCTGTTGATAAGCCGAATGGCGTAAAGACCAATAAATAAAATGACAAAGGCAGAAATAATTTTTGGCGAATAATCAACCAGTACAGTGATAAATGTATTGGCATAATCAGTTAACTGATTTGGATTTAAGTTCATTTTTTATCTAATAAAAAACCTTCCCAAAAGAGAAGGTTAAGTTTGAATTGCAAAAATACAAATAAATTGTTTTTTTTATAAATTAATCTGCGTCTTCTTCTATTTTATTTATCGTTTCTTTAGCTTTTTCAGTGGCTTCTGCATCACCGTCATTTGCTAATTCACTTGCTTTTTCAGAAACAGTTTCAACAGCTTCAGTAGCTATAATTTTAGTTTCGCTGGCTATTTCTTCAACTTTTTCTGTTGCTGCAGCCGTTTTTTCTTTTACGGATTCTACTGCTTTCTCAGAATATTCGGTCACAGTTTCTTTTGCATGAACAGCAAAATCTTCTACTTTATCTATAATTGGTGCTGCAGTTTCTTTTACTTTTTCAAATGTTTCTTCTACAAAAGTTTCGGCTTTTTCAAGGTAAGGAGTTGCAGTTTCTTTTGCTTTTTCAAATGTTTCTTCTGCAAATGTTTCTGCTTTTTCTAGGTAAGGTGCTGCACTTTCTTTTGCTTGCTCAAAAGTAGTTTCTGCTTTGTCAGCTAATTCGCTGGCAGTTTCTTTGGCTGAGCCAAATAAATTTTTAAAAAATGAAGATAGTCCCATGGTATTTTTATTTGATTAGTCTTACAATATTAAACAATTTTTTCTAGGATTACTTTATTAAACCATTAATAATTTGCTGAAAATCAGTATTTGGCATCAATTGTGTCCAATTTTAGCAAACATAAAACAACGTTTTTGTATTTGGCGTACAAATAAAAAAGGAAGACTTGATGTTTTTTGGTTTCAGCGAGTACCATCCAGTTTGAGAATACAAATGAATACTGAGGTCAAAAAGTGTTGTATCGAATAACTGTAATAACCGCTAAAAATAAAAAAAAGCGCTCGCAACAGCGAACGCTTAAATGAATCTATTCGAGTTCAAAAGTTAATTTTAAGTTTACTCTGTATTCTGTGATTTCACCTCCACTTACGGCTGCACTGTGGTCTTTAATGTACACAGAACGTATGTGGTTTATGGTTTTAGCCGCCTTTGCAACTCCTTTTCGAGTTGCATCTTCCCAACTTATATCTGAACTGGAAAGCACTTCAATTACTTTTAATACTGACATAATTTCTATTTGTTAAGTTAAAGATTAAATGTACCTATTTTATTTAAAATTTCAATTTAAAAAGGTAATTATTTTAATGTAACTATAACATTTTCAATTAAATGTGTATTTTTTTGTTTTATTTATGCGTTTACAGCTTCCACTTTAATTCCCTCGTCGTTCAGCATACTTTTCAGCATGTTTTCGATACCACTTTTTAGAGTAAATGTTGATGACGGACAACCGCTGCAAGCTCCTTGAAGGATTACCTTTACGGTCTTGTCAGTTTCATTATACGAATCGAATGCAATATTTCCACCGTCAGCTTGTACGGCAGGTTTTACATATTCCTCTAATATGTTGATAATTTGTTGTGAAGTGACATCCAGATTATCAAACTCTTTAGCTTTGGTATCTTCTTCAGCTGTTACTGCTTGAATGAAATTTTCATCTAAGACTGTTCCTCCGTTTTCAATATATTGCTTGATGAAGCTTCTTAATTCCAATGTTATTTCCTGCCATTCATTGATTTCATATTTAGTAACTGAGATGTAGTTTTCATCAATGAAAATCTCTTTTACATAAGGAAATTTAAAAAGTTCTTTTGCTAATGGTGATGCGCCAGTTTGATCGATGTTTTTGAATTCAATAGCATTCTTAGTCAACATTTTGCTCACTACAAACTTCAATGCCGCTGGATTTGGAGTGGTTTCTCCATAAACGGTCACAGGATGTTTCTTGGTTTTGTTTTCGTCAATAGTAATGATTGTTCCGCCATTGTTTACAAATGTCTCCATTTGTTCCGCTACGGCATCCTTTACATCGTCCCATTCAACAATACTATATTTTTCGATTGCTATAAAATTTCCTGAGATGTAAATTGTTTTTACAAACGGAAGATAAAATAATTGTTGCGCTAGTGGAGAGGTTTTAGCTTCATCAATGTTTTTGAATTCAAAACTTTCATTTTGAGTTATAAAATCTTGAAATTCAAACTTTAATATAGTTGGGTTTTGTGTTTCTTTTATGCTAACTTTGTTCATGACTTTTAAATTTTTACAAATTTACTAAAGTTATTTTCTACGAATAACTATATTTGAGTTTTTAATGAATAAATTAACTTTAGTTTAATTTTTAGACAAGCTGTTTGTCCTTGTTTCCATAAAACTTTTATTGATTTAGAATTATTCATTCTTATTAAAAAGTAATTAAATGTATAATAAAATTAAATTTTTATCTGCTCTTTTTCTTATATCCTTTTATTCCTTTTCGCAGGAAGGAATCCCAGTTTATTCAGATTACCTTTCAGATAACTATTACTTAATTCACCCTTCAATGGCTGGTGCGTCAAATTGTGCCAAAATTAGGTTAACAGGACGTAAGCAATGGTTTGATCAGCAAGACGCTCCAGAGCTTCAAACATTAAGTTTTAATGGAAGAGTAGGGGAAAAAGCAGGTGCCGGAATTATACTTTTTAATGATAAAAACGGATATCATTCTCAAAAAGGAGTCAAATTTACCTATGCCTATCATTTGATGTTTTCAAGAAATGAAATTGATTTGAACCAATTGTCTTTTGGAATCAGTGCAGGATTAATTCAAAGTCAATTAGACGAAACGGAGTTCATGCAATCTGGTGATTTTGATCCAATTATTGATGGAACTGTCGTGCAAAAGGATTCTTATTTTAATGTAGATATCGGAGCATCATACAACTACTTGGATTTTTACGCTCATGCTACTGTAAAAAATGCTATAGAAACCAGAAGAGATATTTACACTGAATATGAAAGTGATAATTTAAGAAAGTACTTGTTGAGTGCCGGTTATATCTTTGGTGACAGAGACAAAATATTATGGGAACCTTCTATTTTATTCCAAATGGTAGACCAAACGAAAGAAAAATCCATTGATATCAACTTTAAAGCCTACAAGACATTAGATTTTGGAAAGCTTTGGGGTGGATTATCCTATAGAAGAAGTTTTGATGGTGCAGAATATATGGATGGAAATTCTGTCTCGAAACAAAAGCTCCAATATATTACTCCAATAGTTGGTGTTAACTTTGACAAATTTATGTTTGCCTACACGTATTCTCAATTAACGGGTGCGGTTAAATTCGATAATGGTGGTTATCACCAAATTACTTTAGGAATCGATTTGTTCTGTAAACCTGTGAAATACGATTGCAACTGCCCAGCAATAAATTAATATTTATCCTTTTTTCATGCTAATTAAATCTGTTAACGGTAAGTCACCTTCAATTCCTGAGGATTGTTATGTTGCGGAAAATGCCACTATTGTAGGCGATGTTTCTTTTGGAGAAAATTGTAGCGTTTGGTTTAACGCCGTAATTAGAGGAGATGTAAATTTCATCAAAATTGGTAATAAAGTAAACATACAAGATGGTGCAGTTATTCATTGTACCTATAAAAAACATCCAACAATTATAGGAAATAATGTTTCCATTGGTCATAATGCCATTGTGCACGGTTGTACAGTTCACGATAATGTGCTTATAGGAATGGGAGCAATTGTTATGGACAATTGTGTTATCGAAAGTAATTCTATTGTGGCTGCCGGTGCGGTTATTACCCAAAATACAGTTGTAGCTTCGGGTACAATTTGGGCAGGAGTTCCTGCTAAAAAAGTGAAAGATATTGACCAATCTGATTTTGCTGGCGAAATCGAACGCATTTCGAATAATTATGTGATGTATTCCAGTTGGTTTAAAGACGAAGAGTAATCTATTTCACTTTTCAATAATTAAAAGAATGGGCAAGAAAAAAGACAAAGCTTCACACATATTAAATACTTCGGCAACGCTACTTGGAATTTGTTTTATAGTTCTTACCTCAATCCATTTGAATGATATTAAAGAAACTACTATAGTTGATCAACTCATTGCAGTATCTATAGTTATGTTTATGATCAGTAGTATTCTTTCTTTTTTATCGATGCGAAATACTAAAAAGCCTAGTGAGAAAATGGAAAAAACTGCAGATATAATTTTTTTGACAGGACTTTTCTCTTTGCTTATTATCACAATGTTGATTACCCTGAATATTATTAAATAATGGTTTCTAATGAATTTAAGAAACTATAAATTAATTTTCTCAAAGAAAGAGTTCTTGTAGCTTTCACTAATCGGGATTCTTTTTTCGGCAATGATTACTTTATTTTTCTGGATTGATTTCACGTGTTTTATATTGATGATATACGATCTGTGAATCCTCGCAAATCCTTTGGATGAAAGCAAATTCTCCAGTTTTATAAGGCTGATTAATGTTAGCGTAAACTTATTATCAGTGGTGTATATTTTGACATAATCTTTCAATCCTTCGATAAATAAAATATCCGAAAAATTCAATTTTACATTTTCATATTCAGCTCTCACAAACATAAAATCCTGTTCGATTTCTGGGGTAGAAATGGGATTGTTATTTGCAGGTAAAATTTGTGGATTGAAAATTTGTTGTGCCCGTAAAACGGATTTTAAAAACCGATGAAACGGAATGGGTTTTACTAAATAATCGACTGCGCCAAGATTAAATCCTTCAACAGCATAATTAGAATACGCTGTCGTAAATATGATTAACGGCTTTTTTTCTATGGCATTAATAAAATCAATTCCTGAAAAATGAGGCATTTCTATGTCTAAAAAAATCAAATCAACATTAGACTGATTGATTATCGAAATGGCATCAATGGCGTTTGTGAATGTGTTTACCAGTTCAAGAGAATCTACTTTGCTCACAAATTCTTTAAGCAAATCAACCGCTAATGGTTCGTCATCTATAATTACACATTTCATCTTTTCTGTTTTTTATTTAAAATTTGGAACAACTAAAATTAATATCAAGTTTCCTAATTAAAAGAAGTTTGAATCGGGTCTAGTTTTAAATTTAAATGAACACTGTAATTACTGTCGGTTTCAATGATAGTGAGCTGGTGTGCATTAGGATAAAGGAGATTCAGACGACTTTCAATATTAGTCATTCCTATTCCTGAATTTTCCGGATCTTTTCGGTGATTTTCGATTTTGTTTTCTACCCAAAAATCTAAAATATTTTCTTCAATTGTTATTTTAATTTTTACAAAAGCTGCTCCTTTATAATCAGTACCATATTTGAAAGCATTTTCAATAAATGAAATTAAAAGCAACGGCTCAATGTATTTGTTTTTTGTCTCGCCATGAATATTGATGGTGATATTTTCAATATTATTCAAGCGCAGTTTTTGCAGCTCAAGATAGTTTTTAATGTAATTGATTTCTTTTTCTAAAAACACCGATTTATTATCGGTTTCATACAACATATACCGCATCATTTCTGACAACGTTACAATTGCATCCGGAACTAAATCAGATTTTTTATAGGCTAATGAATAAATGCTATTCAGGGAATTAAATAAAAAATGGGGATTGGTTTGTTTTCTTAGATAATTTAATTCTGTTGAAGTCCTGTGCGTTTCGGCAATTAACTTGTTTTGCTGATTGTTGTATAACTCAGACAAAGTTTTAATAATGGTACTAATTGTAATGATTAATATATAGAAAAAAGAAGGGACAATTTTAAAAAAAAACGGTTGTTTCCTTTTGAAATTCGGGTTTAATAAAATCTCTTTTCCGGATGAATTAATCATTCTGAAAGGCCTCATATTTTGAAATTCGGGCATAAAGAAATTAAACCGAACAATCATAAAAAGGGTCATTAATGCAATTACAATCGTGAAATATTGCCAGTATTTCTTTTGCAAAAGCAATAAAGGGACTAGGTATAAATAATTCAGATAAAATAATAGGATTCCCGTAATCCATTGGACATAGAAATCAATACCAATGCTAAAAGGACTTTCGTAAAACTGAATTAGTGAGGCAAAAATGAAGAAACACCAAATCATACTATGAAAAAGTATTTGGTTTAAATTGTTATTTTTAATTCCTTCTATGTTCATCTAGATTTTTACAGCTAATAAAAATAAATCTTTTTTTGTTACCGTAGGCGATAAATCGTCTTTCAATTTTTGTAACACTAAGTTCCCAACTTTCAGCGCTTCTTCTTCCGTTTTGAAGCTTTTGTTTTCGCTGATAACGGGAATTATTGTTTGCTTTATTATAATTTTTTCATTGTTAGTTATGCAATAACCCCAGCCTGTAGCCGTTTTTAAAGATTGTACGTTTAAGCTTTCACTTTTGTTACAAGAAATAAATAGGAACAAACCCAATAGAAAAAGTACTTTGTTTTTTGTGTTTACTAAAGAAAAATTCTTCTGGATTGTAGCCCAGAAGAATGTATTGGTTGTATTAATTGTCATCATCGTTTTGTTCTTCTAAAGGTTTAAATTCCCATGAATCATCAAAATAAGAGGTTCCTGTTCTTCCCAGCATCACAAATCCTCGTTGGTTAATAGAGAAACCTATTGCATCTGTTCTGGCTGATCCTTCAAGCGGCGTTCTTTCTAACCAAATATCAGTTGTTGGATTGTATTCCCAAATCGATTTTGAGCTTTCTCCACAGGCTACATATCCTAATCCATTCATAGAAAAACTGGTCGCATTAGAACGCAAAATTACATAGTCATCATTGTAATCATAATCGTCATCAGTGTCTTGGTCAATATCTCGTTTTCTTGTCCATACATCAGTTGCCGGATCAAACATCCAAAAATCGACTTGGTAAGCTCCGTTATTTATTCCTGTCCCAAAATAAGCTTTATCGTCAATTACAAAAACAGTTGCATTTCGTCTTTTATTTCCGCTAAAACCATTTGCCAATGACCAAGAATCTGTAGTTGGGCCGTATTGATAAAAGTCTTTCAGATAATTCCCATCATAACCGGTTCCAAAATACGCTTTACCACCCACTTGAAATCCTACAGCCGAATAGCGCGCTGTTCCTGCAAAATCAGTTTTTTGCATCCAAGTATTGCTACTAGGGTCATATTCATAAAAATTTTTCAATTTATTAGTACCATCATAACCAAGACCGATGTAGCCTTTTTCGTTTAACTCAAATCCCGAAGCTGAACTTCTTGCAACTCCAATAAAATCAGCTTTTTGCTCCCAATAATCGCCTGTCGAATTGTAAGCCCAAAGGTCTTTTAAATATTCATCTCCGGTATATCCTGTAGTTACAAAGGCATAAGTGCCAATTACAAAACTCGTGGCGCTTGATCTGGCTGGTCCGTCAAAAGAAGATTTTTTAATCCAGTTTCCAATCAAATCGTCGGAGTCATCATCATTACTGCAGCCCGTAAATACCAAACTTGCAAAAAGTGTAGTGAATAATATTCCTTTTTTAAAACTATTCATAATTTAGTGTATTTATTAATGTTTGTATTTTATTCCAATGTTAAAAATGTAGCTGTTAGTGCTGTTAAAATCAAGTTTTGAGTCGCCACTGTTGTTTGTTAGATTGTATTTTTTGTTGAATTCATAGCCTCCTTTTAAACTTACAAACCAGTTTGAATCCATATTTCTTTCATATTCCAATGCCGAAGTCATTTGTGAAAAACTCACTTTTGTAGCTGCATTCAAATGGTCAAGAACTTCAGGTTTGTCTAGGTTATAAAAATTCCCATTGAAACTATTTGTCAAACTGAAACTATTTCGTGTGTTATTTGAATACGAGAAAGTGGAGTTTGGAAAGCCAGCTTCAATAAATGTATTAGGGCTGATTTGATGATAAAAAGAAAAAGTAGGCAGTATTTCCGGTTTGCCAAAAAGCGTCATCCTTTTTACTCCAATGCTGATTGCATTTGAACGATTGAAAGAATGAGTCATTTCTATACCACCTAAAAGTGATACATCAGAAAGTCCAATATTACTCTCGAAATTAACTGTTGGATTGATTTCTAAATTCAGTTTTGTAGCACCGTTTAGTTGATGAGATAGTTTAAAATCATTTTCGAAACCGTTAAACTGATTCAGACTATTTTGTAAATCATAATTTTCTAATGAATAATCGACTCCAATATTTTTGTACTTGAAGGTGTTGGTTATTTTATTTTTCGAATCAATATTTTTTAAAAAAAGTTACTCCAATTCCAGTTTCATGTATTGTAATTTTCTCCGTTGGTTGTGTTTTTATATTTAACTCTAAGGAATATCCGCTTTGGGCCGATGCATTAAGAATTGTAATCATAAACAACAGATTTGCTAAAGTCTTTATTCTCATAATTTTTTTATTGATTCAAAAGTAGATACGTTATCCAATTAAAAAAAAGAAGATATATGTACCGCCCAAATTCATAGACTAACTGGGCATTTGTAAGGTCGAATGAATTATTGCCTACAGGATCTTAATTGTAGACTAGAATCGCCATTTTATAGACACAAAACTTCTGGCGGTATATGTTATTATGCGGTATAAAGTGGTCTCCTATATATTTGTTCAAAAAACATTTATGTATAAGGTATTGTTGTTGCTGGTTTTTGGACTTATAATAACTTCGTGTAATTCTGATGTTGACGCTGGAGAATTTGTTGTTGGATCTGATTATTTATCGGTTAGTAATAAAGTGATATTGATTGATACTGTAACCGTTGATGTTGCTACCATTAATTTTGATTCATTAGTGACCTCAAGTCAGAGTAGGATTTTGGTAGGGAATTATGATGATCCTGTTTTTGGAAAAGTAAAATCAGATAGTTATTTTCAGCTTTCGGCGTCTGATTACGCGTTGTATAATGAAAGTTCTGATACTGATGCTCCAAATTATGTTTTCGATTCCATTAAAATGGTTTTAAAAGAAGATAAGTATTTCTACGGAGACACAACAAAAGTGCAATCTCTCAGCATTCATAGATTGACACAAAAGGTTAAACCAAACTCAGAAGATGATAGTTTTTACAATAATTCCAGCTTAAGTTATGATGCTCAAAGTCTCGGTAGCATTTCATTTAAACCAAAACCCAATAGTAAGGACTCCGTGGTTGTGAAATTGAATAATGAATTTGGGAATGCTCTTTTTCTAAAATTAAAAAAACTTGAAATATCAAATTTTGATGAGTTTACAGAATATCTCAAAGGATTTGTTATCAAGTCAACATCGGGAACTTCTTCTATTATTGTCGGTTTCAATATGTCTAGCGTACTACGGTTGTATTATTCAAAATACCAGGGCGATTCAGAAACTTCATTGATTAAAAACTTCTCTATTTTGGATGTCTCCAAGCAATTTAATAATATCACTTTGGATAGAACTGGAACACAAATTCAGGATTTACCTGTTTCATCCAGTAAGCTGTCCAGTTTACTAACGGGGAATAAAGCTTTCATTCAATCAGGGACAGGACTTGCTTGCCGAGTAGATTTTCCTAACATAAAGCAATTGAAATACCTCTCTGAAAAAGGGGCAATTGTAGATGCTGAATTAATCATAAAACCAGTAAATAATACTTATTCAGTTGCTTATCCTTTAATGGATTCTTTGCGTGTTTTTGTAGGGGATAAATTAAATAGAATCAAAGGAACGCTAAATGCCGTAGATGGATCGGCTGTTTATGGACTCTTGAATGCTACAAGTGATGAATTCAATGAGAATATTGGGTATAAAATTTCGATTGGTGCTTTTTTACAAGCTGAAATGCTAAAGGAATCAGACGCTAGATCTTCCTTAATTCTCACATTACCCAGTATTTCAAAAGCAGTTAACAGACTTGTTTTAGATGATCAGAAAAATGCCAATAACAAAATTCAATTGAAAATTTATTATTAGATGAAAAATAAAATAGCATTCTTAGGTTTGTTTCTTTTTATAACAACAGTTTCGTTTTCACAAAGTATTTCCAGTTCTCCATATTCATTGTATGGTTTAGGAAGTTTATATGACTCAGATTTTGGTTCGATTCCTGGAATAGGTTCTTCGGGTATTGCTCTGCCTTCAAACCGATTTATCAACAATTTAAATCCAGCTTCTTTAGGGTTCATGTATCAAAACCACTTTTTGTTTGACGTAGGAGGGAAAGCTATCTTGTCGAGTTACGAAAACAATTCAAAAAAAGAAAGTCGGAATAACCTTCAATTTTCACATATTGCTTTTGCTTTTCCAGTGTCGCCAAAATCAGCTTTTAGTTTGGCACTGAAGCCTTATTCGAGTTCTACATTCAAAATATCTAATTTATCATTGCCAATTCAGGATAGCCAGGAAAATTATACTTTGAATGCTACCGGAACAGGTGGATTGAATGATTTTGATGTTTCCTATGGCTATAGAATTGGTAAAAAAATAGCATTAGGGCTTTCTACTTCTGTTCTTTTTGGAAATACTACAGATGATAGAGATTATAGTATTGCTAATTCGGTAACAAATATTTATAAAAAGACAAATTATAATGGCGTCAGGGCATCTCTGGGAGGCCAATTCAAAGTTGATTCTACTTTTACTTTGGGAATGAATTTGAAATCACCCACAAAAATAAATGCAACTAAAGTACAATCTGTAACTTCAGTTTTTAATTCAGGATCTTTGGCTATTGAGTCAGAGGTTGCATCGGATACGGATGATTACTATATGCCATTAGAGATAGGAGTGGGTTTAAGCAAGGTTTTTAAGAATAACTTAAATCTGACACTTGATTACGGAAAAGGGTTGTGGAATAGCACCAATCAATCTGATTTGTACGGAAATTTTGTAAACCAAGATAAGTTCGCATTGGGGTTTTCTTACAGTAAGCCAAATAATATAAGAAGCTACTCGGATAGGATTCAATATTCAACGGGATTCAATTATGATACCGGTTACCTTGAAGTTGATAATAAGAGAATTAATGCTATGTCATTTTCGGTTGGAGTTTCACTTCCCATTGAAAATACGTTTTCAGCACTGAATATTAGCTATTCTTTTGGTCAAAAGGGTAGAATCAGTGATGGACTAATCAAAGAAAATTATCATAAATTGTCTCTTAATTTAAGTTTAGACGGTATTTGGTTTGTCAAAAGAAAATTTGAGTAGCTTAAAACGCTATTTCTTCAACCAGATATTTATTTTCCAAAATTTCAGTCAAAACTTTGGGATTTGTATTCGTGTAAAAAACTGGTTCACTGTTTTCTGCTGATGAAAAACCTACTTTGTCACGTAATATATTTCGTGTTTGTTTTGCAACAGCTTCGCCAGAATCTATAATTTGAATGTGTTCCGGAAGAATTTTTTTGATTTGAGGAATCAGATAAGGATAATGACTGCAACCTAATACTAAATAATCAATATTGGCTTCAATCATTGGAGTCAGGTAGGAGTGAAGCAGTTCAGTCATCTCTGGTGAATCGATATCTCCGTTTTCTATTAGCTGCACTAATCCGTGACCTACTTGCTCAATTATTTTGGTGTCTTGGTATTTCTCTGTAGTCTTGTTGAACAGTTCACTGTTCAAGGTTCCCTTAGTAGCAAGGATTCCTATTATTTGTGTTTTAGAATGCGTAACTGCAGGTTTTATAGCAGGTTCAATACCTATAATAGGTACATCATATTTTGCTCTTAATTCTTGTATGGCATTAGTGGTTGCGGTATTACAAGCTACAACAATTAATTTGCAGTTCATCTCCAGTAGGAAATCAGTATTTTTCATACTCAATGCAATAATCTCTTGTTTAGATTTTTGTCCATAAGGGGCATTTTTACTGTCTGCCAGATATATGGTTTTTTCATTGGGCAGTAATTGATGGATTGCTTTCCAAATGGAAGTTCCGCCAATCCCCGAGTCAAAAATTCCTATTGGTTGATTATTACTGTTCATAAAAACAAAGTTACATGCTGAAATTTGAATTTCCTAAAATTTATTTTAAACAAAAAAACTGCTCAAGCCTATGATAAGGTGAGCAGTTTTATGCGAGTATCTATTTTTTTTAGAAACCTAAATCTTTTTTTACATCAATAGTCAAGTTTGGACCATCAGCAAGCAAAAGACTAGAACCATCAAGAACATATTGGAATCCTTTAGCTTTTCCTACTTTTTGAATAGAAGCTCTTACTTTTTCCATTAATGGTTTTACGATATCAGATTCTTTTTGTTGCAATTCTTTTTGAGCATTGTCTCTAAAGTCAACAATTCTTTTTTGCATATCTTGAACTTCTTTAGAACGCTCAGTATTTACAGCTTCAGTAACTGTAGCAGCTTCAGCTTCGTATTTTTTCAATTTTGCTTGGTATTCTTCAACCATTTTTTTGTAGTCAGCATCATACGTAGTACTCAATTTATCCAATTGTTTTTGAGCATCTAGCATTGCTGGCATTTTTGTCATAATCTCACTTACATCAACATGAGCAGTTTTTGCTTGTGCATTAATTGTTTGGCTTGCTCCTAAAATAAAAATTGCAGCAATAAATAGAGTTTTAATTTGTTTCATCGTTTTTAAAATATTTAATAATTAATTTTTGTTTGTATTTTCTTTTAATTTTTCTTCTTTAGCTTTTCTAATTGCCTCTCTGTCTTCCAGTATTTTTTTTCTTTTCTCGTCTAATGCTTTCTTGCGATCCTCTAAAACTTTCTTGCGATCTTCTAATGTTTTTGCTTTTGCGGCCGCTTGTTTTTGTTTGGCATCTTCAACTGCTAGCTTCGTACTGTCTTTAGCAGGTTCGTTACTTGCGGCTGTTGCTGTGCTGTCTATTTTAACATTTGCAGAAACCGTGCCATTTTTTTTAGCCTCTCTGTCAGCAGCAATTTGTTTTCTTTTATCGTCAAATTCTTTTTTCTTTTGCTCCTGAAGCAATTTTCTATCAGCGATTACTTTATCTCTTATTGCTTTTTTATCATCCAAGAGTTTTTGTCTATCTGCCAACGCTGGATTTTCATCCAATGCATCTTCTTTATTTTCTTTAGCCTCTTCTTCTTTCTGTTGTTTTTTAGTCAACTGTTCTCTTTTTTCTGTCCTGTTCAATGTGCGTAAAATTTGATCACTGATGTCAAATCTTTTCGCTGCAAATAACATGGTCAAGTCAGAAGTTTTGTCAAAGATAAAATCATATTTTAATCTTTCTGCAATATCTTGAACTGCAGTAAAAACTTGATCTTGTATTGGTTTTACCAAAACAGATTTTTGTATCATCAAATCTCCGTTGGCACCAAATCTTTTTTGTTGGTAATCCAGATTTTCATTTTCAAGAAAATTAATTTCTGTTTCTCTTTCATCAATTAACTCTTTCGTTAATAAAGCTCTTTCTGCTTTTAAGGCATCCTTCAATTTATTGATTTCAATTTTCTTAGTATCAATCTCCAGTTTCCATTTTTCAGCCTTTTGCTCTAATTGAGCTTTTGCTTCAGTGTAATCGGGTACATTTTGTAAAATGTATTCCATATCAATGTAGCCTAGCTTAGTCCCCCTGGTTTGCGCTTCAGCTGTTTGTACAACAACTAGCGCTAAAAATAGATATAAAAATTGTTTTCTCATAACGTTACTGTATTAGAAAATTTAAAACCAATTTTTTTTAGAATTGTTGCCCAATGATAAAATGGGTTTCCCATCCATTAGCTTTTGCTTGTCCTGGTAATGTATCAAAACCGTGACCAAAATCAATTCCCAATAAACCAAATGCCGGCATAAATACACGCAATCCAATTCCAGCAGAACGATTTAAGGCAAAAGGATTATAGCTTTTGAAATCCCTAAACGATGATCCTGCTTCCATAAATGCCAATGCATAAATTGAAGCCGATGATTTTAATGTTATCGGATAACGTAATTCCATTGAGAATTTATTAAAAACAGTAGCTCCAATTTGATCTCCTGCCTCATTTACTGGTGTTAATGAGTTATTAGGATATCCTCTCAACTGTACTGTTTCTCTTCCATCCATGGAGTAATTTGCCAGTCCGTCACCACCAAGATAGAATCGTTCAAAAGGAACAACTCCTCTTTCTTGATTGTATGCTCCAAGGAACCCAAATTCTGCTAAGGTTCTTAGTACTAATTTACCATAAATTTTTGTATACCAGTCTGCTTTGAACTTTATTTTGTAATATTCCAACCATTTAAAACGCTCTTGATCTACTTTACTTACGTCTGTAGCAGCAAGATTGAAGTCAGTTACTTTATTTCCATCGGTATCAATATAATCTCCTATTTGAACAATGTTACCATTTGCATCTGGAACATTTAAGCGGTCAACAGTATTTTTTAATTTGTATTCTTCTTTATCTCCTAATGTCGAATAATTAATTCCGTTTAACAATGAATAAGGAGGGGTTAATTTAGCTGAAATGCTAAACTCCGATCCGTATGTTGGGAATATTGGATTCACACCTTTATTGCTTCTTGTTAATCCAACAGTGTAGGCAAAGTTTCTAGATGTACCATCTCCAAAAGTAAATAATCCAGTATTGTAATTATTCAAATCATAATGTTGGTAACTTAACGATTGTGATAATACAAAGAAATCATCTGGAACAGTCAATCTTTTTGCTAAACCAACAGACAATGTCATGATGTTAAAACTTTTGGTTTTATCAGCTCTTTGTGTAACAAAATTATTTAAAAATTGTTTACTGTACGATATAGAGCTACTAAATTGTACTGGTTTTTTTCCTCCGAACCAAGGTTCTGAAAATGAAACACTATAAGTCTGAAAGAATGTACTGGCTTGCAAACGTAAAGAAACTTTTTGACCATCTCCCATCGGTAATGGTTTGTAAGCATCTTTGTTGAACATATTTCGTGCAGAAAAGTTGTTGAAAGATAGTCCAAGGGTACCTATGAAACCACCTCCGCCATAACCACCTTGAAGCTCAATTTGACTCGAACCTTTTTCTACAAGATTGTATTCAATATCAACAGTTCCTGCTCCTGAATCAACATTTTTGAACTTTGGATCAATAGCTTCCGGATCAAAAAATCCTAGTTGCCCAATTTCACGAATGGTTCTTACTAATTCTTCTTTGCTGTATTTTTCTCCTGGTTTTGTTCTTAATTCACGATAAATTACACGGTCATTTGTTTTGTCATTTCCTACAACAGTAATTTTGTTAAAATAAGCAATTGGCCCTTCAGTGATTCGTATTTCAAAATCAATAGTGTCATTTGCTGTTCTTACCTCAACCGCATTTATGTTAGAAAATAAATACCCATTGTTTTTGTATAAGTTGTCAATGTCTTCCCCGTCAGGTTTTGATGCATCAGCAATTCTTTTTTGTAGCAAAACACCGTTGTAAGTTTCTCCTTTTTTAACACCTAATACTCGGCTTAATCCTTGATCCGTGTATACTGTATTTCCTAAAAATTTAATGTCTCCAAAGTAATATTTGTTTCCTTCTTCTACATTTATTTTAATGGATAATGCGTTCTTTTCTTTGTCAAAAGTAACCGAATCCGAAAGTATTCTGGCATCTCTGTATCCTTTTTCTTTATAAGCTGAAATTACTTTTTCTAAATCGGTTTTGTATTTGTCTTTTATGAATTTAGATGCTTTTAAAATTCGAATAGGATTTTTTTGTTTCGTATCCTTCATCGCTTTTCGCAAAGCTTTGTCTGACATTTTTGTATTTCCTACAAAATCAATTTTTTGAATTTTTACCTTTTCACCCTTGTCAATACTGACAAGCATATTTACAGAGTTTACGGTTGACGTATCTTTAACAGTGTTTATGTTTACTTTAGTGTTGTAAAAACCGTCTTTTTTATATTTATTTTCGATGTAGTTTTTTGTGGTGGTAATCAAGTTTTCATTGACTACTTTACCTTTGTTTAAGCTGTTATCTTTAATTAAACCTTCTGTCTTCGTTTTCTTAACGCCTACAAATTTTACTTGGTTTAATTTAGGTAACTCTACAATGTTTAAATCAAGATAAATACTGTCATTCTGCACTTTATTTACATAAAATGAAATTTCATCAAAGAGACCCAGTTTTCCAAGTTTTTTTATAGCAGCACTAATTTCTTCGCCCGGTATTGTTATTTCTTGTCCTTTTTGTAAACCTGAAAAAGTAACTACGGTTTGAGAGTTGAAACTGATATCTCCAACCACCGCTACATCGGCTAAAATGTATTTTTTTCCTTGATCAAAAGGAACTCTTTCTTGAGCTTTAACTTGTGAAAAACTTCCAAAAATCAAAACGGTAAGGACTATTTTTATGCTTTTATTTAACACTAAAAAATTATTTAATTTGTTCACTTGTTTTTCCAAATCTACGCTCTCTTTTTTGATAACTAATGATAGCCTCATATAAATCTTGTTCTTTAAAGTCTGGCCACAATATGTCAGTAAAATATAATTCTGCATAGGCAATCTGCCACAACAAAAAGTTACTTATCCTATGTTCTCCGCTTGTTCGTATTAATAAATCTACGTCAGGTAAATTTTGCGTGTAAAGATGCTCATTAATAATGGAATCGTCAATAGTGTCTATTGAAATTATATTATTTTTAACTTTATTACAGATGTTTCTGACTGCACTTACAAGTTCTTCTCTCGACCCGTAGCTTAACGCCAGAGTCAATGTCATTTGTGTGTTGTCTTTAGTTTTATCAATAACATCAAGTAGTTCTTTTTGCGCTGATTTTGGTAATTTTTCCAAATTACCGATAGCATTCAGTTTGATGTTGTTTTTTTGGAGTGTTACAAGTTCTTTTTTCAAGGAGTTGATGAGTACTTTCATTAAAGTTTCAACTTCTAGTTTTGGTCTGTTCCAATTTTCAGTCGAAAATGCATATAAAGTAAGAAATTCGATGCCGAGTTTAGCACTGGCTTCGATTATCACTTTAACTGATTTTGTTCCGCTTTCATGGCCTAAGGCTCTTAAAAGGCCTTGTTGTTTTGCCCAACGGCCATTGCCATCCATTATAATGGCTAAATGTTTCGGCAAGTTATTCTTGTTGATAGTCTCTAGTAAATTCATTTTTTTATTCTGCACAATAACAGGGTTTATTCCCAAAGGTATAAGTTAAAGTAACTCCTGAAAAAACATACCAATCATTATTATTTATATTTCCAAATCGGAGCGATTCCAAATTTTTATTTTCCGGATTATTTCCATCTATGTTATCCGTCAAAGTATATCTTGCACCAACTTCTGCAGCCAATATTATACTAGGACTAATGTTCGATTTTATTCCTATAGTCATTGGTATTGCAAATGAACCTGTGCTTTTATCTTTTTTAGTTTCTCCGTCCAATACATACAATTCATCGTGTCTAAAATAACTTACGCCGGAATGCACATAAGGACTTATTTTAGTACTGGATTCATGAAGATTAAAATCAAAAAAGTTGAATTCAAGGCCTAAAGATACTTCTTTTACGCCGTTTTCAAAGCGATAGCCTCTTTGGTTTCTGCCGGCTTCTTTTGAATCTAAATCATTTGAAACGATTTTTGATTGCGTGTAAGAAAATCGGTAAGCATGTCTGGCACTTTTATTCCACTTATATAGCAATCCAAATGCAGGTTCGTTTGGCGAAACATATGTAGTAGGGCCAACATCTCCTATAAAATTACTTCCGCCTATAAAAACACCGACCTCATGTATCTGAGCATTGGTAACCATTAAAGGGAAAAAGCAAAAAAATAAATAAAAAATTTTGTTCATTTAATCAAAAATTGCGTGCAAATATAATAATTATCAATTCGATTCAATACCCATTCAGTTAAATGTGTGTTTTTTTAATAATTAACTACTAAACCTACACTAATTAAGTATTAGTTTAACTAAAACGGGGAAAATTGATAAAATCGTATAGCGCTTGATTAAAATGATTTAATTCCTTTTGTCTTCTCCCCAAAGTAATTTCTTGCGAAGTGTTTTCAAAAAGGTCTCTTCGGTAATTTCTACCATATTAATTTGAAAAGGAGTTTTCTTTAAAGTCAGAATTGATTCGTTTTTTACCGAGGTAACTCTGGAATCTAAGGAAACTAAATAGTATTCCTCTCTTCCCGAAACTTTCAGTCGGATTTCAGTTTCATCGGGAACTACAAGTGGTCTTGCGGTAAGATTGTGAGGGGCAATAGGAGTAATAACAAGGCTTTTTACGTCAGGGGTCAAAATGGGACCGCCACAGCTGAGTGAATATCCTGTGGATCCTGTTGGTGTTGAAATGATTAAACCGTCGGCCCAATAGGAATTCAAATATTCTTCATTCAAGTACGTATCAATCGTAATCATCGAAGTGGTGTCTTTTCGACTGACTGTAATTTCATTCATAGCAAAATTAATTGCGTCAATGGATTCATTTGGTGGTGTACACGTTAAACTCAGTAAAGTTCGTTTAGAAATCGTGTATTTTTTATCGAGAACAAATTGCATAAACGATGCAATATTCTCTTTTTGTACAGAGGCTAAGAAACCTAATCTTCCAGCATTTATACCTAAAATGGGAATGCCGGAATCTCTTACCAATGTTGCGGCTCTTAGTATGGTTCCGTCTCCGCCGATACTTATCAGCATATCAAAACTGGAGTCAAGTTCCGTATGGGATGTAAAAGTTTTGTATTTTTTTTCTACAATCTTCCGTTCATTAAGCATCAACAAAAAATGAGATTCAATAATCATCTCTACATTGTTTTTGTTAAAAAAAACAAAGATGTCATTTATGATGGGTTCTGTACTGTTTTGATAATATTGACCGTAGATAGCTACTTTCATCTTTTTGTTTAATCGTTTAATGTTGATATGTTTATTTTAGCATTTAATCGATTAAACAAATAATCGGTTAAACAAAAACTATATATTAAGGTATTTGTCTAAATAGTCAGAGCGCTCTTTTAAATTATTGATATAATTGTCTTCTTGATGTTCTGATATGATTTCATAATTGTATCTTCTAAAAGTTTGTATGATTTCATTCATGGCGCCCAAAGTTATTTTCAAAGTAACTTCAACACTCTCAACATCCGCTTCCGATATGAAAAGCCCTAAAAGTTTTCCGTTATTGCTTTCTATAATTTGAGTAATTTGACTCATGGAATAATCCAAAACTCCCTTTTTAACAACAATGATTCCGCCAGGTTCTTTTAGAAAAGGGGTTTCATGAAAAAATTTCATGATGTCCTCTATTTCATAATATCCTACATAGGTATTGTTTTCGTCCAAAACGGGAACTAAATTGGTGTGGTTTTTTGCAAAAACTTCTAAAACATCCAGCCACATCGTATTTGTTCTGGTAAAAAATCCTTCAAGAGTAAAACGGTAATCCGCTACTTTTTTATCACTGTCAAAAGTCTCTATATCTTCGGATGCTATACTGCCAATATAAACGCCCTCTTCAACAATTGGAAAATGTGAAAAGTGTAACTCACTAAAAAAGTCTTGAATAGCCGCAATAGAATCGAGGCTGTCAATCGCTTTAAAGTCATTGGTAATATATTCTGTAATTTCTGTCATAAATCAATCGGCAATATTTCATGCAAAATAATCAAAAATAAGCAAAATCTCCTAAGTTTTACTTTGTATTTTTGCTCCAAGTAAATACTAGTATCTAAATCAAAAAGTGTTCTAATGACAAAGTTAAGTGTAAACATCAATAAAATAGCTACTTTGCGAAATGCTCGCGGAGGAAATGTTCCCGATTTATTAAGAGTAGCCACCGATATTCAAAAGTTTGGTGCCGAAGGAATTACCATTCATCCCCGTCCGGATGAGCGTCACATTCGCTATCAAGATGCGCGAGATTTAAAGGCTATCGTTTACACCGAATATAATATTGAAGGAAATCCAGAGCAAACATTTATCGATCTTGTTCTTGAAATAAAACCAACTCAAGTCACTTTGGTGCCGGATGCAATCGATGCCATAACGTCTAATGCGGGTTGGGATACCATAAAACACGCTTCTTATTTAACCGAAATCGTTCAGGAATTTCAACGTAACGGAATCAGAACTTCCATTTTTGTGGATCCTGTTCTCGAAATGATTGAAGGCGCGAAGAAAATTGGAACTGAAAGAATCGAGTTGTACACCGAAGCATTTGCACATCAATACAGTTTAGGAAATCAAAACGGAATTTTGCCGTACACACAATCAGCAGTTTTGGCAAACGAACTTGGATTAGGAATCAACGCAGGTCACGATTTAAGTTTAGACAACATTCAGTTTTTTAAACAAAATATTCCGGGATTACTCGAAGTTTCTATCGGTCACGCATTAATTTCTGAAGCCATTTATCTGGGATTGGATAATGTGGTAAATATGTATTTGCAAAAATTAAAATAGTTTTTTAAACCATTAAGAAATTTAAGATAGATGAAGTCAAAAGCTTCATGACCTTATTTTCTTGATGGTTTGTAATTTAAATTATAACGTTAAAATCTAAAACCATATGCTTTTTTCAAAAATAGAAGGCTCAGGGCAACCACTTTTAATCCTCCACGGATTCTTGGGAATGTCCGATAATTGGAAAACACTCGGAACGCAATTTGCGGCTGATTTTCAAGTTCATATTCTCGATTTACGCAACCACGGTCGAAGTTTGCATTCAGAAGAGTTCAGTTATGAAATCATGGCGCAGGATGTTTACGAGTATTGCCAAGCTCATAATTTAGCAAACATAAATGTCATTGGTCATTCGATGGGTGGAAAAGTAGCGATGCTTTTGGCAACGACACATCCGGAATTAGTAAGTAAATTAATTGTGGCTGATATTGGACCAAAATTTTATCCGCAACACCATCAGGATATTTTGGCAGGATTGAATGCCGTTGATTTTTCAATAAAGCCAAGCCGAAGTGATGTCGAAGAAATTATGGAAAAGTATATTCCTGATTTTGGAACCAGACAATTCCTGATGAAAAATTTATTTTGGCAAGAGCCGGGACAACTTGCTTTCCGATTTAATTTGGCAGTATTTAATCATAAAATGGATGAAATAGGAGTTCCGTTATCGGATAATTCAATTTTTGAAAAGCCAACTCTTTTTATTCGCGGAGGAAAATCTAATTATATTTTGGACAGTGATTTCGAAAATATAAAACAACATTTTCCTGATTCAAGCATCGAAACGATTCCGAATGTAGGGCATTGGCTTCATGCCGAAAACCCAACTGAGTTTTACCAAAAAGTAAGTTCTTTTTTGAAATGAACGTGATAATTTTAAATTTTCACTACATTTATTAAAATTTTAAAACAAAAATCTATGAATTTACTGATCAAAATTCTTATCACTTCGGGCTTAGTATTGCTAATTGCGAATTTTATGCCGGGGGTTCATGTAGCAGGATTTACTACAGCATTAATCGTAGCAATTGTTCTGGGGTTACTTAATATATTTATCAAGCCAATATTGGTAATACTTACATTGCCGGTTACCATCATTACTTTAGGATTATTTTTATTGGTAATTAATGCATTAATGATTTTGTTGTGTACAAAAATTGTGGGCGGATTTAGCGTAGACACCTTTTGGACCGCCTTATTCTTTAGTATCATCTTGTCATTATTACAGTCCATAATGAATGGAATATTAGGCGAAGGAAAATAAGGAATTGTTTTAACATGTATTTGTGAATGAATTAATTTACAGTATTTGTATAATTTTATACCTTTGTGCTTCTATATAAGATAAACAATGTCGAAAAAGTTTTACATAGTGCTATTAGTTATGCTTGGTTTCTTTATGACACCAAGCGTGGCTTTTGCATGTGGAACAAAAACTGAGAAGGCATGTTGCAAAAAAGAATCCTCTTCAAAAAAGGATAAAAAAGAATGTTGTAAAAAAGAACAGTCTTCAAAAGAGAAATCTCATGAAGGTTGTAATGGTGCTTGTAAAAATGTTACTTGCAGCAGTTCAACCGTCTATTTAGGGATGACTTCGTTGTCTTACACTGAATTAAATAATCAACTTTTTAGTTTTTCTACTGAAAAACAAAATTACTATTACTCAGAAATCTTTATTTCTTCAGATTTCCGTTCTATTTGGCTTCCACCTAAAATAAGCTAAATTCCTTTCTCTGACAGCCAAAAGACTGTCTATTTCAAAGCATTTTATGCTTTTACAATCATTAAATTTTAGTCGAATACAATTTGAAATGTAGCAAAATGCGCTATTTTTTTCAATGTTTTTGCGACTAACTCAACTCAAAATTTTTCATACAATGAACTCAATAAAAAGAATATTGATGGCAATAACACTATTGCTTTCAGTTACAATTGCAAGCGCGCAAATTAAAAATGCTACAACAGAAACAGTAAAAATATACGGGAACTGTGACATGTGTAAAAGCAAGATAGAAACTGCCGGAACCCTGAAAAAAGTAGCGAAAGTCGAGTGGAATAAAGATTCCAAAATGGCAACACTTACGTATGATTCCTCTAAAACGACTCAAGACGAAATCTTGAAACGCATCGCTTTAGCCGGTTACGACAGCGATAAATTTCTTGCCCCGGATGATACTTACGATGCATTACATGGCTGTTGTCAATATGAAAGAGAAGCAAAAGTAGCCGTTTCAACAGAGATGAAGATGGAAAGCGCTACTGCAGAAAATCATGCAAACCACGCTGCAGTTGTAAAACAACAAGTGGATACGGAATTAAAAGTTGTTTTTGATACCTATTTCTTATTGAAAGATGCTTTGGTAAAAACAGACGGAAAAGCTGCCGCTACTGTTGCGAAAGACCTTTTGACAGCATTAAATGGAGTGAAAATGAATAATCTTGCTATGGATGTTCACATCGTTTGGATGAAAGAAATGAACGGTTTAAGGGCTGGTGCCAAGAATATTTCGGAAACACAAGACATCAAACGTCAAAGAGAAATTTTTATTCCTTTTTCAAAATCAATGTACGAATTGATAAAAGTGGCTAAATACGAAACTCCGGTTTACCTTCAGTTTTGTCCGATGGCTAATGACGGTAAAGGCGCAAACTGGTTGAGTAAAGAGAACGCGGTTAAAAACCCCTATTACGGTTCTCAAATGATGACTTGCGGAAAAACAGTCGAAACGATTCAATAACTGTATAAATGGAATATAAAATGAAAAAAATAATGCTGCTATTCAGTTTAATAATCAGTATTTCAACTGCAACTGCACAAATGAAAATTGGAGACAGCCTGCCTGATTTTCAACTTAAAAACAATAAAGAAGCAACAATAAATTTGACTTCTCTGAAAGGAAAAACAGTCTTGATTGATTTTTGGGCTTCTTGGTGTGCGCCTTGTAGACTGGCTAATAAAAAGTTGGCTCCTTTATACAATCAATATAAAAATGACAACTTCGAAATTGTTGGGATATCGCTGGATACGGACAAAACGAAGTGGATGAATGCTATTCAAAAAGATAAATTAGCTTACGAGCAATTAATCGATGCTAAAGGTTTTGATGCTAAATCAGCACTACTTTTTGGAGTAGAAGCATTACCTAATTCGTATCTATTTGATGCATCAGGAAAATTAGTTGCCATCAATCCAACGGAGCAAGAAATAATAATGCAAATAAAAAAATAAAGTATAATGAAAAATATAAATTTAAAATTCATTGGTATCGCTTGTTTGTTTTTAATAACAAGTATAAAATCCTATTCTCAAATTTCAAAAGCGGAAATAATTGCTACAGGTTTAACGTGTTCTATGTGTTCCAATGCGATAAACAAACAACTGAAAGCAACCGTTGGTGTGGACAGTGTGAGTACTGATTTGAATACGAATACCTTCACGGTTTATTTTAAAAAAGAAAGTAAAATAATGCCAAGAGCGCTGAAAGAAGGTGTTGAAAAAGCAGGTTTTTTTATCGGTTCATTAGTAATTACGGTACCTACAGAGAACTTAAAAATCGAAGGAGATAAAACCATTTCATTAAACGGTTCCACTTTCGTTTTATTGAATGAAGAACTTAAAAACAGTAACGGGGAAACAAAATTGAAGGTTTATGACAAAGGATATGTAACTCAAAAAGAGCATAAAAAACTGCTTAAAACGTTTTCAAAAACTGCTTCATATCCATTGGATAACGAAGACGATTACCATATCAAAACTGTAATTTAATGAGGAAGTTTTTAATCGCATTTTCGTTTTTTCTTATTCAAGGAATATCGGCTCAGGAACTTTTTGTGGTTACTGATCCGGCAAGCAATGTTCCTGCGGGTTCATTAGGAATTCGTTTGGGACAATCCATTTTTAAGGAACAAATGAAATCAGGATATAGTTATCATCTCATGCCCGAAGTTACGTGGGGTATCAATAAAAATTTGATGGTGAGAACATCAATGTTTGTTAGCAATAGAAGCAATCAATTGGTTACTGAAGGCGCCAGTTTTTATACTAAATATCGTTTCCTTTCCACGGATGATTTGCATAGTCATTTCAGGATGGCAGCATTTGGGAGATATAGTTTTAATAATGCCGATATCCATCAGGAACAGATAGAGATTATGGGGCATAATACTGGTTTTGAAATGGGAATAGTTGCTACGCAGCTTATAAAAAAGGTAGCCATAAGTGCTTCTGTCAGTTTTGAAAAAGCATTTGATAATAAACCGGATTACAGATTTCCAACAACACAAAGTGATAACGCTACCAATTATACAGTATCGTTAGGAAGATTGATGTATCCAAAAAAATACACTAATTTTAAGCAAACAAATATCAATACAATGCTTGAGTTTGTTGGACAGACATTAAACGAAAATGGTAAATCATATTTGGATGTTGTGCCTTCCATTCAATTTATTGTAAACAGCCAGGCACGGATTGATGTGGCATACAGACAAGAATTATACAGTTCTATGCTGCGTTCTGCGCCCAATGGATTTTATCTGAACTTAGAATATAACTTTTTCAATGTTTCAAAATAATACAAGTGATAATCATTATCATTTGAATTTTCAAAAAACAGTCGTCAAATAATACAGCAATTCGCTACAATAATTAACAATTAATAATTCATTAAATGAAAAATACAATCTTATCAATAATCACATTAGCATTAGTGTCGGTTTCTTGTAACCAAAAAAATAAAGAAACGGAAGCTGACAAACCGGTTGCAACCAAAACGACATCGGAATTGTATTCGTGTCCAATGCATCCTGAAGTTACCGGTGAAAAAGGAGCAGAATGTTCGGAATGTGGAATGGAACTATCAGAGAAAGTGGCGCAAATGCCAAAGGAGGAAAAAAATGATGCCGTAACGACTGATGTTGAAACAGAAAATACGGTAGCAACCACTAAAACTGTTGCTGCAAATTCGTTTACAATTAATGAAATAGTAAGCAGCTATTTAAAGCTTAAAAACGCATTGGTGAAAGATGATTCTAAAGCCGCAGCTAATGCTGGAAAAGGGTTGTATGCGACGTTTGAGAAAGTAAATTCGAATACTATTTCAAATGTAAAACTGAAAAACAAGTACAATGACATTGCCGAAAATGCAAAAAAACATGTCAAACATATTGGTGATAACGCCGGGAAAATAGATCATCAAAGAGAATATTTTGCACTGTTGAGCAAAGATGTACATGATTTGATAAAAACCTTTGGAACAGACCAAAAATTATATCAGGATTATTGCCCAATGTACAATGAAGGGAAATATGGCTATTGGATAAGTGAAACCAAAGACGTTAAAAATCCATATTACGGTTCTGAGATGTTAACTTGTGGCCGAATGGTGGAAGCAATTTAATAACGATGAAATTCTATATCAAAAATATGGTATGCGATCGCTGTAAAATGGTTGTGAAATCCGAACTCGAAAAGATTGGAATTTTTCCTGTTTCGGTGGAGTTGGGGGAAGTGGAACTATTAGAAAATTTCAAGGAGAATCAAAAGCAAGAGTTAGAAGTAAAATTACAATCGCTTGGATTTGAATTGTTAGAAGACAAAACAACGATACTTATAGAAAAGATTAAATGCCTAATTATTGATTTGGTACACCATCAAAATAATGAATTAAAAACCAATTTATCGCACTATTTGTCAGGGCAACTAGGGCAAGATTACAGTACTTTAAGTAATTTATTTTCAGAAGTTCAAGGCACAACTATTGAGCATTATTTTATTGCTCAAAAAATTGAAAAAGTAAAGGAGTTATTAATGTATAAAGAATTAACTTTAAGTGAAATTGCAATTAAATTGAATTACAGCGATGTAGCGCATTTGAGTAATCAGTTTAAAAAAATCACGGGCGTAACGCCAACTCATTTTAAACAATTAAAAGTAAATAACAGATTGCAAATTGATGGATTGTAAAATTTACAAATCATTTCCAAAATTCTACAACAAGTCAAAATATCAGGTCGAGTACCTTTGAACTGTAGAAATGAATCTTTAGTTTAATATTTTAATAATAGAAAAAATGAAAACATTAATTATCGTACTAAGCGTGTTCTTAGCAGTAAATTCAATGGCATCAGCTCAAGAAGCTGTAAAATCTTCCCAAAAGGAAATGCATAAAGAAATGTATTCGTGTCCCATGCACCCAAAAGAGATGAGCAGTAAAGAAGGAGAGTGCAGTAAATGTGGAATGAAATTAGTAAAAACATTACAACACGACACTTCAGGTAAAGGGAAAAAAACAGAAGTAGTTACAAAATACGTTTGCAAAATGGACGGCACAACTGCTGATAAACCTGGAAAATGCTCTAAATGCGGAATGAAAATGACTCCTCAGGACGTTCAAAAACCGGCCTATTCTTGTCCAATGCACCCGAAAGAAATGAGTGATAAACCAGCTAAATGTCCCAAATGTGGTATGCAAATGACTCCAAAAAAAAGTGACAAAAAAGAAGAGAATCATCAACATTAAAATTTTTTAAAATCGGTTCTATACTTTTTGTAGAACCGATTTTTTTTAATTCAACATTATGAAACATACCTATACAATCACTGGAATGTCTTGCGACGGTTGTCGTTCTAAGGTCGAAAAAACATTGAATGCTATCGATGGAATTCAAGCGACAGTTACTTTGGATCCGCCAATAGCAACGATAACAATGGATGAACACCTTCCCACGGCTAAATTACAAGAGACCTTAACTGCAGCTGGAAACTATACAATTGCCATGAATAATGCGACTGATTCTCATGAAGCTACCGAAAAGCCAATCGAAAAATCGTGTTGCAGTTCAAATAAACAAATAGAGAAACCAACCGTAATTTTACCCGCTAATTCACAAGGTAAATACTATTGCCCGATGCATTGTGAGGGCGAAAAAGTCTATGATAAACCCGGAAGTTGCCCGGTGTGCGGAATGAATTTGGAAAAAGTGCCAGAATTAAGTGCTGCAAAAACAATGTACACGTGTCCCATGCATCCCGAAGTAATCAAAGACGGTCCCGGTTCGTGTCCCATTTGCGGAATGGATTTAGTGCCAATGGAACCTACCGATTCTGAAGAAAATAAGGTGTACAATGATTTGGTGCGCAAAATGAAAATAGCGGTAGTCTGTACAGTTCCTATTTTTATTATTGCCATGTCAGATATGATTC
The DNA here is from genome assembly GCF_030010285.1 of Flavobacterium sp. XS2P24. Lineage (NCBI taxonomy): Bacteria > Pseudomonadati > Bacteroidota > Flavobacteriia > Flavobacteriales > Flavobacteriaceae > Flavobacterium > Flavobacterium sp. XS2P24. Next base: position 88,350 of record NZ_JASCRU010000002.1, read on the forward strand.
CGAATAATCCATTAATGAAAATTATGGATACACAAAACTGGAATTGGGTGCAATTAATACTCTCGCTTCCAGTCGTTTTTTATGCGTGTTGGATGTTTTTTGAGCGCGCTTTGAAATCCATTGTTACTTGGAATCTCAATATGTTTACCCTTATCGGAATTGGTACAGGCGTGGCATTTTTATTTAGTTTAGTCGGAATGTTTTTTCCAGCTGTTTTCCCGGATGAATTCAAAACGCATAACGGAACGGTTTCGCTCTATTTTGAAGCAACAACAGTCATATTAACATTGGTTTTATTAGGACAATTGTTAGAAGCCAGAGCACACAGCCAAACAAGTGGGGCGATAAAAGAATTGTTGAAATTAGCGCCGACCGAAGCAGTTTTGGTACGCGATGGAAAAGATACGGTCATCTCGATTCACGACATAAAAAAAGGCGATTTATTGCGGGTAAAACCTGGAGATAAAATCCCGGTGGATGGAAAAATCACCGATGGCGAAAGTACCATTGATGAATCGATGATTACGGGAGAACCTATTCCTGTTGATAAAAAAATAGGCGACAGCATTAGTTCCGGAACGATAAACGGCAATAAATCCTTTGTGATGATTGCTGAAAAAGTAGGTTCGGAAACCTTGCTTTCGCAAATTATACAAATGGTCAATAACGCCAGTCGTTCGAAAGCACCGATTCAGAAACTAGCGGATAAAATCGCTAAATATTTTGTGCCAATTGTGGTTTTTGTATCTGCAATTACCTTTTTTGTTTGGGCACAATTTGGTCCTGAACCCGCAATGGTTTATGGTTTTATCAATGCAATTGCCGTATTGATAATTGCCTGTCCGTGCGCTTTGGGATTGGCTACGCCCATGTCGGTGATGGTTGGTGTTGGGAAAGGAGCACAATCGGGAGTTTTGATAAAAAACGCCGAAGCACTGGAAAACATGAACAAAGTAAATGTTCTGATTACCGATAAAACAGGAACCATCACGGAAGGAAAACCTTCTGTGGAGAAAGTATTTTCCTTGAATAATGAAGAAGATTCTTTGCTGCAAAGCATCGCATCTTTAAATCAGTACAGCGAACATCCTTTGGCGCAAGCCGTAGTCAATTTTGCGAAAGCGAAAGCAGTTTCATTAATCGAAGTCAAGGATTTTGAAGCTATTTCAGGCAAAGGAGTCATTGGGACAGTAACCAACAAAAAAGTGGCGCTCGGAAATAAAAAATTAATGGAGCAGGTGAATGCAAAGGTTTCCGAAGAATTAGAAAATAAAATCACAGCCGAACAAAAACTGGGAAAAACGGTTTCTTATATTTCAGTGGACGGAATCGCAGTGGGATTTGTATCGATAACTGACGCCTTAAAAGCAACAAGTGTCGAAGCAATAAAAGAACTTATGCGCCAAGGAGTTGAGGTGATTATGCTAACGGGCGATAATGAAAATACAGCAAAAGCAGTGGCGACACAATTGAATTTAAGTTCGTTTAAAGCCAGTTGTTTGCCCGAAGACAAGCTGAAAGAAATAAAACGATTGCAATCCGAAGGGAAAATTGTGGCTATGGCAGGTGACGGAATCAACGACGCTCCCGCTTTGGCGCAAGCCGACATTGGAATTGCGATGGGAACCGGAACAGATGTGGCTATTGAAAGCGCGAAAATAACATTGGTGAAAGGTGATTTGCAAGGCATTGTAAAAGCCAAAAATTTAAGTCATGCCGTGATGAAAAATATCAAGCAAAATCTATTCTTTGCCTTTTTCTATAATGTGTTGGGAATTCCAATTGCTGCGGGTGTTTTGTATCCGTTTTTTGGAGTGTTGCTTTCGCCAATGATTGCGGCTTTGGCGATGAGTTTCAGCTCTGTTTCCGTAATTGCAAATGCGTTGCGATTGCGAAATTTAAAATTATAACAAGAAATCGGCATGAAGAATGGCGATGCCATGTTCCGCTAAAAAACAGTATCTTAATATGAAAAAACACTCCATAATTATAATCTTGCTTTTTGCTTTGAATGCTGCCGCGCAAAAAGTAGTTCGTTACGATTTATATGTTCGGGATACGATTGTCACTTTTGGTGATAAACCCAAAAGAGCAATTGCCGTAAACGGACAAATTCCCATGCCAACACTCACGTTTACCGAAGGCGATATTGCCGAAATTTATGTGCATAATGAATTAAATGAAGATACTTCGTTGCATTGGCACGGATTATTTTTGCCCAATAAAGAAGACGGCGTGCCTAATTTGACACAAATGCCCATCAAACCTCATACTACCCATAAATATACGTTCCCAATTATTCAACACGGGACGCATTGGTATCACAGTCACACGGGTTTGCAGGAACAAATTGGGATGTACGGTTCTTTTGTAATGAATAAAAAATCGGATGATCCAACCTTTAGAAAAGGAATTGATGATTTGCCAACCGTTCCAATTATTCTGAGTGAATGGACGGATATGAAACCGGAAAATGTGCATCGAATGTTACACAATGCGACGGACTGGTTTGCGATTCAAAAAGGAACTACGCAAAGCTATTCTGAAGCTATAAAAGCGGGACATTTTAAGACAAAAGTCACCAACGAATGGAAACGAATGAACGCCATGGATGTAAGTGATGTGTATTACAATAAATTCCTGATCAACGGGAAAAATGAAAGCCAGCTTTCGCAGTTTAAGGCGGGAGATAAAGTCCGATTGCGGATTTCCAATGGTGGTGCTTCTACCTATTTTTGGTTGAATTATGCCGGAGGAAAAATCACCGTGGTTGCCAGTGATGGAAATGATGTGGAGCCTGTTGAAGTCGACCGATTAATCGTTGCTGTTTCTGAAACGTATGATGTTGTTGTAACGATTCCTGCCGATAAAACGGCGTATGAGTTTTTAGTCACTTCGGAGGATCGAACGAAATCGGCTTCGTTGTATTTAGGAGATGGCATCAAGCAACTGATTTCACCTTTGCCAAAATTAAAGTATTTTGAAGGGATGAAAATGATGAACGGCATGATGAAAATGAATGGCGATTTAGATGATATGGGCATGCAAATGTCACTGAATCAAATGGACATGAATGTGGTGATGTATCCTGAAATTACTGGAAACAGTCAAAAGGAGAAAGGCGAAAGTCAGAAAAATGATGAACATGCCAATCACAATCAGTACGATTCTAATGCACTTTCGGATATCACGACATTGAATTATGCGATGCTAAAATCACCCACGAAAACAACTTTGCCAACTGACGCACCCGTAAAAGAATTGCGGTTTGAATTATCAGGAAACATGAATCGGTATGTTTGGAGTCTGGACAATAAAGTAGTTTCGGAAGCCGATAAAATTCTAATTAAAAAAGGAGAGAATGTTCGAATTGTACTCTTCAACGGCTCCATGATGCGCCACCCGATGCATTTACACGGACATGATTTTAGAGTGCTGAACGGTAAAGAAGCATTCGCGCCGCTGAAAAACATCATTGACATTATGCCGATGGAAACCGATACGATTGAGTTTAATGCAAATGTTAAAGGCGATTGGTTTTTTCATTGTCACATTCTCTATCACATGATGGCGGGAATGGGAAGGGTTTTTAGTTATGAAAATCAAGAACCAAATCCTTTGATTCCAAATCCAAAATTAGCGCAACGCAAATTGTTTGCTGATGACAGAGCTTTTCATGTGATGGCCGAAAATGATTTTGCCACCAATGGAAACGATGGAATGTTGATGATTCAAAACACGCGTTGGAGTATTGGTACCGAATGGCGTTTGGGCTACACCAATCACCACGGGTATGAAACCGAAACGCACATTGGGCGTTACATCGGGAAAATGCAATGGCTGATGCCGTTTATTGGTTTTGACTGGAGGTATCGAAAAATGGAAATGGGAGAAATGGAAGAGAATCTTTTTGGTCAAACCAATACCAAAGACAATCGCGCTGTTTTCAGTGCCGGAGTCGAATATACGTTGCCAATGCTCATCAAAGCACAAGCCGAAGTATTTACAGACGGGAATTTCAGATTGCAATTTGAACGCATGGATATTCCAGTTTCCAAAAGATTGCGCATGAATTTAATGTGGAATACGGACAAAGAATACATGGCGGGTTTGCGCTATATTGTCAAGAGAAATTTTGGGATTACCACGCATTACGACAGTGATATGGGATTAGGTTTTGGATTGAGTTTGAATTATTAAAAACGGAATACTTTGTTTTTGTAATTTTGGAAAAAATATAGTGCTATGGTACAACTTTCAGAAATCTGGATCTATCCTGTAAAATCATTAGGTGGAATTAAATTGCAAGAAGCTCAAGTGACCGATCGTGGTTTGGAACACGACCGCCGTTGGTTGTTGGTTGATGAAAACGGATTGTTTCTGTCGCAAAGGGAACACTCGGAATTAGCTCTTTTTCAACCTGAAATTGCAGGAGATTTTCTGAATATTACACATCGCGTACAATTAGAAACAATACAACTTCCGTTGCATCAATCTTTTTCGGAGACCAAAACTAAAATTGATGTGATGGTTTGGGAGGACTCCATTCAAGCGTATGAAGTCGATTCGGTTATTTCAGATTGGTTTTCCCGAATATTGGGATTCTCTGCTCGTTTGGTTTACATGCCCGAAGAAAGTCACCGAAAAGTAGAGGCCAAATATGCCGTTACAGAAGCTGATATTAATTCTTTTTCGGATGGTTATCCTTTTTTGTTGATTGGTCAATCGTCTTTGGATGATTTGAATTCGCGTATGAAGGAAGCGCTGCCGATGAATCGGTTTCGACCTAATTTTGTTTGTACAGGCAGTGACGCTTATGAAGAAGAATCTTGGAAAGAATTCACAATTGGTGAACTAACTTTTTTTGGTGTGAAACCTTGCGGGAGATGTATAATGACAACAGTAGACCAAGAAAAAGGAGTGACCTCAGGAAAAGATCCTTTACGGACTTTGGCAAAATACAGAACAGTAGGGAATAGCGTGTTGTTTGGGCAAAACTTGATAGGTTCTGGAACTGGTCTTGTTGCTGTTGGTGATGCTATTGCTGTTTTGATTTCTATTTAAGTTTCCTAATTTCTTACTCAAATTTATAGCTTTTTGAAATAGCTAAAAAGTCGGGAGACGTCTAAGCGCAACCCGACTTTTAATACTATTCTTGTTTATAGCTTGTGTGTTATAACGTATTTATGAGCAATCAAATCAATCTTTTTTATGTTGTTCCGTATGATTTTGATTTCCGTGAATCGTATGGTCTCCCACATTCATTCCGTTTGACATTCCGATCATAAAGGCGGTTATAATTAGCATAATTTTTCTTTTTGCCCAATGAATAGGGCGTTTAGATTCCTCTAAACGTGTTTTAGTTTTGTGTTTATACATTTTGTAAATGATAAATGATTAGACATTTGGTATCCTCTTTATGCATGGAATTGCATAAATGCGTTGAAAGAAATTTCTAGGCTGTGTATAAACTTTTACAGGAATTTCGGGAAGTAATCATCTCATTTATAAAAATGTATTGAGATGCAAATGAACGTACTTTTTGATAAAGCTGCGTTTGTGATTTTAGAAGAACGGGAATTTGAAGACTAAAAATATCTTGAAATTGGAGATAAGCTAACTGAAATTGGAATACCGTTTTTTCAGCCGAATTTATCTGATGGAACACATATAATTTCGAACCTTTATGGTTTAATTCTCGTCTTAGAATTACGTTCGAGAATTGGTAATAATCTGCTGAATTTGATGGAGAATCTAAAGCACCATCATTCACCATCAGGCCAAAAGCCAGAAAGAGGGAAAGAAGATATTTTAGATACTTTGTCAATCTATTTAGATTTAAATATAACTTCAAAAGTACAAAAGTAACGTTGAATTAAGGACTATTTTTTTATTATTTGTGTTCACAAGCGTTGTCTTTCATTAGATTTTAGATTTGTTCTTTGAAAAATCAGCTTGTTTTAAAAAAAACTTATTTGTGGTAGCTGTTAGTTCTGAATTGATTACAATTTACAAGTTCAATACAAGCTGTTTTTATATGAAGGTTTTTGGGTTTGGCTTTGAGCATCTCAAAAATAGTGCTATTTTTGCACCCGAAATAGAAAAACAAGGCCCGTTCGTCTATCGGTTAGGACGCATGGTTTTCATCCATGTAAGAGCGGTTCGATTCCGCTACGGGCTACAATTCTAAATAACAATCTTAAAAAGCCTCGAAAATTATTTTTCGGGGCTTTTTTTGTTATTGGATTTGGCTGTTGTTTTATTATTTGCTCATTATTGTAGGCGTAAAGTCAGAGACGTTTGCCAGCTTTTACAAGAAATTTATTCTTTGAAAGAACACTTTTCGGAGCCTGGTTTTGCCTAATCATCCTTACGCTAGCGCGAGCGTCCCGCTCGTGCCCACTATCAAAATCAATTCAAATCTATCTCTAAAATCGTTTGATCATTATTTCCGTAATTTCTGGCACTACTATATTTCCAATCGATGGGATCAGTTACAAAACCAGATTCGACTGGATTGTAATGTATATAATTAAGTTTTTGTTCAAAAACCTTTAATGACCAAATTTCTATTGGATGATTATCTTGTTGCCAAAATTGTCTATGCTTTACATTACTATTCTTTTTTCCTGCTCGTTCCATCATCCAAAGCATCCATTCTCGTCGGCTTTCTTGAGCATTTTCTTCGATTGTTTGAAGCATTTTTTTTGATGTGAATCCTTTGAAATCTCGCATCAACCCGGATGGGTCGCCGATTCCTGAGCGAAATATTAAATGAACATGGCTTGGTATAATACAATATCCATAAATTTCCATCGCCTTATTTTTTCTGCAAAAGTCCAATGATTCTATAATATTCCCAAAATAGGCATCCCTTGTAAATACATCTATCCAATTTATTGTAGCAAAACTTATAAAATAAGCTCCTGTACTTTCTCCAAATTTATATTTTGTGCTCATAGATTTGCTTGTATTTAAGTACTCAAACCACTCCAGTTATCAGTCCGAAAAACTAATTAAATTCCTTCTAACTCTTCCTTTAAAAGCAGAAAAAAACTTGACTTTTTTTAGATTTATCTTTTTGTTTTTTCCTGCTCTTGTTTGTGGGCACGAGCGGGACGCTCGCGCTAGCGGGGCAAAGCTTACAAAATATGCTCCTGTACTTTCTCCAAATTTATATTTTGTACTCATAGATTTAGCTTTTTGTTTTTCTAACTCTTGTTTGTGGTCACGAGCGGGACGCTCGCGCTAGCGATATATGCTCAAGCCAGCGGGGCACGAGTGGAGTTTAGATTGGTTGGCTTACGCTTGCGCGAGCGTCCCGCTCGTGCCTGTTTTTATTTTTTTTAATTTTTGTTTCTGTTTTTGGTCACGAGCGGGGGGACGCTCGCGCTAGCGATGCACGCTAAAGCCAGCGGGGGTTTGCTTCGTTCCTCGCAAGGACTCTGCTGGACAAAGTTTCCCGACTTTGTATCTAATCCTATATGCCGTTAATACTTTACACTCACTATATTATTTGCTCATTATTGTGGGCGCAAAGTCAGAGAAGTTTACGCAGCTTATACGATAAATTTATTCTTTGAAAGAACACTTTGCGGAGCTGGTTTTTTATTTCTCTTTCATTTTAGTGTATAAAATTTCATTCCCATTTTGTAATAATTTTAAAAATAAGCCTATTGATTCATCAGTTTCTCCCATTTGATTATCTTCAACAATGTAAGTCCATTCTTCATTTTCAAAAGTATAAATGTGTCCGCCCATTGTGCCTTGTTTTTCAATCTTGCCATTTGTCATTATTAATCCTGGTTCATCACTTTCATTTTTGGGTTTATTCCAAGTTGCATACCTTAAGTTTTCGTTATTCATTCTGTCAATTCTAATTATAAATTTTTCATTTTGACAATGAATTAGATTTCCTCTAACATTTAATTCTGAATTAAATTTTTGTTTTGCTGTTTGCTTTTCCTTCGGTAATATTTGCTTTTCTCTTTTTTCTAACTCCAATTCTTTCTTCAAAAGTTTATTTTCTTTTTCTAAAGCATTGTTGTTTTTCTCCGAATTATTGCAAGAGAAAAGAAGTATGGCTATGATAACTAAAATATTTTTTTTCATGGTATATATTGTTTTTTTAATTTTGGCGTAAAAATTACCCTCTTACGTTTTTTTTCGGTCACGAGCGGGACACTCGCGCTAGCGGGGATCGGAAATTATTGTCTACAAAAATATGGGTCGATTTCTCCTGCTTTTGGCGCAAATGAATTGTCATAACACATGTGTAACTTTCTAGATGAAATTGATTGAACTTTTGCGTTTACAGAAGTTCCTCTATCGCTTTCTGGTGCTGATGCGGATTTATCTTGTTTTGCTGGGATATTATAAATCGTTACTATTTCGGTTTTATAAATTCCACCACTATCTTTTATATAGTCAACAGCTACATTTACTTCGTTTAGCAAATATTCAGTATTATTTGTTACAATAATATCCAAATTACTGATTCCGCCAAGTTCGTTATACGAATATTGATTCGTGCTTGCTTCAACATATTGTTCAATGTTATTTCGATAACTTCTGTTTTTAATAGTTAGTTCTTCGTTTATTCGGTCTTGTTCATCATCAACAGAAACAGCTGAACTGTCAATTATAATAAGTTCTCCATTTTCGTCATAATTTGGTTCATAATTTGTTGAAGCATAAATTATAAGACCGAAAAACAAAACTGATAAAACTCCAACGCCAATTAAAATATTTCGTAATGTTTTTTTCTTTTTTGGTGCAAAGTTTTGATTATTTTCATAAACTGGATTTGAAAATATTGGTGGATTTGAATTTTGTTGAGTAAAATTTTCAAATTTCGGTGGAGAAACATTTGAGTTTAATATTGATTTTAATTCTTCTATATTGTTTGCAGTTGTCCAATTTTGCAATCCTCCATGCCAAATTGGTGTTTCATTTTTAAGTTGCATCGTTTTCAATTGTTCAAAGTCAAATGGTCCAACTTCACATTGTCCATTATGAATAAAATATTTTTTCATAAATATATTTTCTTTTTTTTAGTTTTCTTCTTCCAGTTTGTTGAGGATTCTTGTCGTCTACTTGTTGATAACGAAAACAAACTTTCGTAAAACATACACAATTTTGGGTAGATTGGCGAAAGTTTGTTTCACTTTATTTATTTCAAATGTATAAAAAAAAGATATAAAAATAGAATTTTTGGATAAATAGGGTTGTCATGGAATCTGGTTTTGCGTGAAGGATGGCAGTGAAAATCCTTTTATGAAGCGTAGCGCAATAAAAGATTGTAACGTACAGCCTGACCCAAAGTTGCGAGGAGGAACGACGAAGTAATCTGCAGGGACACGCCCAAATTATTTTCCTTTTCTGGCCTGTGATTTTGTCAAATAACTGCCTAAAATTCAATCCCGTCCCGAAGCTTCGGGATCGTGAATAAAAAGCTTGTTTGGGTTGCAAAAATTTTATAATTTTGCAACCCAATTTTATTATGTAAATTAAAGAAGAAGATGGATATCAAAAGAGTAGCAATAGACGCTGTGAATGAAACAATTGTAATGACTGTTGTTCACATGGATTACAAAGGACAAGTTGCAAAAAGAATTAACGAAAAAATGCCTTTGGCAACTGTTAAGGGATTTAGAAAAGGAGCGGTGCCTAAAGATCTTGTTGAAAAACAATACGGTAAAGGGATTAAACAAGAAGAAGTTCAGAAAGTTGTTGATTTGGCTCTAGAGCGTTTCGTACAATCTGAAAGATTAAACCTTCTTGGAACGCCACTTCCTAAAGTAAACGAAGATTTTTCTTGGGATGCTGAAGAATTGGTTTTTGAATATGAAATTGGATTGGTTCCAAACTTCACTTTAGACTTAGATGCTAAAAACGACATCGTAAAATATGTGGTTACTGCTGACGATAAATTAATCGACGGTCAAGTGGAAAGAATCCAAAAACAATTTGGAACTGCAATTCCTCAAGAGGTTGTTGCTGCAGATTCAGATGTAACAGGAACATTCACTAACGAAGAAAAAGGAATTAATAACGCTACCACTATTGCTGCTGATCTTTTCAAAGACAAAGCGACTTGGGATTTATTCACAGGTAAAAAAGTAGGTGATGTAGTGACTGTAAATACTAAAGGTTTATTTGAAGACGACCACCAATTGATGGACGTGATGAAAGTAAGTCATGATGACGTTCACGGTTTAGATGTTGATGTAAACTTCACCATCGAAGCTATCAACACTGCTGAATTAGCAGAATTGAACCAAGAATTGTTTGACAAATTGTTTGGAGCTGGAACTGTTTCTTCACTAGAAGAATTGAAAGCTAAAATCAAAGAAGATGCTGAAAATCAATTTGCACAACAAGCTGACCAAAAATTATTAGGTGATGTTACTGAGTTCTTAATCGAAAGCACAAAATTTGATTTACCAGCTGAATTCCTTAAAAAATGGTTGCAAACTGTAGGTGAGAAAAAATTATCTCCTGAAGAAGCTGAAGTAGAATATGCACGTTCTGAAAAAGGATTGCGTTTTCAATTGATCGAAGGTAGAGCTATGGCTCAATCTGACATCAAAATCACTTTTGAAGACTTGAAAACATTCACTACAAAAAATATCCGTCAACAAATGGCGCAATTCGGGCAAACAAATCCTACTGACGAAGAAGTTCAAGGAATTGTAGCTAGAGTTTTGTCTAACCAAGACGAAGTGAAAAGACTTTCTGACCAAGTTGTTGCTGAGAAATTATTGGAATTGTTCAAAGAAAAAGCAAATCCAACAACTAAAGAAGTAACTTACGAAGAATTTATTGCTGCTTCTTACGGAGAATAAATTCTAGTCTTAAAATCAAATGTCATAAAGTCAAAAGTTGAAAAATGGGAATCAAATTTCGTTAGTTGTTTCAAATTTTAAGATTTTATTACAAAGACAAAACAATAAAAAATAGTTATATTTGAGCGTCAGAAAAAATATTTTTTGGCGCTCTTTTGTTTGAATTAATTTCAGGAGCCAATCCAGCTGTACGTTTCAAGTTTTTTCTTCCGTTTCTGTTTTTTAAATTCCTGCAAGAGCTTCTTCCAGTCGCTTTGCAAGAATAAAAAAACTAAAAAACGGAATTCAAAAAGCTTTTCTCTTCCATCTGGGCTAAAAAATAAGACATATTGACATCATTTATAAAGAGGTATGACCTTTGCATTAAATGGAATCACAAGATATAACGTAAAACTTAGAACAAAAAAATATGAACTACGGTAAAGAATTTAAAAAATTTGCTACAAAGGACCACGGCGTAAACTCCATGTATTACGATAAAATCGTAGGCGCAATGACTCCTAAAAACATGACTCCATATATCATTGAAGAACGTCAGTTGAATATTTCACAATTAGACGTTTTCTCCAGATTGATGATGGACAGAATTATTTTCCTTGGAACAGGAATTGACGACCAAATTGCAAACATCGTTCAAGCACAGTTATTGTTCCTTGAAAGCGCCGATGCTTCTAAGGATATTCAAATTTATTTGAATTCTCCAGGAGGAAGCGTTTACGCAGGATTAGGGATTTATGACACCATGCAATACATCAAACCAGATGTAGCAACAATTTGTACAGGAATGGCAGCTTCTATGGGAGCAGTGTTGTTATGTGCAGGTGCTGCAGGAAAACGTTCAGCTTTGCCACATTCAAGAGTAATGATTCACCAGCCATCAGGAGGAGCGCAAGGGGTTGCTACTGATATGGAAATCAACTTACGTGAAATGTTGAAACTGAAAGATGAGTTATACAAAATTATCTCTCACCACTCTGGACAAACTTTCGAGAAAGTACACAATGACAGCGAGCGTGATTATTGGATGATTGCCGAAGAAGCAAAAGCATACGGAATGATTGATGAAGTTTTAATAAGAGGATAAAAATAGTTACAAGTTTAAGGTTTGAGGTTTAAGGTTGCTGCGGGAACTTTAAACTTTAAACTTTTTAAACTTTAAACAAAAAAAGAATGGCAAAAGTAGTATTAGAGTGTTCGTTTTGTGGAAGAAAGAAGCCAGAAACCCAATTATTGATTGCTGGTATCAATGCCCATATTTGTGATAAATGTATCGAACAAGCACACGGAATTGTTTTAGAAGAATTAAAATCCAGCGGAAGTTCAAAGCTGGTTGGAGATTTGATTTTGAAAAAACCAAAAGAAATCAGAGCGTTCTTGGATCAATATGTAATTGGACAGGACCAAACTAAAAAAGTAATGTCGGTTGCAGTTTACAATCACTACAAACGTTTGATGCAACAGCAATTAGACGATGAAGTTGAGATTGAAAAAAGTAACATCATCATGGTGGGACAAACAGGAACAGGAAAAACATTGGTGGCTAAAACCATTGCAAAAATGTTGGATGTCCCTTTAGCTATTGTTGATGCAACAGTACTTACAGAAGCAGGTTATGTAGGAGAAGATGTCGAAAGTATTTTGACGCGTCTTTTGCAAGCAGCTGATTATGATGTTGCCAAAGCAGAACGCGGAATTGTATTCATTGACGAAATAGATAAAATTGCACGTAAAAGTGACAATCCGTCTATTACGCGTGACGTTTCCGGTGAAGGGGTGCAACAAGCATTATTGAAATTATTGGAAGGAACTGTTGTGAATGTGCCACCAAAAGGAGGACGCAAGCACCCAGACCAAAAATTTGTTGAGGTCAATACTCAGAATATTTTGTTTATCGCCGGTGGTGCTTTTGATGGAATTGAAAGAATTATTTCGAAACGATTGAACCGTCAAGCCGTAGGGTATTCTACTTCAAAAAATGTGGATAACATTGACAAAGACAATTTGTTGCAATACATTATCCCAAAAGACATCAAAGATTTTGGATTGATTCCGGAGATTATAGGTCGTTTGCCAGTATTGACACACATGGATCCTTTAGACAGAGAAACCTTGCGTGCAATTTTGACACAGCCTAAAAATGCGTTAATCAAACAATACGAAAAATTATTTTTGATGGATGAAGTAACTTTTACCATCACTGACGAGGCCCTGGATTTTATTGTTGATAAAGCATTAGAGTATAAATTAGGCGCTCGTGGATTGCGTTCTTTATGTGAAGCTATCTTAACAGATGCGATGTATGAACTGCCAAGTTCTGATGATAAAACATTAGAAATTGATGTTGAATATGCTAAAGAAACGTTGAATAAAAATTTATTGAAACGTTTGGAGATTGCATCCTAAAAAATGCATTTTTCTTAAAAATACAAACCTGTTCATTCATTTGGACAGGTTTTTTTATGGATTATTTTAAAGTTATATTATTGATTATAAAATCAAAACGGAGTTTAAATATTTTGTAAATTTATAATCGCAAAATTTAAAAAAATAGCTAGAAATGATAACAGTACAAAATACAATAAATGCTCCTATAGAAAAAGTTTGGGAATTTTGGACTTTGCCAGAACACGTCATGAAGTGGAACAATGCCTCAGAGGATTGGCATACTCCTTTTGCTGAAAATGACTTGAAAGTGGGTGGGAAATTCAAATACACCATGGCTTCAACAGACGGTACAATGCGTTTTGATTTCGAAGGAGTTTATACGAATGTGGTGAATTCTTCTTTAATAGAATACGAAATGGCTGATGGGAGAAAAGTGAAAATTGTTTTTGAAAAAGATGCAGAAGGCATAAAAGTAATAGAAAGTTTTGACCCGGAAACAGTAAATCCTGAAGAAATGCAGAAAAATGGCTGGCAGGCAATTTTGGATAATTTTAAAAAATATGTTGAAAATACAACCCTTTAAAAACGTACAAAATGACAAAGCAAATATGGCTTAATTTGCCGGTAAAAGAGGTGGCGAGATCAAAAGCATTTTTCGCTAAAATAGGTTTTTCTTTTAATGAACAATACGCTACTCCGCAATCAACATGCTTGTCAGTTGGAGCTACTCATTTTGCAGTTATGCTTTTTGAGGAAGCGGTATTTGAAGGTTTTGTGCGAAATAATATTACAGATACACAATCAAGTTCCGAAGTATTAATTTCAATTGATGCAGAAAGCAGGGAGGAAGTGGATGAGCTCACCAAGAAAGTAGAAGAAGCCGGAGGTATAGTTTTTGACAAGCCAGCCGAAATTCAAGGGTGGATGTACGGCTGTGGTTTTGCGGATTTAGACGGACATCGCTGGAATATGTTATACATGGATTTTAGTAAAAGCCCAAACAGTAGGATTTAAGTCAATTTAAAAAACAAACAAAATGGCAACACTGGAATTTAAAATCGAGATAAATGCCCCCAAAGAAAAAGTTTGGGAGATTTTATGGAATGAAGAAACATACAAACAATGGACCTCCATTTTTTGTGAGGGGTCTTATGCAGAAAGCGATTGGAAAGAAGGCAGTAAAATTCATTTTTTATCTCCAAACGGGGACGGGATGAACAGCATTATTTTCAAAAAAATTGATAATGAATACATGGCTTTTAAACATTTGAGTGAAATCAAAAAATTTCAGGAAATGCCTGTTGATGATGCGACTCAAGAATGGACGGGTGCCATGGAAATGTACCGTTTGACCGAAGACAATGGAATTACTGTTTTAGAAGCTAAAATGGATGCAGTCGAAAAATACATCGATTATTTCAAAACGACATGGCCAAAAGCGTTAGATTTGGTAAAGAAACTTTCAGAAGAGAAATAATATATTAATTTAAAAATCACAATCATGGCAGCAATTAATCCGTACTTAGTTTTTAATGGAAACTGCGAAGAAGCATTTCTATTTTATAAATCAGTATTTGGTGGGGAATTCCCTTATATTGGAAAATTTAAAGACATGCCGCCGGCAGAAGGGAATCCCGTGCTTTCTGAAGCGGAAGGCAATAAGATTATGCATGTTACTTTGCCTATCGGTGACGGGACAATCCTGATGGGAAGCGACAGTAATTCGGCAAGTGGCGAAGTTGCTTTTGGACAAAATATTTCACTTTCAATTAATGCTGCGAGTAAAGAAGAAGCAGATAAATTGTTTAACGGACTTTCGGCAGGAGGAACGGTTACCATGCCAATGAATCAAACCTTTTGGGGTGCTTATTTTGGAATGTTTGCTGATAAATTTGGAATCAATTGGATGGTGAATTTTGACGAAAATGAAAAATAATTAGCGTTAAAACAAATTCGGGCGTACTCTTGGATTGCGTTTTTCTCATAAAAATAAACCTGTTCATTCATTTGGGCAGGTTTTTTTATAGGTAATTTAAACTATTTGTTATTGTTTAAAAAAAGGAACATTATTTTTTTTTATCAACGTCAGATTGACGATTTTTGTCCATTCTAAATCAAATAATTATAAAATGCAGGTACAAGACATAGAGGTTATTTTATTAAAAGTTTCTGGTCAGGATAAACCAGGGGTAACAGCTGGTTTAACATCCATCTTGGCGACTTATGATGCCATTATTTTAGATATTGGACAAGCAGATATTCATGATACGCTATCTTTAGGTATTTTATTTGAAATAAAAGCGGGGTCTTCCTCTGGACCTGTTTTAAAAGATTTATTGTTTAAAGCCTATGAATTAGGTGTTAAAGTTAAGTTTATTCCCATTTCTATTGCTGATTACGAAATTTGGGTAAAAGCACAACGCAAACAACGCTATATCATCAATGTTTTGGGAGAAACATTAACAGCGGTACAATTAGCGGCTGTGACTAGAATTTTGTCCAACCAAAATTTAAATATTGACGCTATCAAAAGATTAACGGGTAGGGTTTCTATCATTGATAAAGAAGAGTTTCCCCGTTCATGCATACAATTATCGGTAACGGGAACGATTGTCGATAAAACGTTCATGACGGCCAGTTTTATGGAGATTTCCAGAACATTGGATGTAGATATTTCTTTTCAAGAAGACAATATGTATAGAAGAAATAGGCGTTTGGTGTGTTTTGATATGGATTCGACCTTGATTCAAACGGAAGTAATTGATGAATTGGCTGAGTTAGCGGGTGTGGGTGAGCAAGTAAAAGCCATCACGGAAGCAGCGATGAATGGCGAAATTGATTTTAGCGAAAGCTTCAAACAACGTATGGCTTTGTTAGAAGGTTTGAGTGAAGAGGTACTGCAAAGTGTTGCTGAAAATTTGCCTATAACAAAAGGAGCGCATCGCTTGATGAAAGCCTTGAAATATTACGGCTATAAAACGGCTATATTATCAGGAGGATTTACCTATTTTGGTCATTATTTGCAAAAAGAACTAGGAATTGATTACGTTCACGCCAATGAATTGGAAATTAAAGACGGGAAATTGACGGGTAACTATCTTGGCGAAATTGTGGATGGTAAAAAGAAAGCAGAATATCTAAAAGCCATAGCATTAAAAGAAGGCATTCACATCAATCAAACTATTGCTGTGGGTGATGGAGCCAATGATTTACCAATGTTGAATTTAGCAGGTTTAGGAATTGCTTTTCATGCCAAACCTACGGTAAAAGAAAAAGCAGAAAGTTCTATTTCCAGTTTAGGCCTCGATGGTGTTTTATACCTGTTAGGGTATCACGACAGACATATTGATATGATGGAGGAGGAATAAAAGATTCCAATAATTATAAAAAAAGGCTGTCCAAAAAGTAATTTTTGGACAGCCTTTTTTATGCTTTAACGGTAAACCCTTTTTCAGGTTTTTCCTGTGTTTGTTTTTCGGGAGATTTACAAATTCCTCTGGCGCCACAACTCATTCTATGCGGTCCGCAGGAACTCAACAAAAAAAGTGTAATCAAGATGTAGAAGGTATTTTTCATCTTCTCGTTTTTTTATACGGTTTGAAACTGCATTGTTTTCAGTTGTTCCAGATAATCTCTTTGGTTTGATAATCTTGGAATTTTATGTTGTCCGCCCAGTTTGTCTTTGTCTTTTAACCAATCATAAAACAAATTTTTTCGGGCTACATTTATTACTAACGGGTTTAGTGTCATGTTGTTGTAACGCTTTGCTTCATAATCTGAATTTAAAGATTGTATGGATTCATCCAATGCTTTCTGGAATTGAGATACATCCGCTGGATTGTCTTTGAATTCAATCATCCATTCATGGGCGCCTTTTTCTTTACCTTCCATAAATATAGGCGCAACAGTGTAATCAACTACTTCCATTTGGGTCATTTTACACGCTTTGGCAATTGCCTGATCGGTATTTTCGACCATCAATTCTTCTCCAAAAACATTAATGTGATGTTTGGTTCTTCCCGTTACCCTAATTCGGTATGGATTCAATGACGCAAAACGAACGGTATCGCCTATCAAATAGCGCCACAAACCGGAATTGGTTGTAATCACCAAAGCATAATTTTTGAAAAGTTCCACGTCTGCCAATCGAATTACTTTTTGTTCCGGTGTCCCAAAAGTATCCATTGGAATAAATTCATAGAAAATTCCATAATCCAACATCAATAATAAATCACTGGAATAATTTAAATCCTGAATGGCAAAAAAGCCTTCGGAGGCATTGTATATTTCGTAATATTTAAAATCTTTTTTCGGGAGTATTTTTTTGTATTGGTCTCGGTAGGGTTCAAAATTTACACCTCCGTGAAAGTAGACTTCCAAATTAGGCCAAAGTTCAAATAAATTTCCCTTTCCAGTTTCTTCCAGCATTTTATTCATTAAAACCAACATCCAGGAAGGAACTCCGGCAAAACTGGTTACATTTTCGTTTTTTGTTTCGTTTATAATCGCAGCAATTTTAGTTTCCCATTCGCTCATTAAAGAAATTTTGTTGCTTGGCGTACTGCTGAACTCAGCCCAAATAGGCATGTTTTCGATTAGTATTGCGGATAAATCTCCAAAGAACGTATTGTTGTCTTCATAGATTTGGGAACTTCCGCCAAGACGCAGACTTTTTCCAAGAAACAGTTCTGAATCTTCGTTGTTATTTAGATACAAGCACAACAAATCCTTACTTCCTTTATAATGACAATCTTCCAGCGCTTCATTGCTCACTGGAATAAATTTACTTTTGGCATTGGTTGTTCCGCTTGATTTTGCAAACCATTTTATAGGTGTTTCCCAAAAAACATTTTGCTCTCCTTTGCGGGTTCTTTCAATCAACGGCTGTAATTCTTCGTAGGTCGAAATAGGAATTCTTTCGGCAAAAGTCGCATAGGAATGTATCGAAGCATACTCATATTCTTTGCCTAATGCAGTGTTTTTTGATGACTGAATTAAATTCATAAGCAATTCTTCCTGAACCTCATTCGGGTATTTTAGGAAAAGTTCAATCTGATGGATTCTTTGTTTTAGAACCCAAGAGGCAAACGAATTGATTATGGTTAGAGGCATATAGATTTCAGATTGTTGATTAACGATTTTAAATTTCAGATTTTTTTCTATTGTAAAAAGGTTGAAATTTAAGATTTGAATATCGATTGACAAATACTAACTTTGTCAAAGTATCAAAAATAGTGTTTTTTTATAAAAAACAATTCTATATTATAGTAAAGATTTTAACTCAGAAATGGGCGTCTAATAATCGGAATTCTAAAATGGATAGCGTTAATCTAAAATCATAAATCGTTAATCAACAATCTAAAATCGCAATGACATACGAAGGTGTACTTACAAAAATGCAAACGGAATTTGGAAATCCGATTCAATATTATTTGGTTTTTGAGAATAGTTTTTTGAATGTGAATCAGTTGCTGAATAAAGAACTCGAAATCAATTTTGTGGGATACCAATGTTTGAATTGTGGCAAGAAGAAAAAAATATTCCGTCAGGGATTTTGTTATGATTGCTTCTATTCTAGTGCGGCTGTTGGGGATTGGATTATGAAACCGGAGTTAAGTACGGCTCATCTTGGGATTCAGGACAGGGATTTAGCGTATGAAGAAAAAGTACAATTGCAACCGCACATTGTTTATTTGGCTTTGTCGAGCGAAGTCAAAGTAGGAGTGACCAGAAAAACACAGATGCCAACACGATGGATTGATCAGGGTGCAACCCAAGCCATTTCAATTGTCGAAGTTCCTAACCGATATTTAGCTGGAATTACCGAGGTGGCGCTGAAAAATCATTATGCCGATAAAACCAATTGGAGAAAAATGTTGACCAACAATGTGGAGCAAATTGATTTGGTTGCGGAACGATTGAAAGTAGAAAATTTGATTCCAGCAGAAGTTCAGGAATACTTTTATTCGCAGAAAAATGATTTGTACGAGATGCATTATCCCGTTTTACAGTATCCAAATAAAGTAAACAGTTTGAGCTTGGATAAAACACCACAATTTCAAGGAAAGCTCACCGGAATAAAAGGACAATATTTACTTTTTGAAGACGGAACAGTTTTCAATATCCGCGGTTCAGAAGGATATGTAGTACAGATTAATGTATAAAATTAAATAAAAAAGCAGGAATCTCAAGTTAGAAATTCCTGCTTTTTAGAATGTATAAAATCTACCATTTTGATTCTACTGGCTTTTTTGTAATTTTTTTTAACCATTAAGAAATTAAGTTTCATTAAGATTTAAGGCTTAATTTTTCTTAATTTCTTAATGGTTTAATTGTAAATAGAAGTTGTTTTTATAACACATTTAGTAAAGCCTTTATTTTAATTTAAATTATTCTTGTTGCACTTTAGGCTCTTCTGCTTTTTTCTTTTTATTTAAAAATCCATTTAATAAATCTTTAGCCTTAGTTTTCACCTCTTCCTTAGTTGCAGGAGTTGTAGGAGTCGCCGTTTTTGTGGTATCTCCCGGTTTCTTGTTTTTATTAATGAAATCAGTCAAAGCCGAGGTTCCTTGTTTTACCAATCTGTCTTTTTGTTGGTTTACTAATTGAGTCGTCAATTTGGTTACAGCACTGTTGATGTCAGTTGTGATTTTTGGATTCGTGAAATTCCCAACTAATATCGCATTTATCGGAATGCTTTGCACTTTAGCAGCATCCGCAGGAGATAATTTTGCAATTAGCGCATTAGCTTCTGAACCCAAATATTTTGCGGGAACATCAAATTTTAAATTGTAATTCATGCTTTGGTCAAAACCATGCGTTCCTCCAATAGTGGCTTTGATGTCTTTGTACTTAATATCAAATGGTTTTACATTTACTTTTCCATCTTTGAACGTAACCGCCGCTTTCAAATCATTCAAATTGATTTTACTCACATCAATGAATTTCAAGTTAGATCCTAATGCAGTCAGTAAAGTCGAATTTGTAGAGTTTACTGTCGTAGAAAGCAATTGCCCCAATAAATCTCCGGTAAGCGTTTTCAAGTCAGGAGTCAGTTCTGTTGCGTCAAGATTTCCGTTCAATTTGATACTTGAATTTAATTTTCCGTTGATGATTCCGGCAATTGGAGCGATTTTTTTCAGCATGTCCAGTTGGGTAAACGACTGTGCGATATCGACTTGATTTAATTTTAAATCCATATTGAAGACTGGTGTTTTTCCTTTTGTGGAAACAGCTCCATTCACGCCAATTGTTCCTCCGAAAATAGAAGTTTTTACATTTTCTAAAGTTACTTTTTCGTCTTTCACAATCAGTTTTCCCGATACATCTTTCAGAGTCAAATTATCATATAAAACCGTAGTCGCTTTTGCGGTAAGCGTACAATTTAAGAAAGCAGGAATCTTCATGGCTTCTGCTTTTTTAGTTGCCGTTTTAGTGGTTTCACCGGTTGTCATAAAATCATCAACGGCCAATTGTTTAGAATTCATGTTGAAGTTTCCTTTCAATTCTTGATTTCTAAAGATAAACCCGTAAAAATTCTCTAAAATTCCCGTTACACTAATGTCGCTTTTTCCTGTAGTCGCGTTCAGTTCTTTCAAATTGACCTGACTAGGATTAAATTGTACCAAAGCATTGCTAATATTCATTGTTTTACCGTTTTCATCCACATAGTTGAAACCGGACAAACTCATGGTTCCTGCATTATTGATGTTTTGATACTGACTTTTCTCTACAGATTGCATGTCGAATTTCGTTGTTACATCTGCCTTTAAAATACCTGACAATGGTTTGTCGAGCTTTATAGGATACGCTTTAGAAAGATTAGCCAAGTTGATAGTTCCTTTTAAATCGGCATCAACAATTGCATTTTGAGTGATGTTTCTAATGTTTGCTTTCGCATTAAAAACATCTTGGTCAATTTTGAAAGAGAGCTTATCCAAGTTTACATAAGTGTCGTTCAGAATTCCTGTTTCATTGATGATTTTAGTGTCAATAACGATGTTCTGAACTGATTTGGGTAAATTCGGATATTGAAACGAAGCGTTATTGGAAGCAATTTCGATATTAAATTTTGGCACCGTTGTGTCTGAATACAATCCTTTTGCAAAACCCGCTACAGTAAAATCCCCGGTGGTTTTCACGTTGTCCAAACTCGATGCATACGCTGCGGGAATAATTCCCAAGAAATTTTTGAAGGATGAAGTTGGCGTTTTAAATTTCAAATCATATTGTTGGCCCGTTTCCACCATTTGAATAAAACCATCAAATTCCAACGGCAATTGATTGATTAATGCTTTGTTTTCTTTGAAGGTGTATTTACTTTTTTCTAAATCGATTCCCAAAACTGCGTCCAGAGTCAAAGCGACATTATTCATGTAATTGACTTTGTCCATATCCAGTGATACTTTTGCAGTTGATTTGGTAGCCAAATCTAATTTTTGGGCTGCAAAATCTCCGGTTCCTTCGTGGTTTAGACTGTCGATTACCATTTTTATTTTTGAACTTTCGTCAAAATAGCGAAACTTGAAATTCTCGATTTTATACTCTTGGATTTTTAAGGATAACGGACTGCTTTTTCCAGCGTCTTTGGCTTTGTCATCTTTCAAAGCAATGTCATAGTTCCCGATTCCGTCTTTGTTGAAAATGATATTGATTAATCCATTTTTTGAAGTGATTCCGTCAATAGACATCGCTTCATTTTTGCCTTTAAAAAGTTCTTTGATAGACATTTTTAAATTCAATTCGCCTAGTGAAATCAAAGTATCGCCTTCAAAAGGAGCTTTGTTTATAATAACTAATTTTTCCAATGTCACATTAGCATTTGGAAAATTTTTGAATAAGCTTAAATCTGCTTCTGCAAAAGAAACTCTGGCATCTACTTTGGCATTGATAGCTTCAGAAATTTTAGCTTTTATTTGATCTTTAAATAGATAAGGCGCAGCGAATAAAGTCACGACGAGCAGGATAATTAGAATTCCAATGATTTTTAAAACTTTCTTTACCATAATTTAATTTCTTTAGATTCTATTAGTGTAACAAAAATAATGCCTTCTATTATTTTGTAAAAATAGTATTTTTAGGACAGAGTAGTTTTTTAGATGTTTTTTATAAACAATAATTTAACTTTATGGTATAAAAAAATCCGTTTTAGCAATTGCTAAAACGGATTTTTTTAATGGGTTATAAAAGTTTTAATGAATATTAATTTCAAAAGGCATTAAGGCTTGAACTCCTTTTTGTGCTTGCAATTTTTTTATTTGTTGCATAATTCTATAGTTTTCTTCTCCTATTTCTTCTTTTATGAAATCTTCTTTAGATTTTGCAAAAGGAAGATTAGCTAAAAGATCATCGAAGTTTTTCTCGTATTCCGGGTAATTTTGGGTACTGTAGCTTTTTATTTTTGCCAAAGAAGCTGCTTTTGCAATTGCATCATCTAAACCTCCAATTTTATCTACAAGTCCAATTTTCAATGCTTCGGAACCGGTCCAAACTCTTCCTTGTGCAATAGCATCTACTTGTGCAAATGTCATTTTTCGACCTTGTGCTACGTGTGTAACAAACGTTTTATAAATGTGTTCCACACCTTCTAACGTAACTGCTTTGAAATTTTCATCAATAGGAACAAAAGGACTATAGTTTGCTGAGTTTTGATGTGTTTTAACTTGCTCGGTATGAATTCCAATTTTAGTGGCCAATGGTGTAAAATTAGGTAATATTCCAAAAACACCGATAGAACCGGTGATTGTGTTTTCTTCGGCAAAAATGGTGTTAGCGTTACACGCAATGTAATACCCGCCTGAAGCGGCATAATTACCCATAGAAACCACTACTGGTTTTACTTTTTTAGTCAATTCAATTTCTCTCCAAATTAAATCTGATGTCAAAGCACTTCCACCTGGACTGTCAATGCGGAGTACAATGGCTTTTACATTTTTGTTTTTTCGAGCCTCTTGAAGGGAGCGACGCATAGAACCTTCGCCGATGACATTTACATCGCCTTCGCCACCCATAATTTCTCCTTGGGCATAAATAATGGCGATTTCGTCATTACTGTCGAAATTTTGTGAAGTCGTAGCGATTTTTTGAGCATAATCTACAACAGATACTTTATTGTAATCTTCGTCATTGGCTACTTTAAGTGCTTTTCGGATGGCGTTGTGATATACATCTTCATAAGCAATAATGTCAACTAATTTTTGTGATTTTGCCATTTCTGGAGTTCGAGCAAGAAGTCCATTGGCAATTTCATTCAATTTAGCTACCGGTATATTTCGGCTTTTAGAAATGTCAGCGATAATAGAATTCCAAACTGAATTTAATAAAGCAGTAGTTTGTTCTCTGTTGGCATCGCTCATTTTATTTTCTAAAAATGGCTCAACAGCACTTTTGTATTTTCCGTGACGGATGACTTCCATTTTCAACCCTGATTTTTCCTGAAAATCTTTAAAGAACATAAGCTCAGCAGAAAGACCTTTGAAATCCATATCTCCAACCGGATTTAAGTAAATTGGGCTGGCAACAGAATTTAGATAATATTCTTTTTGTGAATACGAATTGGCATAAGCCATGACGAATTTTCCTGACTTTTTAAAGCTTTCCAAAGCATCTCTCAATGCCTTGCTTTGTGCCATTCCCAGTGAGGAATCGTTGTTTAGAATAGAAATACCTTTAATGTCGGTATCCGTTTTTGCTTCTTCAATGGCGTTGATAATGTCTGATAAACCTACTTTTTTGTTTTCTGAAAAAATCGTTACCCAAGGATCTTTATATTTTCCGGCATAATCGTTTCTGATGTCTTCCAAATTCAATTCAATAACAGAATTGTTTTTCACCGTAACGCCTTCAGATTCACCACCAAAAATGGTTCCGATGAGTATGATTCCAAAAAAGAACAACATGAAAAAAACAAAAATACCTATAATGGTCGCCAATACATTTCCTAAAAATCTCATAATTATATTTTTTTAATATGTCGCAAAAAAGATAGAAATGTTACAAACAATTGTTTCGTATTTCCGAGTTTAATTATCAACACAGGATACAAATATATTGCTAATTCTAAAATTCTTTTAGTTAATTTGCACCTAATTATGAAATCACAACATCAGGTCATTTTATCTATAGGCAGTAATCAAGGCAATCGTTTGGAAAATATCGAGCGTTGCTTGGAGTTGATACATCAAGAAATTGGTACTGTAATCAAAGTTTCCAGATTATATGAAACTCCGGCTTGGGGTTTTGAAAGTGATGCTTTTTATAATTGCGCTTTGGTTTTGCATACTTTTTCCTCTGCACATAAAATTCTGACTCAGGTTTTAAAAATCGAAAAACGATTGGGTCGTTTGCGAAGCAAAACTCAAGAATACCAATCACGTACGATTGATATTGATTTGATTGCTTTCGATTCAGAAATTATTACTACCGAAAAACTGCAGATTCCACATCCTTTGATGCAAAACAGAAATTTTGTTTTGTTACCAATTCAGGATTTGAATTTAGATTGGGAACATCCCATTCTTCAAAAAAATATTTCAGAATTATTGGCAGTGTCACCAGATGACAGTGTCTGTACAGTAGTTCAGAATTTAGTTAATCCTTTGCAGAATATTTCTTTGGAGCAATTTAATTATGTTGCTTTTGAAGGAAATATCGGAGCCGGAAAAACCACTTTGGCCATGAAAATTTCTGAGGATTTTAATGCAAAAACAGTATTGGAACGTTTTGCTGATAATCCTTTTTTACCCAAATTTTATAAAGATCAAAACCGATATGCATTTCCGCTTGAAATGTCGTTTTTGGCTGATAGATACCAACAATTATCAGATGATTTAGCACAATTTGATTTGTTTAAAGATTTTCTGGTTGCTGATTATCATATTTTTAAATCTTTGATTTTTGCCAAAATCACACTGGCTGAAGATGAATATCGTTTGTATCGCAATCTCTTTGATATCATTTACAGAGAAATGCCAAAACCGGATTTGTACATTTATTTGTATCAAAATTCAGAAAGGCTGTTGCAAAATATTAAAAAGCGTGGCAGAAGCTACGAACAAAAAATACCGGCTGAATATTTGGATAAAATCAATAGCGGTTATCTCGATTATATTAAATCCCAAACCGATTTGAATGTTCTCATCATTGATGTTTCAGATAAGGATTTTGTAAAAAATCAAGCCGATTACCTTTTTGTTTTGAATGAAATCCAGAAAAAAATATCTTAAAATTCACCTTTTTAAGGAAAAATGACCTTTTGTTTCTCTTCCGTCTTCTAGTTTTAGGGTAAACCAATAATCATCTGCTGGTAAAGGTGTTCCATTAAAAGTTCCATCCCAACCTTGATCTAAAAGGGGAACCCATTGTTTGATTAGTTTTCCGTATCGGTCAAAAATGTAGAGTATTGATTTTGAATTAAAAGTTTGGTTTATCCCTTTTACACTCCAATAATCATTATAACCATCATTGTTAGGTGTAAAGAATTTTGGCGCGCCAATAATAGCAATAGTCTGACTAACAATACCACATCCATTTTTGTCATTGACATAAACGTCATGAATTCCTAGGGGTACATTATTAAAGAAATTTGAGTCTTGCCAAAAGCCATTAGGGTCGTCAATACTAAATTCGTATTCTCCTTTTCCTGTAACATTTATAGTAACGGTATTGATATCAGTTAAATCTGCAATGTCAATGCTTTCAATATGAGCTGCGTCTGAAACCATAACATTTATGGTTTTAATTCTGCTACAACCATAGCTATTTGTCACTTCTACTGTATAAGTTCCTTCTGCATTTACTTGTAATGTTGGTGCTGTTTCACTTGTCAAAACGTTTCCGTCTTTTGACCAAACATAGCCATAATTGCTCGTTACCGATCCGTCTTGAATTGCTGTATCGAGTTGCACAAAAAAGCTTGGAAGATTCGAACAAACTAATTCATTTTCGTCACCATTGGTATTCAGATTAATTTTTGGAACTGGATTTACGACAAAATTTAAAGCTGTACTCGCATAGCAGTTTGTGTTTAAAGGATTTTCAACTCTGGCGATGATATTTTGAGATTCAGTTGTAAATGGATTAGGTAATGGACTTGGTAATTCAATATTATTTTGGTCGTAGTACTTAACAATCATTCCGGTTTGTCCTCCTAGAATAGTGGCTTCAAAACCAGTTGTGTCAAAAACAAATTTACCATCTTGGTCTAATGGATTTGGTTCATCATCGCAAGCTGTTGTTAAAGCTAATGGAATAGCTAATGCTATTGGTGAATCATCTACAATAAAAGGAATGGTTGTTTCGTCATAGCATTGTAAAGTTGAATTATTAGTCACAACGGCTTTTATAGTTTGAGAAGTGGTTGTAAAAGAATTTGGAAATGGACTTGGCAATGGAGCATTATTTTGATCAAAATAAGTAACTGTTACGTTTGTTTGACTTCCTAATAAAGTAGATTCAAGATTAGCAGTATCAAAAGTGAATATTCCATCATGATTTTCATCACACTGTCTTGGTATTATAACAGGATTTGCAAAAGGCAAAGCTTCGACTTTTAAAGTAATATAAGGACCTAAACCTACACAAGCATTATCGAGGCTGCTTTCTATTCGAACCCAAATATCTTGTGAGTTAGGATAACCAATATTTCTATAATTTGAAATGTCATTAAGTTCAGCTAAGGCATCCGCTTGGTTTCTGTAATAATTTATAGTATACGTTTGATTTGTAGGTAGTTCGTTTTGTATTATAGTTTTTGTCCAAGAAAAATTAAAAGTTGTAATTCCGTCTCGGTCATTGTTAACTACGTCCAAGAAATCATCACAAACCGGAGGGACAGTGATTGTGTAGGAAGAAAGAAGATTAGTAGCGGGAACTTTTAAGGTTAATTTGGCAACGCTAAAGCAACCACTATTTTTATTGGCAACTCTTACCCAAATATCCATTATTGAAGGTGTTGTATTTTCGAAAGACAAGTCATTTGAAATTAAATCTGCCGAAAGACCGCTATTTGCTCCAGCTAAAGAAGTATAATAAGTAAAATTTTCATCAATGTAATTCGTAGAAATTAAATTATTGTTTGCGGTCAAATTAAAAAGAGTCTTTCCATCTGAAATCAGGTCTATATCACATTGCGTAATTGTGATGTCATTGAGAATCGGTAACGGATTAACAATGACTGTTATTTCAGATCGTGTACCTTCACATCCGGTCAGGGTATTAGTTTGGCTTACGTAGTATTTTGTTGAATTTACAGTTGTGGTAGACGGAGTAGGACTTATTGGACTTGAGGTGCCCCCAGTAGCTACTGTATACCAATTTAAATTACAATTTGCGGATGCCGTTGCAGTTAAAGGCACTGTGGTTTCATGATGACAATAAAAAACATTGCTTACTAAAGGGGCTGTTGGTAATGGATTAACGGTTACTATTATTTCAGATCTAGGTCCTTCACAACCAGTTGTATTAATAGTTTGGCTTACATAATATTTTGTTTGACTTACAGTTATGGTAGATGGAGTAGGACTTGTTGAACTTGAGGTGCCCCCAGTAGCTACTGTATACCAATTTAAATTACAATTTGTAGACGCAGTTGCGGTTAAAGGTACTGCGGTTTCATTTTGGCAATAGTTAATGTTATTTACTTCAGGAGCTAATGGTCGTGGATTAACAATGACTGTTATTTCAGATCGTGGACCTTCACAGCCAGTCAGAGTGTTAGTTTGGCTTACATAGTATTTTGTTGAATTTACAGTTGCGGTAGACGGAGTAGGACTTGATGAACTTGCGGTACCTCCAGAAGCTATTGTATACCAATTTAAATTACAGTTTGTAGATGCGATTGCGCCTAAAGGTAGCGCAGTTGCATTTTGACAATATAAAACAGGACTGGTAGAGGAGGTTTCAATTAGCGGTAAATTAGGTAAAGACTTTATTGTAGCAGTAATTGGAGTTCTTGCGGTTGAACAACCTGCGTCAACATAATAGGTAGTAGTTGTTAATAAGGTAGGGGTTGTGTAACTGTTTCCGCTGCCTGCTGGATTTCCAGCATTGTCATACCAATTTACAGTTCCGTTAGAAGCGGTTGCTTGGAGAGTAACCATTCCTGGACCACATGCTGAGGCTCGTGTTGTGCTTTTTATTGCAGGTATTGTGATTGTTGTACTTGCTGAAATTTCAAGAGGCAGTTCGCCTGGCATTCCGCCATATTCTACAATATACCCTTTGGGTTGATAATTACCTATTAGATCACCAGTATTGGACAAATCATTCCATGAGCCAGGAATTCCAATACCAGGAGCAGTAATATGTGCATAATCTTCATTTCCAGCTTGATTTGGTTCGTTTGAATTCCAAAAAGCAAAATTAGGGGTTGAACCATTGGCTAGACCATTCCAAAATATTGTTCCGCTTTCCGGACCAGTCATCCATTTCCATATTCCTTCGATTTCTGCATCACTGCCTCCAATCCATCCGGCACCTGCGGCTTGTTCTCCAGATATTTTTGCTTCATCAGCAGCTGTGATTGTGGCTAAGTAGCCTTGCAATCCATAATAAGTACTTGTCTCGGCCGCTGCTTTGGCTGCTGTCCAGTTAATTCCAAGGTTTGGAACATATAGATAATAATGCCCGTTTCTGGGTAAATAATTTGCTTGTCCTATTGTGATTGAGAAATTTCGAATCCCTGACGGAGAAGTGGATGAATTGCTAAATTCAATGTCTTTTATTGCTTTTACAAATTCGCTGTACAAAACATCTGCTCCGGTTGGGCTGGATAATTTTAATTTTGCTGAGGGAGCATCCCAACTAGAAATAATTGTTGGGTGTAATGTAGGATTAGCTAATTGGATTAAATCCTGCCCGTTTACATAACCCGAAGAAATCTGAATATAAATAGCCTCTGTGCCCGTATCTGTAATGTCAGTGTTAGTGATGCTTACATCGGTTACTATTTTCAATGAAGTTCCGGGGCAGTAGCTTTGATTTCCAGTTGCTGTAATTCGTGGCGCATTATCTGCAATAGATAATGGATTTGGACTTGTAATAAAATTAAGAGATGATGGATTTATTGGGCCTTTTGAGATTATGGTAGTATTTTTCTTTATCGAATAAAAGGAAGTGGCGGAACATTCAGCCATTGGAACGAGCGATAAAAAAGCTAAAGATAATTTCAAAAAGTTATAAATTCTCATATGATAAAAGTATTACTTAATTCTTAATTTTATTAAAAAAATCATTTTGGCCAGTTCAGTTTTTGAAACAAATCCCAAACTACAATTCCTGCACTCACGGATATATTCAAAGAATGTTTTGTGCCTAATTGTGGGATTTCAATACAACCATCGCATAACGCAACTGCTTCTTGTGAAACACCATATACTTCGTTTCCAAAAACTAAAGCATATTTTTCTCCTTTTTGAACTTCAAAATTTTGAAGAAAAATGGCGCTTTCCACCTGTTCTATGGCAAGCGTCATTACATTTTCTGTTTTTAATTTTTCAATAACGGTAAGAACATTTTCATGATGTTCCCAAGTTACCGTTTCGGTTGCGCCAAGTGCTGTTTTGTGAATTTCTTTGTTTGGTGGAGTGGCGGTAATGCCACATAAATATATTTTTTCAATTAGAAACGCATCTGCTGTTCTAAATACGGAGCCAATATTATGCAAACTGCGGATGTCATCTAATACTAAAATAAGCGGTGTTTTTTCAGATTGTTTAAATGCTTCAATAGATTTTCGATCCAGTTCGCTGTTTTCTAGCTTTCTCATATTTTATAAATTATTCAAAAAAAAAGCTTCCGAAGTTAATGGAAGCTTTTTTTGTGTATTGAGTTAAAATTTAGCTTTTTGATGATTCAGCGGCTAAAACATTTCCTTTTATTGTAAGTGTTTTGGTAGGAACAACAGCATTAGTTGTCAATGTTACTGTTTTAGTAAAAGCTTGACCACCTCTTGAAGTGTCATATTTTACTCCAATAACTCCTTTTGCTCCCGGAGCGATTGGCTCTTTAGGATAAGTAGGAACTGTGCAACCACAAGATCCTTGAGCATTAGTAATGATTAAAGGTTTGTTACCGTTATTTGTGAAAACAAATTCGCGTTTACCATCAGAGTTATAGGCAACTGTACCGTAGTCAATAGTTTCACTTACGAAAACCATTCCTGCACCATTTACTTTTGCAGTAGCTACTTTAGTATTTGTTGCTTTCAATTTTTTTGAAGTTTCTTGTGCTGTAGAAGTAGCAACTCCTAAAACAACTAGCATAGCTAGGGTAATTATTTTTTTCATATCTATTTCAATTTAAAAGTATTTACAAATCTAAATAAAAAATAGAAATTATGCCTTAAATCTTTCTTAAAATAGTTTAATTTTTTGAACTCCTTATTTATTTGTTTTAAAATATATAAATTCGCTGATATTTTTTCATTTTTTAAACATAAATACAATTGGCATCTAAAGATAAAGTAGTTAAGGAAACTCCGTTAATGAAGCAATACAATGAAATAAAAAGAAAGTATCCTGATGCTTGTCTTTTATTTCGCGTTGGAGATTTTTATGAAACATTTGGAGAGGACGCAGTTCGTGCTTCAAAAATATTAGGAATTGTCCTAACGAAGCGTGGAGCAGGTTCTGAAACTGAAACGGCACTGGCTGGTTTTCCGCATCATTCCTTGAATACATATTTACCAAAATTAGTCAAAGCAGGACTTCGTGTGGCAATTTGTGACCAGCTCGAAGATCCAAAAATGACTAAGACTATTGTAAAACGCGGTGTTACTGAACTGGTGACTCCTGGTGTTTCTATGAACGATGAGGTTTTACAATCAAAAACGAATAACTTTCTAGCATCCATTTTCTTTGCTAATAAATCCATAGGAATTTCATTTTTGGACGTTTCTACAGGAGAGTTTTTAACGGCGCAAGGTAATGCAGAATATATTGATAAACTGTTGCAGAATTTTAATCCAAGTGAGGTTCTAATTCCAAAAAATAATAAAAATGATTTCCGTGAGATTTTCGGAGAGGATTATCATAGCTTTTATCTGGAAGATTGGATTTACAAAGAAGATTACGCATTCGAAACCTTAACCAAGCATTTTCAGACGGTTTCTTTGAAAGGATTTGGAATCGAAGAATTGAAAGAAGGAATCATTGCTTCGGGAGCTATTTTGTATTATTTATCCGAAACACAACACAATAAAGTACAGCATATAACTGCGATTCAGCGTATCGCCGAAGATGCTTATGTCTGGATGGATAGATTTACTATTCGCAATCTGGAATTGTATCACAGTTACAATCCAAACGCGGTGACGCTTCTGGATGTTATTGATAAAACGCTTTCGCCAATGGGTGGTCGTTTGTTAAAAAGATGGTTGGCATTGCCGTTGAAAGACAGTGCTAAAATAAAAAGCCGTCACCAAGTGGTTTCTTATTTAAAAGAAAATCAGGGTGTGCTGAAAAATATTCAGAATCAAATCAAGCAAATTTCAGACTTGGAACGTTTGATTTCAAAAATTGCAGCCGGGAAAGTATCGCCTCGCGAAGTGGTTTATCTGAAAGAATCATTGGATGCTATTATTCCAATAAAGACCTTGGCGTTAGAAAGTCCGCAAGAAGCAGTGAAAGTAATCGGCGATAGTTTGCACAGTTGTGAATTATTGCGTGAAAAAATAAAAACCGTTTTGAATCAAGATGCGCCTGTGGCTATTGCCAAAGGAAATGCTATTGCCAAAGGAATCAATGCTGAGTTAGATGATTTACGTGCTATATCAACTTCTGGTAAGGAATTCTTGGAAGGAATCGAAAAAAGAGAATCACAACTGACGGGAATTTCATCATTGAAAATATCCTTTAATAACGTTTTTGGATATTACATCGAAGTTAGGAATATGCACAAGGATAAAGTTCCTGCGGAATGGATTCGAAAACAAACTTTGGTTAATGCGGAACGTTATATTACGGAGGAATTAAAAGAATATGAAACTAAAATCCTTGGTGCAGAAGAGAAAATCCATAAAATAGAAGTAGAATTATTCGAACAATTAGTCGGTTGGATTGCTACGTATATCAAGCCAGTTCAAATGAATGCTAATCTGGTGGCGCAACTCGATTGTTTGTGTTCTTTTACGCAATTGGCTATCGAAAATAAATACATCTGTCCGGAACTAGACGAAACATTCGAACTGGAAATTAAAAACGGAAGGCATCCTGTTATCGAAAAACAATTGCCTGTTGGTATGCCTTACATAGCCAATGATGTTTTCTTGGATAGAGAAACGCAGCAGTTGATTATGATCACGGGTCCAAATATGTCTGGAAAGTCCGCTATTTTGCGTCAAACGGCGCTGATTGTACTCTTGTCTCAAATGGGAAGTTTTGTTCCTGCAGACAGCGTGAGAATGGGAATTGTAGATAAAATATTCACCAGAGTAGGAGCGAGCGATAATATTTCGATGGGAGAATCTACTTTTATGGTCGAAATGAATGAAACGGCTTCTATCTTGAATAATATTTCCGATAGGAGTTTAGTGCTTTTGGATGAAATTGGAAGAGGAACGAGCACCTATGATGGGATTTCCATCGCATGGGCAATTGCTGAATTCTTACACGAACATCCTTCGCAACCAAAGACATTATTTGCAACGCATTACCACGAGTTGAATGAAATGAGTGAATCATTGCCTAGAATTCAGAATTATAATGTGGCCGTCAAAGAATTGAAAGATACCGTGCTTTTTATTCGAAAATTAGTAAAAGGAGGAAGTGCGCATAGTTTTGGAATACATGTGGCGAAGATGGCCGGAATGCCCCAAATTGTAATTTTGAAAGCGCAAAAGCTTTTGAAGAAATTAGAAAAAAATCATTCCAGCGATGCGCTGAACGGAATTAAAGCCGCTAAAGACGAAATGCAAATGAGTTTCTTTAATCTGGATGATCCTTTATTGGAAGAAATCAAAGAAGAGATTATAAGTCTGGATATAAATACCATTACGCCTATGGAAGCGCTGATGAAACTCAATGAAATTAAAAGAATGTTGACCAGAAAATAATTTATTTTATTTTAAAGATTACGTTATCAGAATGTTAACCCTGATGTGTGATTTTTTTATGAAAAAGGCTTGTGTAATTCAATAAATGTCCTAAATTTGCATCCGCAATACAGAACAAGTATCGCGGTTCTTTCTAAGAATTGAAAATGCGAAAATAGCTCAGTTGGTAGAGCGCGACCTTGCCAAGGTCGAGGTCGCGGGTTCGAGCCCCGTTTTTCGCTCCACACCACATAATGCTCGGATGGTGAAATTGGTAGACACGCTGGACTTAAAATCCAGTGAACAGCAATGTTCGTGCGGGTTCAAGTCCCGCTCTGAGTACTAAAGCCTCTTCAATTGAAGAGGCTTTTTTTGTTTTTATGGTTTTTGTATAAAACTAAATCTGTCGAAACCAATATCAACTTTTTTTGTGATTTGTAATTTTAATTTTTGTTATTTTAATAAACAATGGGCGCTTTCGTAATTAGTAAAAGGTATAATGATGAGTATAAATTTGTTTTTACTTCCAGAAAAGGGAAAGTTGTTTTTACGAGTTTAAGTTATGAGCTCAAGTTTGAGTGCGAAGAAGATATTGAAAAGTTTAAAGCGACAATTGAAACCGCTGACTTTTTAAAATTTAAATCTTCCGGCGGGAAATTTTATTTTAAATTAATGCTGGAAGGGAATCATTTTGCTACAAGTAGAAAATATACCACTTCGTTACGTTTGCAAAAAGGAATCGATGAAATTGTTCGATATGGATCAAATTCAGAGGTGTTGGATTTCTCAGGAAATGATTTTATTTTTTCTGATTAAAGGTTTTTAAATTAATTCGTAAATAAAAAAAAGAGAGTCGTGAAAATTTAATTTTCGCGACTCTCTTTTTTATTTGTATATCTATTCTTAAAAGAATGGAAATGTCATAAATTAAAAAAGCCATCTCGCATAGCGGATGGCTTTAAAATTTTTAGAATTTGAGTTCTAATTATTTTTTTGCAGCTTCAGTAGCAGTTGCAGCAGCTTCAGTAGCAACAGCAGCAGCAGAATCAACAACAACAGCAGCAGAATCAACTACAGCAGCAGCAGAATCAACTACAGCAGCAGCAGAATCAACAACAGCAGCAGCGTCTTCAGCAGGAGCGTCAGCTTTTTTACATGATACAACAGTCAAAACAGCAACAGCAGCTAAACTTAAAAATACTTTTTTCATCTTAATTTAATATAAAAGGTTAATTATTAATTCGTGGCAAAGATATAAATTTTTTAATATGTAAAATATTTTTTTATTTTTTTTTTAAAAAATAATATTTTTTGTCAACGCCGAAACAAATAACAATTATTGTGCCAATCCAGCTAAATAATTAATAAATGCTTTATATCGTTGTTGAGTCCTTGGTTTTACTTTAAGTTTTTCTTTTTCAGAGGTTTGCTTTTCTTGGGGTGAACCAGTTTTAGCTCACTTATCAAGTTTTTTGCACCAGCATATTTATCCATAATAAACAGGACGTAGCGTATGTCAACCATAATATTTCTACAAATACTTGGGTCATAATAGATATCACTCATGGTTCCTTCCCAAACCCTGTCAAAATTAAGCCCTATTAAGTTTCCGTTTGCGTCTATCACCGGGCTACCTGAATTGCCTCCTGTGGTGTGATTTGTGCCAATAAAGTTAACTGGCATTTTTCCGTTTTCACCATATGGACCGTAATCTTTAGTTTTATATAAGTCTAACAATTTAGCTGGAACATCAAATTCATAATCTCCGGGAATGTATTTCTCCATTACCCCATCTAAATAAGTTATTGGCGTATAAAGAGTAGCGTCTTTAGGTTCGTATCCTTTTACTTTTCCATAAGTAACTCGTAATGTGCTATTGGCATCTGGAAAAATTCGGCTGTCTTTGTTCAATTCCAATTGCGCTTTCATGTACGTGCGTTGCAGCGCAGTAATCTTTAAATTGATTTCGTCGTATTTTGGCGCGACTTCTTTCAAATATTTATCAGCTAATTCTTTTACCAACAGAAAACCTGGATCATTGTTTAAACTCGTTAAAACGGTTCGCGTATCGCCAGTTAATAATTCTTTCAGACCAGTATAATTTTTAAGTCTGGATTTACTGTAAATTTCCGAAGCTAAATTTTTAGCGTTTACATTCATCAAACTTTGTGGTAAAAATTGTTTTGGAGATTTGGCAGCATACAATTCAATCAATTGTTCAAAAACTTTTTCATCAACAGTAGCATTAAAATCTTTGTAAAAAGCTTCCTGACCAGTTAGCAAATTGTTTTTTCGGTCAGTAAAAGATTGCTCTCCTTTGGTTTTGTAAACTTGCTCTAGCTGATACAATTTGTAACCAACACTTAATAATTCGGTGTTAAGTTGCACAACTTCTGTAAAATAATCTCTTGCGGAAGCGTATGGGGCTATTTCTGCGTAGTTTTTTTCGAAATCGACTAAAAGTGTTCCGTATTCTTTTTCTTTGCCTGCTTTTGTTATTTTTTGCTGAAAGGCTTTTTCAGATTCTCTTTTAATAGCAACGGCATTTGATTTTTTTAATCCTTGGGTTTCACCAATCCATTTTTTCCAATTATTAGCAATTCTGGCATATTTAGAGGCGTATTGAATTTTAATGGCATTTTCTTTTCTCATGAAGCCATCAGCCACTTTCAAGGCTTTGTCTCTGATTTCGATTTTTGCCGGATTTAATTCGTTTACAATTTGCTCAATCGCAACAGAAGGTAAATATTCATTTGTTTTTCCTGGATAACCAAAAACTAATGTGAAATCATCTTCGGCTACGCCGTCAAGTGAAATCGGCAAGAAGTGTTTAGGGGTGTAAGGAACATTGTCTTTCGAATACGCAGCTGGACGATTGTTCTTGTCAGCATAAATTCTAAACAATGAAAAATCTCCCGTATGACGCGGCCAAACCCAATTATCAGTATCAGAACCAAATTTCCCTATTGAGGAAGGCGGAGCACCTACCAATCGTACATCGGTAAAAGTTTCTGTTACAAAAAGCATGTATTGATTGCCTTCGTAAAACGTACGGATTTTATTTTCCTGCCAATTTTCTTTTGGTAAAGAATTAGTAAGTGCCGTAATGTTTTCTTGAATTTTGTTTTGTTTTTCTGATTCGCTGGTTAGAGCAGCAGTTCCCTCTAAAACTAATGTGGTCACATCTTCGATTTTTACAATAAAAGCGACGGTTAAGTTTTTATTAGGCAATTCGTCTTCCATTTTGTAAGCCCAAAATCCATCAGTCAGGTAATCATGATCTACCGTAGAGTGCGATTGAATTTGTGAAAATCCGCAATGATGATTCGTTAAAATCAATCCTTTTGGAGAAATAACTTCAGAGGTACAACCGCCATTAAAATGCGGAACGGCATCTTTCATGCTCGATTGATTGACATCGTAAATCTCTTTCGCAGACATTTTCATGCCTAAATTTTTCATTTCTGTTTCATTCATTCCTTTCAAAAGTGAAGGAATCCACATGCCGCCCTGCTGCGCTTGCATCTGGATGACAAATAATAATAAGAATAGTTTTAAAAATTTCATGGTATTAAATTTAGGGTGTAATTTTATTTGATTTTGTATCGCATCAATTTTCTGTTGTGCATCTCAAAATCGTGCGCAAGGTACAATTTTTGTGCTTTTTCGTTGTGTTGTTCCACTTCCAGATAAATAAGTTTTAACGATAGTTTATGACTTTCATTTTGAATGAATGCAATGGTTTTACTTCCAATTCCTTTGCCTCTGGTTTTTTCGGTCAAATACAATTCGTCTAAAAAAGCAATTTTTCCTTGGTATTCAAAACTAAAAACAAAGGTTAGGATAACGTAGCCTACAATTTCATTATCGGATAAAATGAGCCATGATTTTCCCAGATTTTCATTGGAAATAAATTCCCGAAATAAAGCTTTGGAAACATCAATGTCAATAGGATAATTATCAATCGCATAAAACTCTTGCATCATGGACACAATCGTTTCGATATCAGAAATTACTAACGGTTTAAATTGAATCATTCAAGATGTGTTTCAGAATAATGGCTGTAGCTCCTTTATTCATTTGTACAAAAGTGCTGCACATATGTCCTTTTTCGTGCCTGATGTCATCGTTCTGGATGAGGTTTTTAAATGCTTCGTCTAGCTCTTTGTTATTGTTGATAGAAATACAAGCTTCCATATTTACCAATGCTGTTGCTTCTGCAAAATGTGAATAGTTGGGGCCAATGAGTATTGGAACGCCAAAGGTTGCCGGTTCCAGTAAATTATGAACTCCGGGATTCCCAAAACCACCGCCCACATATGCAATATCCGCATAACTGTAAATTTTTGTCAGAATCCCAATTGTGTCAATGATAAAAACATCGAAATCAGCGAGATTTTGTCCTTCTTTTTCAGAGAATAAAACGATTTTTTTGGTGATGCTATTTTTTAATTGTTGAATTTGTTCTTCTTTGATATTATGTGGCGCAATTATAAATTTGACATTTAATGTATTCGAATTAATGAAATCCACTAATAAATTTTCGTCTTTCGGCCACGAACTTCCCACGACAATCGTTAATGTGTTGTTTTTAAACTGAGCAATAAAATCCAAGGAATTGTCTTTTTCTAAAATTGCGGCAACTCGGTCAAATCGGGTGTCTCCAGAAACCGAAACATTCGTTTTGCCTACTTCTTGCAGTAATTTTTTTGAAGTTTCATTTTGTACAAAAAAGTAAGTGAATGTATTTAATGCTTCTCTATAAAAGCCGCCGTACCATTTGAAAAACAGTTGATTTTTTCTAAGAATTCCAGAAATTAAATAGGTTTTGGTGTTCCGTTTTTTGAGTTCGTATAAATAATTGGGCCAGTATTCATATTTAATAAAAAATACCAAATCTGGATGAACGATTTTTAAAAAATTCTGAGCATTTTTCTGGGTGTCCAAAGGTAAATAAACCGTAACATCTGCAACGGTATTGTTTTTCCGAACTTCATAACCCGAAGGCGAAAAAAAAGTAAGTACAATTTTGTGAGAAGGGAATTGCTCTTTTATTTTTTCAATTACGGGCAAGCCTTGCTCATACTCGCCTAAGGAAGCAGCATGAAACCAGATTGTTTTATCGATAGGTTTTATTTTTTGTTCCAAAAAAGGAAAAACCAGTTTGCGGCCTTCTACAAAAAGTTTCATTTTTGGGCTGAAAACAGCTGCGATTTTTAATAAAAAACCAGCTATTTGAACAATTAGATTATAGAGAAAAAGCATCGTTGAAATTTTGGGCTAAAATACGTTTTCTTTAGGTTTTTTGTTTCGGCAGTAATATATAAATTTTGGTTGTCAGGAATCCACTTTTTATTTCATTGGAATAATATCGTTTTTTAATGTGGGTTGCATTGGTTTAAACTCATAAATAACTATTTTTGTTCTTCGTTTTAAGAAAGTGTTTGTGGTTTCTGGAAACCATAAACTTTCGAACTTTAACAAAAATTTCAATGAAAAAAATCCAAATGGTTGACTTGAAAAGTCAATATGATAAAATTGTAACCACTGTAAATGCTTCTATTCAGCAGGTTCTGGACACAAATACTTACATTAATGGGCCTCAAGTTCATCAGTTTCAAAAATCTTTAGAAGGATATCTTGACGTAAAACACGTAATTCCATGTGCTAATGGAACCGATGCGTTGCAAATTGCTATGATGGGATTGGATTTAAAACCAGGAGATGAGGTAATTACTGCCGATTTTACTTTTGCAGCGACAGTAGAAGTTATTGCTTTACTGCAATTGACACCAGTTTTAGTCGATGTGGATATGTATAACATGAATATTTCTATCGAAGGAATTAAAAAAGCGATTACGCCAAAAACAAAAGCAATAGTTCCAGTACATTTGTTTGGTCGTGCCGCCAATATGGAAGCTATTATGGCTATCGCCAAAGAATATAATTTATATGTTATTGAAGATAATGCGCAAGCGATTGGTGCCAATTGTAAATTTTCTGACGGAACAAAAAAGAAAGCAGGAACGATTGGACATTTAGGGGCTACATCCTTTTTTCCTTCCAAAAACCTTGGATGTTACGGAGACGGTGGAGCCATTTTTACAAATGATGATGCATTGGCCCACAAACTTCGCGGAATTGTAAACCACGGAATGTACGAACGTTATCACCATGATGTCGTAGGTGTAAATTCACGTTTAGACAGTATTCAAGCAGCTGTTTTGAATGCTAAATTGCCTTTGTTAGACGAGTACAGTAAAGCCAGACAAGATGCAGCCAGAAAATATTCAACTGCTTTTGAAGGACATAAAAATATAATTGCACCAAGTATTTGTGATATTTGTGATTGTCACGTTTTTCATCAATATACATTGCGAATTGTTGATGCTGACAGAAATGGTTTGATGCAACATTTGTTGGACAAAGGAATTCCATGTGCTATTTATTATCCAATTCCATTGCATTCGCAAAAAGCATATTTGGATTCCAGATATAAAGAGGAAGATTTCCCAGTTACCAATCAGTTGGTTAAAGAAGTTATTTCCTTACCGATGCATACAGAATTAGATGATGAACAAATTAAATTCATTACGGATAGCGTTTTAGAGTTTTTAAAATAATAGAAAGACGCAATTTATTGCGTCTTTTTTATGTGGTATAAATATTAAGAGATGCTATAAATCGCGTCTGTACAAAAAAGTAATCATGAAAATATTAGTTACAGGAGGTTTGGGTTTTATTGGTTCGCATACTGTTGTCGAATTACAAAATGAGGGTTTTGAAGTAGTAATTGTAGATAATTTATCGAATACATCATTGAGTGTGTTGGATGGAATCCAGAATATTACCGGAAAAATTCCTGCTTTCGAAAAGTTAGATTTGCGCGAAAAGGATAAGGTTCAAGACTTTTTTAAAAGACATCATGATATTTCAGGTGTGATTCATTTTGCAGCTTCAAAAGCAGTGGGCGAAAGCGTAGAAAATCCATTGTTGTATTATGAAAATAACATCAATGCATTAGTTTATATTTTGCAGGAATTACAGCAAAAAACAGAAGCGAATTTTATTTTCAGTTCCTCTTGTACGGTTTATGGTCAAGCTGAAACAATGCCAATTACCGAAAATGCGCCAGTACAGCAGCCAATTTCCCCTTATGGAAACACCAAAAAAATTGGAGAAGAAATCATTACTGATACTGCCAAAGTAACCAATGTGAATGCAATTTTATTGCGTTATTTTAATCCAATTGGGGCGCATCCATCCACTGAAATTGGAGAATTGCCTATTGGAGTTCCTCAAAATTTAGTGCCGTTTATTACTCAGACTGGTTTTGGATTGCGTAAAGAATTAGCAGTT
Source organism: Flavobacterium sp. XS2P24 (assembly GCF_030010285.1). Taxonomy (NCBI): domain Bacteria; kingdom Pseudomonadati; phylum Bacteroidota; class Flavobacteriia; order Flavobacteriales; family Flavobacteriaceae; genus Flavobacterium; species Flavobacterium sp. XS2P24. Next base: position 128,970 of record NZ_JASCRU010000002.1, read on the forward strand.
TATGGAGATGATTACCCAACTCCAGATGGGACAGCGGTACGCGATTATATTCACGTAGTAGATTTGGCGAAAGCCCATGTAATCGCTTTGCAACGCTTATTGAACAAAAAAAATACTGCCAAAGTAGAAACATTTAATTTGGGAACGGGAACCGGAAGTTCTGTTTTAGAAGTGATACATACTTTCGAAAGGGTAAGCGGTAAAAAATTGCCTTACAAAATTGTAGGACGTAGAGAAGGAGATATTACTTCGGCTTACGCCAATACGGATAAAGCCAATACTGTTCTGGGATGGACGTCACAATCCACGCTTGAAGAAGCAATGGCTAGTGCCTGGAAATGGGAACAGAAAATTAGAAAATAAAAAAAGGGCTGTCATTAACAGCCCTTTTTTTAAAATTATTTTTTTGCTGCTTCTTTCAATTTTTCAGCGGCTTGATTCATTTTGTCAGCTCCTTTTTCAAGAACTTCTCCTGCTTTAACCTTGGTAGAATCAGCTGCAGCATCCACTTTTACAGCTGCTGTGTCTATAGCTTCTTCCATTTCATTACCAACGGCTTCGGTAGCCTCTTTTACTTCGTCTTTTGTTTCTTTTTTGCAAGAAGTCATTAAAGTTGCAATACATGCTAATCCTAAAAGTGCTTTTTTCATTTTTTTCATTTTAAAAATTAAAATTGATTTTAACTCATTTTATAAAGATAAAAAAAATCCTCATAAACAAGAGTTTATGAGGATACTATTTTGAACACTAAATGCTAATTATGCATTCGCAGTAACTGCTTCTTTATCAATTTTTCCAATCAGTCCTGCCAATACTTTTCCAGGACCTACTTCAGTAAATAAAGTTGCTCCGTCTTTTATCATTTGTTGTACAGATTGCGTCCATTTTACTGGAGCTGTCAATTGAATGATTAGGTTTTTCTTAATTTCGGCCGGATCTGAAACTGCGCTTGCCGTTACATTCTGGTATACCGGACAAATAGGAGCAGAAAACGTAGTTGCTTCAATAGCTGCAGCCAGTTCTTCACGAGCCGGTTCCATCATTGGAGAGTGAAAAGCACCTCCAACAGGTAACAATAATGCGCGTTTTGCACCAGCGGCTTTCATCGCTTCACATGCTTTTTCTACTGCTGATGTTTCTCCTGAAATCACTAATTGTCCCGGGCAGTTGTAATTTGCTGCTACTACAATTCCGTCGATAGAAGCGCAAACTTCTTCTACGATATTGTCAGCCAATCCTAAAACTGCTGCCATTGTAGATGGTTTTATTTCGCAGGCTTTTTGCATTGCCAAAGCGCGTTGTGAAACCAGTTTTAATCCGTCTTCAAAAGACAAAGCGCCATTTGCTACTAAAGCTGAAAATTCACCCAATGAATGTCCCGCTACCATTTCTGGTTTGAAATCTTCACCAAGCGTTTTTGCCAAAATCACCGAATGCAAGAAAACTGCCGGTTGTGTCACTTTGGTTTCTTTCAATTCCTCGGCAGTTCCTTCAAACATGATGTCTGTGATGCGGAAACCTAAAATTTCGTTTGCTTTCTCGAATAATTCTTTTGCAAGAGCAGAATTTTCATATAAGTCTTTACCCATTCCTGTGAATTGTGCGCCTTGACCTGGAAATACGTATGCTTTCATGTGTCTAATTTAAAGATTGAAAAATGTAAGGATTGAAATATTAGTTTCAATCGGGATGCAAAAATACTATTTTTTGCGGTATTGTAAATAGGGTTCCTGTTTTCTTTAAAATTGACACTTTTTTAGTGTAACATTTAGAAGGATTAAAGACTAATGTTGAAATATATAAAGATTGAATATCATGAAAAAAATCTTCTCAATTGTTTTTCTACTCCTTTTTGGATTTTTCCTTTTTTACATCAACCTGCCGGTTATTAATTATGGATTTACGGGTTTTGCTATTGTTTTGTTGTTATTAGTTATTCTTGGGATTTTATTTTCTTTGGGACTTATTGTTTCACAGCAAACGAAGCAAGTCAAGATTGTTTCCAGACCGAGCAAGGTTTTGTATATTCTGGCAGGAATACTTTTAGTGTATTGTATCGCGCTTCCTTTTGTAACAAGCTTAAAAATGTTCAGAAGCGATTCGTACCAAAAATTAATAGGTGAGGTTAAAAACGGTCAAAAAATAACCAATCATATTGCTCCAATTTCTATTGATAAAATCCGTGTGGTCGATGAGGAGTTAGCGCATCTTTTGGGTGAAAAAATATTAGGTTCACAACCAGCTTTGGGAAGTCAGGTAGAATTAGGGGATTTTTGTATCCAAAAGGTAAATGACAACTTGTATTGGGTTGCTCCATTATTGCATTCTGGTTTTTTAAAATGGTTCAATAACCAAGAAGGAACTGCGGGATATGTTATGGTTTCTGCAACCAATGAACGCGATGTGAAATTAGTTCAGAGTGTAGGAGGGAAAGCCATTAAGATTAAGTACCAGCAAGGGGCTTATTTTCAAAGTGATATTCATAGACATGTTTATTTTAATGGAAACGCTACGGTTGGTTTGGCTGATTTTAGTTTTGAAATTGATGATGCTGGAAATCCATTTTGGATTGTCACTAAATATGTGAAAAAAATTGGTTTCTCAGGAAAAGAAGCGACTGGTGTTATTGTTGTTGATGCCCAATCTGGAGCTATAAATGAATATTCGATTGCTGAAACACCAAAATGGGTAGATCGAATTCAGCCTTTGGATTTCATAGAAGATCAATTGAACGATAGGGGAGAATATGTTCACGGGTATTGGAATTTTTCTAATGCGGATAAACTTCAAATCACGGAAGGATTGACATTGGTGTACGGAAAAGACAATAAATCCTATTGGTATACGGGATTGACTTCTGTAGGGAAAGAAGAATCAGCAGTAGGTTTTGTATTGGTGGATACCAGAACCAAAGAAACTACCTTTTATAAGCAAGGAGGCGCGACAGAATTTGCTGCTCAAAGCTCCGCACAAGGGAAGGTTCAGGAAAAAGGCTATAAGGCTTCGTTGCCTATTCCGTATAATATCAATAACATTCCCACGTATGTAATGACACTTAAAGATGACGGTGGATTAGTTAAAATGTTTGCAATGGTTGCCATCTCAGATTATACGATTGTGGGCGTAGGCAATACGATGCGAGAAACGTTGACTTCATTTAAAAACGTCTATAATATGGCTGATAATAAAATAAATCCGAACAGTGTTTCCAATAAAAAATCGCTGAAATCAGTGGTGACCCGAATCCAGAATGATGTGAAAAATGGGAATAGTTTTTATTATTTTAAAGTAAAAGATTATCCTAATATTTTTGTAGGTTCTTCACAAATATCCAATCAATTGCCCGTAACAATGGTGGGTGACAGTATAAAAATTTCTTTTGATGTAGACTTAGAAGAAGTAATTGATGTTTCGAGTTTTGAGAATATCAATCTGAAAATGAGCATGAAAACGAAATAATTAAAAAGGGCCTAAAGAAATTTCTTTAAGCCCTTTTTTTATTTTTTTGGCAGTAATTTGAATGAGGTGACTTTGAATTTATTGTCAACCACTTTACCAACCACTTCCGCTTTTCTAATTGCAGAACAAAAACCATCGCTGGCATGCGCATCTCCATGAGAGTCGATAGAACTTCCGTCAACAAAATAGGATTTTCCGTCAATGCGAACGGCTAATTCGCAACCGTGTCCTTCCATCCCAAATTGGCATTGTCCGCACGAAGCTTCTACAATTTGAGGTTTTTTTGGTTCTTCTTTCTTATCCTGAGCGCTTGCAAGTGTTGCAGAGAACAAAATAGCTAAGTATAGTAACTTTTTCATAAATGATTAAATTTTTACTTCAGCTAAGATACTCGTTTTTTTATATCGAATAATTTTTAAACATATAAATCCACAATAATCTGGAAAAACGAATGTTGAAAGAAGACATTGCAATAATGACAACAGCAATAATTGGAATGATTCTCAAATCAAAATTTTCGATAAAGAAGAATTGGGCTACAGCATATGTCGCTATACCTTGCGCTACTGTTAAACCATAATTGACATACATGGCACCAAAGAAATAACCAGGTTCTTTTTCGAATTTAAACTGGCAATTCGAGCAATACTGGTTCATTTTAGGAAATCCAATGTTTAAGAAAATATTCTTTTCATTGAAAACTTTGCCTTTAAGACAGTGAGGGCAATCATTATTCAGGATGTGTACAATAGAATTTGACATCGTTATTATTTTTATCAAAGGTATTTCTTATTCATGTCATGGATGTTTTCTATATTCGCTTATTATAGCACAATAAAGACATTTAGAGCGAGATGAAAAAATATCCGATTTATAACATCCAGCGGTTTAACTGTAATTCAGTGAATAGTGATTTGTATATTAATACTTTTAAAAATCACTTAATCGACCATAGTTTTGTTGAGGAACCACACCGCCATAATTCGTATGTTCTGGTTTTTTTTACGAAAGGTTCCGGAACGCATGAAATCGATTTTGATGTATTTACGATTCAGCCGGGAAGTATGTTTTTCTTGCAACCCGGACAAATGCACCATTGGAATTTATCCGATGATGTAGAAGGTTTTGTGATTTTCTATTCGCAGGAAATGTATAATCTTTATTTTGGACAAAAAACCATTGGCGATTATCCTTTTTATTCTTCAGTGGACAATAAGCCAGAAATGTTTTTTGATGCAACCGAATCGAAATTGATTCTCCCTTATTTTGAGAGTTTAATTTTAGAAACTCAGGCAAATCAGCTGTTGAAACAGGATAAAATCATGAATCTGTTAGACATCATTCACATTGAAATTGCCAGAAAATATAGTGAAACACATCTCCACGAAGCCCATTCGTATAATGTGAAAATCAAAACATTTGAATTGGTTTTAGAACATAATTTTAAAAAAGAAAAAGCACCTTCTTTCTATGCTTCGCAACTTGCTATTACTTTAAAACATTTGAACCGAATTTGCAATGAAATGTTGCAAAAAACCACAACCGAAGTAATTACAGATAGAATTATACTCGAAGCGAAACGCATGCTAATGGATAAAAAGTTTACCGTTAATGAAATTGCAACGGAATTAGGCTTCGATGATTATTCTTATTTTACACGATTATTCAAAAAAAATACCCGAATGACTCCAACGAACTTTCGCATTTTTAAAAAGTAATGGGGAATCAATGTCGTTTCCTAAAGACGTTTGTCAAGTCGAGCGCAGTCGAGACTCAACGGTTAGTCTCGACTGCGCTCGACTTGACAATACTATAGATAGTAAATTACGAATTTACGGTAACTAAACTGGCTGCTTTTTTCGCTTTTTCTACCACTTCCTCAATTGGAGTTTCTAAAGTATCATTGACTAAAGCTACCCCCATTCTTCTATACGGTCTTGAACTTGGTTTTCCAAAGATTCTGAAATCAGTTTTAGGTAAGGAAGCAATGTTTTCGATGCCGGAATAAGTCGGGTTTGTTGAGTTTTCTGAAGCTAAAATTACAGCACTTGCTCCCACTTTTTCTAATGTAATTTCGAAAATGGGCAAACTCAAAATAGCTCTTAAATGCAATTCGAATTCATTGAAGTTTTGTGTTCCAGCTAATGTTACCATTCCAGTATCATGCGGACGAGGAGATAATTCCGAGAAATAAACGCCGTCATCAGCCAAGAAAAATTCTACTCCAAAAAGTCCTGCGCCACCCAAAGCTTCAGTTACTTTTTCGGCCATGTCTTGTGCTTCGTATAAATCCTTGTCGGATATTCTGGCGGGTTGCCAGCTTTCTTGATAATCGCCACGTTCTTGTCTATGGCCAATTGGCGCGCAAAAAAGTGTCGGATTATTATTTTGGACAACCGTTAATAAAGTAATCTCCGAATTGAATTTGACAAATGCTTCTACAATAACTTCTACCACATCGCCACGGGAACCTTCAACGGCATAATTCCATGCTTTTTCAATATCAGCTTCCGTTTTTATGGTAGATTGTCCTTTTCCGGACGATGACATTAATGGTTTTACGACACAAGGCATTCCTACGGCTTCAACACCTTTTTGCAGTTCTTCAGCAGTTGTGGCGTAGCGGTAATCAGCAGTTTTTAATCCTAATTCTTTGGCAGCCAAATCCCGAATCGCTTTGCGGTTCATCGTGTAGTTTGCCGCTTTCGCAGAGGGAACTACGGTAATTCCTTGCATTTCGTAATCATAAAAACGCTCGGTTCTGATGGCTTCAATTTCCGGAACAATAAAATCAGGTTTGTGTTTGGCAACGATACTATCTAAAGCGTCACCATCCAGCATATTGATAACTTCAAAATCATGGGCAACTTGCATGGCGGGCGCATTTTCGTAACTGTCAACCGCAATTACGGTTTGTCCGATGCGTTGGGCGGAGATTGTAAATTCTTTTCCTAATTCGCCTGAACCGAGAAGCAATATTTTCATTTTTTTGAAGTTTCAAGTTTATGATTAGTTGTTGTTTTTGTCAATTTCAAAAATAATAAGTTCGATAGCTCTTAAATCACTTATTGGATGATTGAACTTTGTTTTAAATTCTTTTAAAATTTCTTGAATATTATGGTTTGCACAAACAACATTTTTTAAGATATAATTGTATTCAATATAATTTTCATGTTTGTCAATTCCATAAGAGTATTTATTTCCTGTGATATAACGAACAATTCTACTATCCCAAATTGCAAAATTTTCAGGATTTATAAAGTGGAATAATTTTGAAGTTCCAACCATTGAATTATTAATATTTTTTTTAATTAATTCAATATCCTCATATGATAAATTCTGATTCGTCTTAGTTTTATTTAAAATGTCAATTGTTCTCTCAATTTCAATTTCTCCCAAATGTAGAATTGTTGGCATCCAGCCGTAAACAAAATGAGATGAAATAACTAAATTTTCATATTTTATTTGATCTAAACTTTTGAAATAGTCTATAAAAATAGGATACGATTTTAGATAAGATTGATTAAAATCAAGATTTAATTCTGAATAGTCTTTAACTATTTTTTCTGTGTTTAATAGGTTTTCAAAATTCATGTTTTATGGTTTTATTTTTTTGCATGAGGGATAGGAGTGGAAATCCTTTTTATTCCCGCAGCGATAGCGAAGGTAATAAAAAGATTGCAACGGATAGCCCGACCCTTGTGGTCACGCCCAAAAACAACAAAACCCCAAGAATATCTTGAGGCTTTGATGGTATTATAAGTTGGATTTTTGACTTTCTAACTTTCGATTTTATGAGATTTGACTATAGTGCCAAAGCATCTTTGATTCTTTTTAATGCTTCTTTCAAGATCTCGTCGCTGGTTGCGTAAGAGAAACGAATACAGTCAGGATTTCCAAAAGCGTCACCTGTTACCGTTGCTACGTTAGCTTCGGCCAAAAGGTACATTGATAAATCCATTGCATTTTTGATTTCGGTTCCTTTCAATGTTTTTCCGAAGAAAGAGGAAACATCTGGGAATACGTAAAAAGCTCCTTCAGGAACGTTGATTTTTACTCCTGGAATTTCTTTTAATAATCCTACCACTAAATCTCTACGGCTATGGAAGGCATCAACCATGTGTTTCAATACACTTGGATCAGCATCTACTGCTGTAATGGTAGCGCGTTGTGCGATAGAATTTGCTCCTGAGGTTACTTGACCTTGAATTTTTGTACAGGCTTTAGCAATGAATTCTGGTGCGCCAATATATCCAATTCTCCATCCTGTCATAGCGAAAGCTTTTGCTACTCCATTTACGGTAATTGTTCTTTCTAACATTCCTGGGATAGATGCGATGCTGCAAAAAGTCCCTGAGAAATTGATGTGCTCGTAGATTTCGTCAGCAACTATATATATGTGAGGGTATTTTTCTAACACTTTTGCAAGAGCCGTTAATTCTTCTCTGTTATAAACAGATCCGCTTGGATTACAAGGAGAACTGAACCACATCATTTTTGTTTTAGGTGTAATCGCTGCTTCTAATTGTTCTGGTGTGATTTTGAAATCCGTATCTACAGAAGTAGGAACTTCTACAGGAACTCCACCGGATAATTTTACAATTTCGAAATAAGAAACCCAGTAAGGAGCTGGTAAAATTACTTCGTCACCATCATTCAGCATTACTTGTGCAATGTTGTATAAGGATTGTTTTGCTCCTGTTGAAACTACAATTTGAGATGGTTTGTAGTCTAAATTATTATCTCTTTTGAATTTTCTGCAGATTGCTTCTTTTAAATCAGCATATCCTTCTACTGGAGAATAAGTACTGTAATTTTCGTCAATTGCCTTTTTTGCTGCTTCTTTGATGAAGTCTGGTGTATTGAAATCAGGTTCGCCTAAACTTAAGCTGATGATATCTTTTCCTTGTGCTTTTAATTCTCTGGCCAAAGCTGCCATTGCTAGTGTTTGTGATGTAGCTAGATTGTTAATTCTATCGGATAATGGATTCATTGTAATAGGTTGTAGTTAGTTTATTTATTATTGTAAAGATGCATGGTAGAGATGCTCTGCGGTACATCTCTACAACATGTTATGTTTCGTTTAATTATGTAAGTTCCGGTTTCATTCCCAAATCTTTTAAATGCTTGAAATGAGCAATAACGGCGCTTCGCATTGTTTTGTATTCGTAATACGGCAAATTGCATTCCTGCGCAGTTTCTTTTACGATACTGGCAATTTTGCCATAATGAACGTGACTTATGTTTGGGAAAATATGATGCTCGATTTGGTGATTTAATCCACCAGTGTACCAGTTTACGATTTTGTTTTTTGGAGCAAAATTCGTAGTGGTAAACAATTGATGAATAGCCCAAGTATTGTCCATTTCACCTAATTCATTTGGAGATGGATTAGTCGTTTCTTCAACAACGTGTGCCAATTGGAACACAACACTTAGAATTAATCCAGCAGTGTAATGCATCACGAAGAAACCAATTAATACTTTCCACCAAGTGATTCCAATAACGATTGGTAATACGATCCAGATAGAAACATAAATTACTTTGGTGATAATTAAAGTCGTCCAAAGTATTTTTGGGCTTTTCGCTTCTCCGTAAGATAATTTTCTTTTCAAGTAGCTTCTCATCTGTTTGAAATCAGTTGTGATAGCCCAGTTGAAAGTTAGTAATCCGTATAAGAATACAGAATAATATTGCTGAAAACGGTGGAAATTATACCATTTTGCTTCTTTAGTAAAACGGATAACACGTCCGGCATCTAAATCCTCATCGTGACCCGGAATGTTTGTGTAGGTGTGGTGTAAAACATTATGTTGCACTTGCCAGTTGTATACATTTCCTGCCAAAACATAAATAGTTCCACCCATGAATTTGTTGACCCAAGTTTTATTGGAATAAGAACCATGATTTCCATCGTGCATCACATTCATTCCTACTCCAGCCATTCCAATTCCCATAACTATTGTCAACAGAAGATGTGCCCAAAATGGCATACCAAGTGTCAGAATTAAAAAATAAGGCGCAAGAAAAACAGAAAACAGAATTATAGTTTTCAAATATAGTTTCCAATTGCCGGTCTTTTGGATGTTGTTTTCTTTGAAGTAATTGTTAACCCGTGAGTTAAGTGTTCTAAAAAACTTTAGGCTATCTTGCTTAGCAAATGTTGGAGCATTATTATTCATATAATTTTAATAAAGTTCAAAGGTAATTATTATAAATTTTTGGATATACAAAATTGAGATAAATATTTTAACTCTAAAGTATTACTTTTGTTAAAAAATTAATAGATGGACGAGATTCTTAAGTATTTTCCTAATTTAACTGATATTCAGAAAGAACAGTTTGAAAAATTGGATTTTTTATACCATGATTGGAATGAAAAAATCAATGTTATTTCGAGAAAAGATATTGATGCTTTGTACACCAAACATATTTTACATTCTTTAGGAATTGCCAAAATCATAAAATTTGAACCAGGTACTTATGTTCTTGATGTTGGAACTGGCGGAGGATTTCCTGGTATTCCATTGGCGATTCTTTTTCCCGAAACGCGTTTTTATTTGATTGATGTCATTGCAAAAAAAATAAAAGTGGTTCAGGCTGTTGCCGAAGGATTGGAATTGAAAAATGTAAAAGCCGAGCAAATGCGTGCTGAAAATGTAAAAGGAGATTTCGACTTTATTGTGAGTCGTGCCGTGACGAACATGCCAGATTTTGTTTCTTGGGTGAAAACCAAAATCAAAAAGAACAACAAACACGAATTGAAAAACGGAATTCTGTATCTAAAAGGGGGTGATTTAACCGAAGAATTAAAGGATTTCCCAAAAGCAACTGAATATAATCTTGCTGATTTCTTCGAGGATGAATTCTTTGAAACGAAGAAAGTGGTGCATTTGCCGTTGAAGTTTACAGTATAAGTCATTGCGAGGAACGAAGCAATCACATTCAAAACAAAGCCCCACAAGAATTCAAAATAATTTGAATTCTTGTGGGGTTTAAATTATAAATCACAAATTGTTATTCTGCAATCCAGAATCTTTATTCTCCTAAAAATGGATATCTGTAATCAACTGGAGTAACAAAAGTTTCTTTGATTGTTCTTGGGGAAGCCCAACGCAATAAGTTCAATGCTGAACCCGCTTTGTCATTCGTTCCTGATGCTCTTGCACCACCAAAAGGTTGCATTCCTACAACTGCTCCGGTTGGTTTGTCATTGATGTAGAAGTTGCCGGCTGCATTTTGCAATTTGGTAGTTGCTTCCTCAATGGCATAACGATCTTGACTAAAAACTGCACCTGTCAACGCATATTCTGAAGTGGTATCAACCAGCTCTAAAGTTGCTGACCAGTTTTCGTCTTCGTAAACGAAAATCGTCATTACAGGTCCGAATAATTCGGTTTCCATGGTTGAATAATGTGGATTTGTCGTAACAATAATTGTAGGTTCAATAAAATAACCAACAGATTTATCATAATTACCACCAACGATGATTTCTGCATCAGCGTCTTTTTTAGCTTGGTTAATAAAACCGGCCAATTTATCAAAAGAACCCTCGTGAATTACTGCCGTGATAAAGTTTCCAAAATCTTCTGGAGAACCCATTTTCATTGATTTTGTATCAGTGATAAGTTGTTCTTTTACTGCTGGCCACAAGCTTTGTGGTACATAAGCTCTTGAAGCTGCTGAACATTTTTGACCTTGAAACTCAAAAGCACCACGAACTATTCCTGTTGCAACTTGCTTCGGATTTGCACTTGGATGTGCGATAATAAAATCTTTTCCTCCGGTTTCTCCTACGATTCTTGGATATGTTTTATAATGATGAATATTGGTTCCAATTTTTGCCCAAATATCTTTGAATACATGTGTTGAACCTGTAAAGTGGATTCCGGCAAAATCACGGCTTGCCAAGACAGTATCGGTAATCATCAAAGCGTCTCCAAAAACAACGTTGATAACGCCATCAGGAACACCTGCTTCTTTAAATACTTCAATAATGATTTGTGCTGAGAAAACTTGGCTGTCGCTTGGTTTCCAAATCACGACATTCCCCATCATGGCAGCACTTGCAGGAAGATTTCCCGCAATGGCAGTGAAGTTAAAAGGAGTGATAGCATATACAAAACCTTCCAGTGGTCTGTATTCTAATCGGTTCCACATATCCGAATTTGAATTAGGCTGATCACCGTAAATTTGAGTCATAAATTCTACGTTGAAACGTAAAAAGTCAATGAATTCACAAGAGGCATCAATTTCGGCTTGATGGATATTTTTTGACTGCGCAATCATCGTTGCGGCATTTATTCTTGCTCTGTAAGGTCCAGCAATCAATTCAGCTGCTTTTAGGAAAATAGCTGCTCTTTGTTCCCAAGCCATATTTGCCCACGCTGTTCTTGATTCTAATGCATTTGCAATCGCTTTTTCAACATGTGCTTTTTCAGCAAGATGATACGTTCCTACGATATGTTTGTGATCGTGCGGAGCGGTCATATTTTTTGTGTTGCCAGTCCTAATTTCTTTGTTTCCAATGTATAAGGGTACATCTATTTTAGAACTCCACATTTTTGTGTAAGCGGCTTGAACAGCTGCTTTTTCCGGTGAATTTGGCGCATATCCTTTTACTGGTTCGTTCACCGCTTTTGGTACATGAAAAAATCCTTTTAACATATTTATAAAGTTATAAAATTAGAAATGGTTGTAATGTGTTTTTAAATATTGCACAAAAGTACGAAGGATTGTTTGAAAAAAGACATTTTTTGGCGTAAACTAAAAGGGATGGTTTAGATTGTTGCGTTTTAGCCCAGATAGAAATGTAAAGCTTTTTGTAGTCTCGTTATATTTTTTCTTGTGAAATAAGAGCGACTTTAGAAGCTCCTTATTTTACTTAGAAAAAAATAAATGAGGCGACGAAAACTTGAAATGAATAGCTGGATGAGCTACTAAAAAAAAGAGATAAATTCTAATTCAAAGCAAAAGGCGCACATAACCTAAAAGTAGGTACGATAACTTTGAAGTTCTTTGTAGAGGTGAAGTTAATCATGTTGAAATATCCTTTCATGGCGCCATAAGGCGAAGAAAGTAAACAGCCAGAACTGTAGGTATGAAATTCACCCGGTTTTAAAACTGGTTTTTTTCCAATTACGCCTTCTCCATCAACTATTTCTATTGCATTTAGAGAATCAAAGATTTCCCAATGGCGAGAAATCAGCTGAACAGAATCTTTACTGTGATTTTCAATTGTGATTACATAACTAAAGGCAAAGTGAATCTTGTAGTTTTTGAAGTAGGTTCCTTCAAAACTAGTCAAAACTGAAATTTTTATACCTCTTGTTATTTGAGAAACCATGATTAAATGGATGAATATGTGTTTATTATTTACAAATTTACAAAAAATTGAACTCGTTTTGCTAAATTTTTGAAAAGTTTTTTTAGTTGGTAATATTTAAGGAATTTGCTATTCCTTTCCCAACAACTCTATCGTATCGATCTGTGTTTTCTCTGTAATAAACGAGTACGGTGTAGTCATTTTCGGTTTGATAAAAATTTCCGTCAATTGCATTTTCATAGTCAATAACTCCTTTGTCATCAGCAACAATATATTTATAGTTTGTAAAACCCTGCTTAACCAAAATAGCTTTTTCATAAACGCTCTTTTGGGAGTTGTACTCCATTTTGTATTCTGGGGTAAGGTTGTAATTATTGAACATTCCACCAACATAAATATTCTTTTTCAATCTAAAAGTAGGGGCAGAAAGGCTAAAATAAACCCAAACATAATCTGCTTCGATTTCAGGATTAGTGGCATTGATGTTATTAACAACGAAATCACCATTAACATCTTGGGTAAATGAATAAGGGAAATTTGTTCGTGCGCCATTGGTATATAAATAAGAACCATAAATTGCCGTATTAGAATCTATACGAGCGATGTTGTTACTTGCGGATCGTATGTCTTTGTTTTCAAAAAACAAAAACTCATTTCCTGCCCAAAATTGTGTTTCAGGGTCATATTTGTAAATCAATTCATTTCCAATGGTATATTGTGGGACCACATTTTTTATGGCAGTGTTAAATTGTCCGTTTTGAAGCAAGACTACTTTAACGTTCTTCATTGGATTTTGAAATGTAATTAGGCTTGATTTTATAGAGAATTCTAAATTGTGTTTCAGTTCTATATTGCTGACTGTTCGTGCTCGCTTCACCTGCATTGGAACCGTAACAAGATCTTCACATAAAATGAATTTTCTGGAAAATACCACTTCTTTATTTTCGTCTAAAACTTTAATGATGTAATTTCCGCTGATTCGCAACTGCTGTGTAAACTGATTGGGAATTGATAATTTGTAGTGCGAATAGATTTGTAATGTATTGAAGGAATTAGTGTAATTTTGGATTCTTTGATTGTCAAAACCTTGTAAATATTCGTTTTTTGGAATTCCAGAAGGAACCCAGTTGTAATCGCAATGGATTATTTCGTAATAATAATTGGCTTCATTGCCAAAAAGGTCATCAAACTGCAATTGAAATCCTTCTCCTAATTTAAAAATTAGAATCACATTTCGATCACTTTGTAAAAAAGAAATCGTTTTGATATTGTAAGGCGCGGCTACTTCTTTTTCTGCTTGTGCAGAGGAAGAATTAGCTGTGAATACAAAAAGAAAAAAGAAGACTATTTTAAAAAAAGATTTTATCATTTTGCAGCGCTTAAAGATTTTGTAAATATAAGGAATACTCCCCGTTTTTATCCGATAATGTAATTCAAAGAGTAAATATATTTTGTATGTAATTTCTGTTAATCAAAATACAATATTTTTAAAAGTTAGGAGTTATCTTATTATTTTTACTTCAAATATATCTAACCCTATGAGAAAAATCAACAATTTAGTACTCGGAATCATGCTGTTTCCATTGGCTGTTTTTGCACAGCAAATGGATTATTCAAAGGCAATTCCTTTTGATCCTAGTGTAAAAACAGGCAAGCTTGAAAATGGCTTAACCTATTACATCAAGAAAAATGCCAAACCAGAAAAAAAAGTAGATCTTAGGCTGGTTGTCAATGCTGGTTCTATCCTTGAGGAGAATGACCAACAAGGATTGGCTCACTTTATGGAGCACATGTGTTTTAATGGAACCAAGCGCTTTCCTAAAAATCAATTAGTTGATTATTTGCAAAGTATTGGTGTAAAGTTTGGGCAACACTTAAATGCGTATACCAGTTTTGATGAAACGGTTTATTTTTTACCAATTCCATCTGACAGTCCTGAAAAATTAGAAAAAGGATTTCAAATTATTGAAGATTGGGCTTTTAATACCGTTTTGACACCAGAAGAAATCGATAAAGAAAGAGGCGTAGTTTTAGAAGAATACAGATTGGGTTTAGGTGCTCAAAAAAGAATGTTGGGCCGCTACATTTCAAAAATGATGCATGAGTCACACTATGCAGAGCGTTTGCCAATTGGTCAAAAAGAAATTTTAGAGAAATTTAAACACCAATCGTTAATTAATTTCTACAAAGATTGGTATCGTCCTAATTTGATGAGCGTAATTGTTGTTGGTGATATTGATGTTGCAGAAATGGAGAAGAAAATCATTTCTCATTTTTCAAGTTATAAAAATCCAACCAAAGAAAAACCTAGAAAATTTTATGACGTTCCTAATCACAAGGAAACTTTTGTAGCTGTTGAAAGTGATAAAGAAGCTTCAAGTGCTCAAGTACAATTGATTTACAAAGATTATGGAGCTCCAAAACCTATCGTGAATATTGGAGATTTCAAAAATTATATTGTTGAAGGATTGTTCTCTACGCTTTTAAATACGCGCTTGGATGAACTTACAAATTCAGCTACACCTCCATTTACCTATGGATATTCGTATTATGGCGGAACTTTTGCCAGAAATAAAAAAGCGTATCAGTCTGTGGCAATGTCTCAAGAAGATAAGCAATTAAGTGCTTTGAAAGTATTGATAACTGAAAATGAAAGAGCTAAGAAATTTGGATTTACACAAGGTGAATTAGATCGTTCAAAATTAGAATTTCTTGCTTCTATTGAAAAAGCATACAACGACAGAGATAAAACCAACTCAGTTAATTTTGTTGGAGAATACCAAGCTAATTTCTTAGAAAAAGAACCAGTTCCCGGAATTGAATGGACGTATCAAACGATGAAACAATTGATGCCTTTGATTGATTTAAAGGATGTAAATAGCTTAATTAAAGATTACGTAAAAGAAGACAACCGAGTCATTATTCTTACTGGCCCTGAAAAAGAAGGTTTGAAAAAAGTGACAGAACAACAAGTTCTTGATGCTTTGAAAATTAATACTGATGATATTAAGCCTTATGAAGATGCTGCCGTTGCGACAAGTTTGATAAGAAACGAAGTTAAACCAGGTACGATTGTTAGTCGTGAAAGTAATGCTAAAATTGGAACAAAAACATTAGTATTGTCCAATGGTGTGAAAGTAACGTATAAGAATACAGATTTCAAAAATGATGAGGTTCTTTTTGAGGCGGTTAGTCTTGGAGGAACTAATTTATACTCTAATGAGGATATGAAAAAAGTTCAATTTGCTAACGGAGCCTTGGCGGAAGCCGGATTCTCAGGATTGAAATTGAATGATATCAATAAATTCATGACGGGTAAAATAGCAAGAGTAAACCCATATATAGGTGGAACAACTGAAGGTTTAAGAGGAAATTCTACTCCGAAGGATTTAGAATATTTGTTCCAAATGACGCATGCTTATTTCACAGATTTAAATATGGATGTGACCGCTTTTGAAGGCTACAAACAAAAGCAATCGGCTTTCTTTAACAATATGGCTTCACAACCTAGTTTTTATTTTCAACAAGAGTTTTATACGTATTTGAATAAAGAGAATCCTAGATTTAATGGATTGATTCCTTCTGAAAAAACTTGGGGAGAAACAGATTATGCATTAGCGTACAAAAAATACAAAGAGCGTTTTGCCAATGCTGCTGATTTTGAGTTTTATTTCGTTGGAAACATTGATGATAAAACTTTAGAAGCGTATTCTGTTAAATATTTAGCGTCTTTACCTGCGACTGATAAAAAAGAGAAAGCCGTAGATTTAGGTTATAGAATGCTAAAAGGAGATTTGAAAAAAGTCGTTAATAAAGGAACAGACCCTAAAAGTAACGTAACGATCATGTATTATGGAGATGCAAAATATTCTGCAAAAGATGCGATGAGTATGCAAGCATTAGGAGAAGTTTTGACTATAAAACTAATCGAGCAATTGCGTGAAAATGAAAGCGGTGTTTATGGTGTTTCTGCAAGAGGAAGCATGAATAAAGTTCCAAATGGATCGTACAGTTTTACAATTGGTTTCCCATGTGGACCAGATAATGCTGAAAAATTGACAGCTTCTGCTTTAAAAGAACTTCAAAATATTATCGATAAAGGACCAGATGAAAAAGATGTGGCTAAATTTAAAGAAGGAGAATTAGCTGATTTTAGAAAAGACAGTAAAGAAAACAGATATTGGTTGTCTAATTTCACTAGATCATACACCAATGGAAGTAGCGCTGAAGAAGTCTTGAAATTTGAAGAAACTGTAAACGCAGTAACGGCTAAAGATATTCAAGATATTGCAAAAAAATATCTTACAAAAGATAAAGTAATTGGAATGTTGATGCCAGAAAAAAAATAAACCAACTCAATTTATAAACTAAAAACCTGCTAAAATTAACTTTAGCAGGTTTTTTTATAGTGTAAATTATTTAAAACAAACCGGAATAATTTCCCCTTTGGCTAAACAATATTTTTCTACTAATTCAGGTGCAATTTTATTTGTGTAATCTTCTTCAATTACTTTAAACCCAATGCTTCGTAATTTGTCAAAATAATCACGGCCATAAATACGAACGTGATCGTATTGACCAAAGATTTTAGCGCGTTCTTTTTGATCTGTAATGGAATCATCGGCAAAAGTTGTTGCTCTGGATAAATCCTGCGGAATTTGTAAAATAGCCATTCCACCTGGCTTCAAAACCCGATACAATTCCTGCATGGCTTTCGTGTCATCCGGAATGTGTTCTAAAACATGATTGCACAGAATAACATCATATTGATTGTCTTCAAAAGGTAAATTACAAATATCAGCTTTCACATCAGCAAGAGGTGAAAATAAGTCTGTTGTAGTATAGTCCAGATTTTTCTGGTTTCTAAACAATTTATAAAAAGCTTGTTCTGGCGCAAAATGCAATACTTTCTTTTTTGCTGCCGAAGTAAAAAAGTCAGTTTCATTATTTAAATACAACCACAATAAACGATGTCTTTCCAGAGAAAGTGTACTTGGGGAAAGCACATTATTTCTTTGTGTTTCGTATCCATAAGGCAACATCGATTTGAAACTTTTCCCGTCAATAGGATCAGTGAATGTAGTTCCTTTCAAGGCAAATGCAAGAACTGGTCGTGCCACATAACTTAAGCGAATAAGTATAGGACGCGGAATAGTATTGAGTACAAGTTTAAATAGTTTTTTCATTGTTAGATACCAAATGTGCTTTTAAATTTATTGTTGTCGATAACTTTAAGTTTTGAGAAAAAGTGCTTATATTCAATGTTTAATTCCTTTTCCATTAATGAAAACGTTTGTAATCTTGCAGGAGTGCAATTTTGGTTATAGACAAAATAGATTTGGAAAGTGTCATTCGGAAAACGCATTTGTTCCGTAAATCCATTTTTGAAAATATAATTGTAAAATGAAATGATACTTTCAGTGGCTTTTAATCTAAATTCTATTTTTTTTATAGCACTACTTTTGAATTCAACAAAAATCACCTTTTCGTCCTTAAAATAAACTGTGTCAGCAGTTTTTATTTCGATACTAGTCGTGTCCTTAGTTTTTACTTTCGGATTAATTGTGTCAAAATCAAAACTTAATTTTTGTGAATTTATCAGATATTTTGTGACTAAAACTTCATTTATCTTTTCTTGATACCAAGAAATTTCTTGTAAGGTTTTCTTAGTTACATTATTTTGAAAGTGTTCTTGAATATCGTTAATCCTCATCATTGATATCTTGAATTTTATAAAAAGCACCGGAAATTGAACTCAAAATAGGAGTAATGTCTTTTGTTACATCAATAATTTTAGAAGACAAACCATCTTCATTTTTCTCTGCAAAATAAAAATTAGTTGACTTTTCGTATTTGTATTTTTTAACAAAACCCTCTAATGCTTCAATAAAATAGGGACTGTGAGAAGTTAATACCATAGGAATATCGAAATCTTTAGATAAAATAACTAAGATTTCAGCAAATTTTACTTGCCAAATTGGGTGCAAATGTACTTCAGGTTCGTCAATTATTAGTAAAGTTCTGTTGTTAAGTCTATTGTTTTTTAATAATAATTGAATTATACCAAAGCTCTTGATGCCGACAGCTGTATTTTTAATTGCAATATCTTGATTGTTTTTTTTATAACGGACTCCATCTAATAAGTCTATAGTGATTTCTCCATTTATTATTTCAGAAACTTTATTGTATATATTGGAATAATCTAATGTATTAACCTGTATAGGATTTGATAAAGATTTCGCTAATTCTTCTTGACGACTTCTAGAGTAGCTTTGAAAATTGTCTTTACCTACAAATCTTTGCAAAGATTCATCAATAATTAAAGGACTTTCGATATAATATGCTTCTTTGTAATATGTTTCTAAATTTTTATCTAAAGAAAGAAAAATGTATTCAGTGTTAATATTTTTATAACGGTCTTCAATTATAGTACTTCCCAATAAATCTTCAATTTCTATTTTGAATTCTTTTTTAGGAGTATTAAATATGTTATATAATGTAGATGTTTCAGTACTTATCCATCTTTCAATTTCGTCCTGCTTTTGCTCAATAGTGTTGTATTTACTTTTGAATTGTTTTTTTAAACGTGATATTTTATCTAGGATTGATTTTTTTATCTCATCAGGAATTGGGTCTTTTGAAACTAGCATATCAATTTGATTGATCCATATATCGTTTATTTCTTTGGTTTGATATTCAGATATATCTTCATTCCAGTTCTTTTTTAATTCTTTTAGTATATCTTGATAATAATAAGAAACAATCCTGTTTTTATTTTCGTAAAAAATATTTTCATTTAAATTAAATCCTTTCACAATAGAATACAAAACCTTTCCAATAGTACTTTTCCCAGAATCGTTTTGACCTGCAATTAAAGTAATTCCATCAACATTAATATCTGCCTCTTCAATAATTCCAATATTTTGAAGTTTTATTCTCATTGTGTTATTTTTTTATAAAAGTAGTTATTTTTTAACTTAATTTAAATCATGTTCTTTATGAAATCTGTGTTTATAAAACCAGCGGTTCTCCTCTAAACTCATCTTCTTCATTACTAACAATTCCTAATGCTTTGTAGATGTATCCAAAAGTCGATAATATCTCCGGTTTTCCATCAATAATGGCTACGTCATGCTCAAAGTGGGCACTTGGTTTTCCATCGGCAGTAAGGATTGTCCAGCCGTCTTTTAATTGTTTGATGTTTCGGGTTCCCATATTAATCATCGGTTCAATAGCGACAACCATTCCTTCTACAAAAAGTTTTCCTCTTCCTTTTTTACCATAATTAGGCATTTCAGGATCTTCATGCATTTTTTGTCCTACGCCATGACCTACTAATTCACGAACAACGCCATAACCATGCGCTTCTGTATATTTTTGAATTGCATTTCCTACGTCTTCTACACGATTTCCTAATTTGAATTCGCGGATTCCAACATATAAAGATTCTTTGGTTACCTGCAATAATTTTTTTGTTTCAGGAGCGACTTCACCTATTTCAAAAGAATAGGCATGATCGCCATGGTATCCATTTTTATATGCGCCACAATCTACGGAGATTACATCACCACTTTTTAAAGGTGTATTGTTTGGGATTCCATGAACTACTTGTGCGTTTGGACTCATGCAAAGTGAATTCGGGAAACCATATAATCCAAGAAAACTTGGTTCAGCTCCATGGTCACGAATGAATGTTTCGGCTAATTTATCCAGGTATAAAGTCGTAACTCCTTCTTTTATTTCAGAAGCAATCATTCCTAATGTTTTTGATACGATTAAGGCACTTTCGCGCATTAATTCTATTTCTTCACGTGATTTTACTATAATCATAATTTCGAATTTTCAGTTTGCAAAAGTACAATTTTATAAATTATTTAATCCGGATTAGCCATTATTTTAAAAAGCTCTGAATTTGAAATGTAAAAACGGTTCTCCAAAGCTATCTTTGAAAGTTGTGCGCTGACTAAATTATTCTCTCTGGTGTTAATTAAAAATAAGGAACTTTCTCCAAAAGAAAATAATCTTTCCTCTGAATTTAACATCGTGAGATTATCCTGAACCAAACCTTTGATTAGTTCCTTTTGTCTTAGCAAGGATTCAATTTCGATCCTTTGTGCATTTATTTTATTGGTCAGTTGTACTTTTTCTAAATCCAATGTAAATTCAGTTTCCTGTACTTTATACTTCGCCAGTTTCAAACTTCCGCGTTCTTTTCTAAGAAACAAAGGGAAATAAAAATCCAATCCAATTTTATAATCCTCAAATTGATAATTATCAATGTAACTGGGTTCTGAAATATAGGAGTAACCCACATCAATTTTTGGCAAAAGCATATTGGCCTTTAATTTTTTTTCCACATTTAGCATGTCAATCTTGCTTTGCAATGCATTGATTTTTGGGTGATTGGTAATGGAGAAATTTGTATTCAATAAATCATTCGTTTTTAAACTTTTCTGAATCGTAAATTCCAATTGCGTTTCGGGAATCAATTCATCGGATATTTCCAATGGAATATTGTTTTCCAACCAAAGAAAATTAGAAAGTTCTAATTTGGCTTTAGCCAATTTAAGCTTGGAGTCTTCCAGATTCAGGATTCTGTTTTTTACAATAATTCCCGCTTCAACGCTGTCAATTGCAGGTTTGTCACCTTGCTGGATTAACGACTGAATTCCTTTGAACCTAATTTGTGCATTCTTGTTGTATTCTTCATACAATTGCACTTCATTGAAGTTTTTCTTCCAATTAAAGTAAGCCAAAGAAGCATCATATAAAACTGTAATAGCTTGCAGTTTTCTTTCTGCTTGGCTCAATTGTATTTGCATTTTTGCTTTTCGAACATCAGCCATTCTTTGATTAATAAACAAACCTTGTCCAAGCGGAACCGTTACGCCCAACGAGGTTAATCCTTGATTTGGAAGTGTGTTTTGGGGATTCAAATAAACACCTTCACTATTGTCAAATCCAGCTTTAATCTCGATTCCATACCAAGTTGGGATTTTGAAACTGCTGTTCAAAATGGAATAATATTCCTTGTCTTTGAATTGTTTTTTACTGAAATCTACTTCAATTTTTGGATCAAATCCACCACGAGCCATCATCAAATTAGCTTGTGCTTTATTGATTTCCAAGTTGGCATTCTTCACCAGCGGATGGTATTTTTTCACATACCCCAGAAACTCGGTGTAGGTAAGTTCTTTTGATGCGATTTCTTGAGCAGTTACAGAAAAACCAAAGAATAAAAGCGCTAAAAATACATGTTTCATTATTTCTTTTCTTTTGTGGTTTTGGTCGTTGGTTTGTAATAATTTGGCGGAAATCCGTTCAATGTCCTCCAAATTTCAAACCAAACTGGAACGTTATCTAACAAAGCAATAGTTTGCGCTCCGGCTCCTATACTTAATTGTTTCGGCCATTTGGCTTCTTTTTTATCGGGAGCGATTAATACGCGGTATTTCCCATTTTCACTGATGAAATTTTCAATAGCAACAATTTCTCCACCAAAAGTTCCATAAGACATATCAGGCCATCCTGAAAATACAATTGTTGGCCATCCATCAAACCAAACCCGAACTTTTTCTCCTTTGGTTAATAGAGGCAAGTCAATTGGGTTTACAAAAGTTTCTACCGCTATATCATATTCGGATGGCATTATGGTTGCAATTGGCGTTCCTTCTTTTATGGTTTCCCCAATACCGGACTGCAACGCCCTGTTGATATAACCACTTTGCGATGCTTTGATATAATACATTCCATTACGAATGCTGTAATTTGCATATTGATTTTCGAGTTTGTTTACTTGGGCATCAGTGTCGTATTGACTGCTGAGTGCTGTGTATTTATCACTATTCGCTTTGGAAACTTTCTCTGCATACTCAGCGCTTATTCTGTTTATTTCAACTTTGGCGTTGATAAATTCGTTTTTGCTGGTTAAGTATTTGTTTTCCTGCGTGATAATTTTAGCTTCGACTTCTTGTAATTTTAGTCTTTTTTCTTCAATATCAGTAAGTGGTTTTAGTCCTTCTTTATTCAGCTGAACGGAACGATCGTATTGTGTATTGGCAATTCTCAGCTGGGTTTTTACAGCAACAAGATCCATACTGTCACTCTTAATTTTTAAAAGAGATTGTTTAATTTTATTTTGTGCTTGTTCCAGTTTTAAGACCTTTTCCGTTTCAATGTTCTGAATTTGGCCGGAAAGTGTACTTACTTTAGAACCATACGATTGTAAAGATTGTTTCTTGGCATTCATTTGGTTTCTAGTGTTTTCCACTAAATTAGGATCCATATAATCCTCTTTTATTTCAGAGATAAACAGGATTGTATCGCCTTTATTGACAAAATCACCTTCTTGGACATACCATTTTTCAAGTCGGCCAGAAATCACACTCTGAATAGATTGTGGTCTTTGGTCCGGTTTTAATGTTGTTACACTTCCAGTTCCTGAAATGTTTTGTGTCCAAGGGAGAAAAAGTGCCACTAAAGCTACTATTGAAACACCAGCTATAATTTTATTTAAAATTCTGTAATGCGGTCTGTTAGCCAAGTTTTTAATGGTCTCGTAACGGTCTAACGGTTGCAGTTTTGTTTTGTTATCAGATATATTTAGCATGACTAATTATTTTTTAAATCAAGTTGAATCACCCCATTTTGCATAATGATTCGTCTATTACATTTGGTTCTCCAATATGGATTTTTTGAAGAAACGATAATCGTCCATTTGTTTTTTTCGGAAGTGATGAAGTCAATAACTTCATTAGCTATTTCTTCATCCATCATGTCTGTTGGATCTTCATAAAAAAGCACTTTTGGCTTATGGATGATGCTTCTGGCCAGTAGCACTTTTTGTGCATTAGAAGACGATAATTGTTTTCCTTCCGGAAAAATGCGTGTCTCCAGACCTTTTGGCAATGATTTGATGAATGACGAAAGTTGGACGCCTTCAATGGCCCATCTTAAATCTTCAGTGCTTACCGAGTTGTCATTGAAGGTGATGTTAGCTAACAGCGTTCCTTCAAATGGTGTTTCGCCTTGAATAATGCTGCCTATTTGGGAGCGGTATTGTTTCAGGTTGATTTTTCTGAACGTATCATCATTGATGAAAAAAGAACCAGATGTAGGCTGCAATAAACCGGACAATATTCGAATCAGTGTTGTTTTTCCGGAACCATTGTCTCCTGCTATTGCAATTTTGTCCCCTTGCTCAATTTTCAAGGAAATGTTGCTCAGTATTTCTTTGTCTGAATCCGGGAATTTAAAACTAAGATTTTCTGTTTCCAATGAAATATTAGCATAACAAGTATCACTTTTGAACGTGGTTTCTTCCTCTAATTCCAAGTCGGTTACTTGACCAATTTTTTCAACTGAAGTCAGTACATCGTAGAATGTTTCGAGTCCGAGTATTATTTTTTCAACCGAATTGATGACTAATAAAATGATTATTTCTGCAGCTACAAATTGCCCAATATTCATTTGTTGGGACAATACTAAAAATCCTCCAATCGACAATAAACTTGCAGTGATTAAGATTTTAAAAATAATCAGTTGTGTGAACTGTCTTTGCATGATTTTAAAATGTTTTTCGCGATAATTCAAATAATCACTAACCAAATTATTGTTTTTTTGTAAACCATAATTATAGTTGAGGTCATTTTTGAAACTGAAATTATTTCGAGCCATTTCTTGCAACCAGCCAGCCACTTTATATTTGAATTTAGACTCTTTTAAGCTGGTTTCCAGTCCGGATTTATAGGAAAATTTGAATATAAAGTACAAAAGAAAAAACAGTAAAACTCCAAATACAATAAAATACGGATGGTACAAAGACAATAAAATCAAGCCGAAAGCAATTTGTAAGAGAGCCGCCGAAAAATCGATTAATAGCTTTGAAGTTCCTTTTTGGATGGTCATCGTATCAAAAAAACGATTGGCTAATTCTGGTGGATATGAATTGTATAATTGATCTGTTTTTATTTTTGGCAAGCGAGCAGCAAATTCAAAGGAGGAACGAACAAATATTTTTTGCTGTAAATTTTCGGTGATTCGGAGTTGCATTAAAGATAAAATTCCAACTAATGCAACCCCAAAAACCACTAAAATAATTAAAACTATCCAAGAAGCGCTAACTCTTCCAGATTGTATAAAGTTCGTGATTGCTTGAATTCCTAATGGAAGTGACAAGCTGATTAATCCGGCAAAAATGGCATAGAAAAATATTTGATAGACATCTTTTTTGTCTAATTGAAGTAAGTTGTAAAAACGTCTTAATGGAGTCATGGTAGTTTTTTTAGTTTATCGAAGGACATTTTTGGCAAGATTCAAGTAAAATTCAGTGGTACTCACGGATTCATTACAATCGGTAATCGTTTTTAGATGTTCCATTAGAAAATGCTGATGCAAATTTCCTTCAACTATAGTAGAAACTAGTGATTTTGCAAAAGGATATTCTGGATTGACTTCTTTTACTATGCCTACAATTCGATTAATTACTCTTTTGTAAATCAGAAAAAAACCTTCCTTGTTTTCCTGATCTACTTCTTTTGTTTGCACTGTTTTTGTGAATTCAGCAATGATGATTTTATTCAAAATAGCTTCATTGATGTGCTCTGTGTTTGTGTCATCAGTAACTTTTTCAGTTACGATAGTGATTGCTTTGCTGAGTTTTTCGGTTGGATCAGCAATATTTGTCGTGGCAAAAACTAGTTTA
Source organism: Flavobacterium sp. XS2P24 (assembly GCF_030010285.1). Lineage (NCBI taxonomy): Bacteria > Pseudomonadati > Bacteroidota > Flavobacteriia > Flavobacteriales > Flavobacteriaceae > Flavobacterium > Flavobacterium sp. XS2P24. Next base: position 154,457 of record NZ_JASCRU010000002.1, read on the forward strand.
TATTCCATCCAACTCCAGTACCAAGAGGATAAATAAACTAATAGTTTATGTTTGTTTTCAAAGTAGCGATAAATGGAACTTTCGTTAGAACCAATTTTTTCTCCTAACTTTTTGAATGTAAAATTATCGAATCCAATTTCGTCTATCAAAAGGATACTTTGTTCTACAATTTTTTTACCCAAAGAAGACGTTTCTGGATCCTTCACATAGATTTTCTCGTTGACTTGTATTTTTAAATTGGATAGTATTGTATTCATAATTGATAATATTTTATGCAAATATAATAGTATTACTATCAATAATGAGATTTTAACTTTTATTTATAAAAAAAGCTACTCGTATGGAGTAGCTTTTAATTAAAATATTGGTTGTTGGTTTTGTTTAAAGTAAAGAATGACAAGTCATTACCTCAGGTTTTTCTACTCCCATTAATTCCAAGATGGTTGGAGCAATATCGCCAAGAACTCCATCATGAATCGCTCTTAAGTCTTTGTCCACTAAAATAATTGGAACTGGATTTGTTGTATGTGCTGTATTTGGGCTTCCGTCAGGATTAATCATCGTTTCACAATTCCCGTGATCTGCAATTACAATAGTCGTATAATTGTGCGCTAATGCTGTTGTAATTACTTTTTCAACGCATTTATCAACTGCTTCACAGGCTTGTATCGCTGCACTCATGATCCCGGTATGACCTACCATGTCACCATTGGCAAAATTAAGACAAACAAAATCTACTTCTTCTTTCTCCAATTCCGGAACTAAAGCATCTGTCAATTCAAAGGCACTCATTTCTGGCTGTAAGTCATAAGTGGCAACCTTTGGAGAATTTTTCAAAATGCGGCTTTCGCCAATAAACGGTTGTTCTCTTCCACCAGAAAAGAAGAAAGTAACGTGAGGATATTTCTCCGTTTCGGCTATACGAATTTGTTTTTTATGCGCTTTTTCTAGAACCTCACCAAGAGTTTCAGTAATATTATCTTTATTATAAACGACTTTTACATTTTGGTAAGTTTCGTCATAATTAGTAAGGGTTACATAATACAAGTTTAACTTGTGCATGTTCTCCTCATGAAAATCTTGTTGTGATAGCGCTTCGGTTAATTCTCTTCCTCTGTCTGTTCTGAAATTGAAAAAGATAACCACATCGTCTTCTTCAATTGTAGCCAATGGTTTGTCATTTTCATCAACTATAACCGTTGGATGAATAAATTCATCGGTTACATTAACCTCATAACTTTCTTCGATGGAAGTAACTGCATTTGTTGAATGAGTTCCAATTCCGTTGACCAATAAATCGTAGGCAAGTTTTACTCTTTCCCAACGTTTGTCACGGTCCATTGCATAATAACGTCCCACAACCGAAGCCAGTTTCACGGAAGTATTAGCGATATAATCCTGTAAATCCTGAATATAATGTTTACCAGATTTTGGATCTACATCACGACCGTCAGTAAAAGCGTGAACGAAAACTTTCTGTAATCCGTGTTGTTGTGTCGCATCAATCAAGCCGCGTAGATGAGAAGTATGAGAGTGTACACCTCCATCTGAAACCAGACCTAAAAAGTGTACTTTTTTATTGTTTATTCTGGCATAAGTAAAGGCGTCAACTAAAACTTGCTCCTTTGCTAAAGTGTCGTGTGCAACGGCAAGGTTAATTTTGGCTAAATCCTGATAGACAATTCTACCTGCACCAAGATTCATATGTCCTACTTCACTGTTTCCCATTTGCCCCTCAGGAAGTCCAACATTTAATCCGTCAGTTCGAAGCTGGGCGCTTGGATAATTTCTATATAAACTGTTAATAAATGGCACATTGGCATTATCAATTGCTGATACTTTAGGGTCAGGAGATTTTCCCCAACCGTCCAAAATCATAAGAATTACTTTTTTGTTCATTGCAAATTTATTTTAAGCAAAGATAAAGCATTTCTAAAAATGTTCGAATGAATGGAAATCACTATTATACATTCGGAGGCTAACAATAACAAATAATGATTATTTTGTTGTGGAAAGTTGTCTTTTTTAAAATTAATGCATTTAGAATTTATTCTTAACTTGATTGTAATCTATAAAATAACGCACACTTATTGAGAAAACATGGCTCAATGCATCGTTATTCAGCAGATTAGTGACATTGTCTTTAAACTCTTTATTGATGTCTCTTTCAAAGGCACCAGCATTATTACGATATAAAACAGAAACTTGACTTCCTGGAGCAAACCACCAAGAATAAGACAAATCAGCATTCCAAGAATAGAAGCTCGAGTTTTTATTAGTTGTATATCCTGCAAAATCAGCGAGTCTTCCGTTTTGTTCTAATGATAAAGTATTTTTATTTTCGGCATACGACCAATATTGGCGCAACGAAATATTAAACGTCATTTGGCTGTTCAGAGAATATTTCCCAGAAAGCGTATTTGAATAGGTAATTACATTTCTATTGGCAAAAAGTATGGTGTTTGGTGTTGCCGAATTCATGTCGTCATTAATGCTGTCAATATATCCTTTATTATTGTTTTGTCTGAAAAAATTGAAGTTGTAATTCAGCGATAATTTGTCATTAAAACGATATCTTGGACCTATAGAAAAACCATAGGAATTTCTTCCTGCTTCATCAAAAAAAGCATAAGAAGGATTTACATCAATGGCAAAACTATTATTATAATTAGTGGAAACATACAGATAACCTCCAATTTTTGTTGGTTTTATTACGTATCTGTCGGCTGTTCTTGGTTCATAATAATCATATGTTTCTACCGCATTGGCATCAATCCCAATTCCAAAAAAGTGATTTTTTTTGTTTTTAGAATTTATCTCAAGATTGATATTACTGGATTGAATTTTACCCGTTTCTTTTTGAAATTGTGAGTAAAGATTAAGGTAGGCATTAAAGCTGTTAAACACCTTAGTTGGATTAAGGATTCTATAGCTCGTATTACCATATAAACTGTAATAATTAGTTTCAAAATTGATTCCCAAATCATTATTATCGAAATCTTTGGTAACAATGTTACCACCAAAACCATAACGGTATTTTCCGCTGGTTTCAGAGAAATTTAATTGTGAATTAATTCCTTTTTTATCTTCAACGTCATTGATATAACTGTATTTAAAATCTCCCGAAAGGTTATAGGTATTTTTCTTAGTATTCAAATCCCAAACTAAAGCTGTAACGTTTCCATCCCTAAAACTTCCGTTCCGAGTCACATTGGTGTTTACAAATGCAACTGAGGAATTTTTGCGAAAGCGTTGATCCAATACTAAAACATTATAGTTTGCAAGAGGTTCGACTACTTCTTTTCTTACTTCTTGTGTGTCATTATTTCGAATAGATGCTGAAGTCTTTTCGGTAACGGCATTCAATATTCCTATTCCCAATCCATTTTTGGTTCTTCCGGAAACCTTTAATGCATTGATAAGATTTATACTTGCCGGGTTGTCAATAATTTCTTCATTGGCTTCCGCGGTCGGGTAATTGATTGGGTTTCCCCCAATTCGTCTCGAATAAACCAAATTTCCTTTACTAAACAAATCGGTTCCCTCTGTAAAAAAAGGTCTGTTCTCGTTAAATTGTTGTTCAAATGGTCCTAAATTCAGAATTTGATCATCGTATTTTGTTTGTCCAAAATCAGGAATAAGAATCATATCCAGCGTAAAAGCATCGTTTATTCCATACTTCAAATCTAATCCGCCTTTGAGAGTTCCGTATGTTTTTTGTTGTGCATTAGCATTTACATAAAAGGAAGAATACGGCAAAAGGAAGAGTCGGGTGGGAGGTTTTATATTTTCAATTCCTTCTAAAACTCCTGTTTGTTGGGTGAAAGTTCCCAGTTTTGAATCAATGAAATTCCAAGTGTATTTATGACGATCACGTCTAATTTCCCTGAAAAAATTAAGTCCCCAGGTTTGTTTATTCTCACCGGAAAAACGCAATGCGGCGTATGGAATTCTCATTTCTACAACCCAGCCTTTATCCGTAATTACGGCTTTGCTTTTCCAAACGGCGTCCCAGGAATAATCCTCACCATTGGTATCGGTGGTAATGCAATCGGCTTGGCCATCTGCTGCATTGACAAAAAATTGAAAATCTTGTTGTCCATCATTAAACCCATTTATAAAAACACCAAAAAGGTCAGAAGTACCAAAATTATCCCGCTGGGTGATTTCTTTTAAAATTTTATCAGGATTTTCATCATACATAATGGCACCAATATATATGGCGTCATTGTCGTATAAAATTTTTACTTCAGTTCTCTTGTTTTCTGGAATCGCTTTGCCATTGTCTGGGTCAAACATGATGAAATCATTGGCTATTGCAGCTGTTTGCCATGTATTCTCGTCTAATTTTCCATCGATTTCAATTTTTTCCGAAATGAATTTAGTTTGTAAGACTTTTTTTTGGCTGTAGCCAAAAGCAGATAGGAATAGAAAACAAAGTAATAACTGATTTTTCATGAAACGATTGATTGATTGGTGATTGATGCAAAATTTAGAAAAACCAAAAAAGCTTCAAAGGCAACAATCACCAATCCACTGAATAGTTTGAATTAATAGACTCCCTTTTCAATTGAATGTTACAGTTTGATCGAAAAATTAAAATTTATTTTTCACGGCATTGTAATCAATGAAATAGCGAATGCTTATGGAAAGCACATTGGTTAAGTCGCTATTAAAAATACTTTTTAGATTTTTAGATAAATCTTTTTCGACTATACTTGCTCTTTCTAATCCATAGTTACGGTACAAAATGGATATTTCGCTTCCAGGAGCAAACCACCAAGAATAAGACAAATCGAAGTTCCAAGAATTAAAATTCCTGTCTTTATTTTGTGCGAAGCTAGTATTTGGAGTTAAATAACCGCTGTTTTGCAAGGTAAAGAATTCATGATTTTTAGAATACGACCAATAATAGCGAGCCGTAAGATTGATGGTCATTTTATTGTTTAAGGAATATTTTCCAGTAATATCGTTTTGAAGAATTTCTCGATTGCGTTCTGCAAATACAATTTCTGTGTCATCAAAGGCAACCCATCCACGATCATTATTCATTTTGGTGTATTCAGATGCGAAGGCTAAAGAAAATTTGTCATTGAATCGGTATTTTGGACCTAAATAAAAGCCATAATTATTTCTACCACTCTCATTGTATTTTGTAAATGTAGGTTGGATAATTAGTGTAAAAGGATTGTTGTCGTTTGAGGTGAAATTTAGAATGGTGGTCATTTTTTCTGGAAGAAATACATATCTTCCATACTCACGTGGCTCGTAAAAATCGAATGTTTTGACGGGTGTTAATTCGAATAAAAGCTCTAAAGAATCATTCCCTAATGTTGTCGCCCTTATTTCTGTCCCAAAAGCACCAGTTTGTAATTTTTTAGACGTATTGTCCACTTCAAAATTTATATATTCATTTAATCTGAAAGTATTAAAAATTTTGGTTGGATTTACTATTCTGTAGCTTGCATGTCCGTAAACATTGTGATAATTAGAATAAAAATTGATGCCTAAATCATTCACATCGTAATTTTCAGAAAGATATTTTCCAGAAAAACCGTATCTATATTGCCCACTTGTTTTTTCAAAACCAATTTCTGTTTTAAACCCATCATAGTCTTCAATGGTATTGATGGAGCTGTATTTAAAGTCACCGTATAGATTATAGGTATTTGATTTTGTGTTTAAATCAAACAATACTGCCGCAACATTTGCATCTCTAAAATCTCCGTTTCTGGTTGTATTTGCATTGACAAAAGTCACAGAAGAGTTTTGATTGAAGCGTTGGTCCAGGACAAACATATTGTAATTTGTCAAAGGTTCAATGACTTCTTGTCTAGTGTCACCTGTGTAATTATTTAAAATAGTAGCTTTAGTTTTTTCAGTAACTGCATTTAAGAATCCAATTCCTAAACCTTTTTGAGTTCTACCAGATATTTTTATTGCATTTAGTAAATTGACTGTACTAGGATAATTAGTTATTTCTTCATTTGCTGCGGTTGCTGGTTCGGTACTTGGGGCACCGCCAATTCTTCGCGAATAAAACAAACCTCCTTTGTTAAACAAATCCGTTCCTTCTGTAAAGAAAGGTCTGTTTTCTTCAAATCTTTGTTCAAAAGGCAATAGGTTTAAAATAGCATTGTCAAATTTTGTCTGTCCAAAATCAGGTACTAAAATAGCATCTAATGTAAAGGAATCATTTATACCGTATTTTATATCCAACCCAGCTTTTAAAGTCGTGTCAGAACCAATATCACTTTGTTGATAGTAAGCAGATGTATAGGGAATTAAGAAAAGTCGGGTAGGAGTTTCTATGCTTTCAATTCCTTGAAGAATTCCAGCTTGCGGAATAACAGCGCCAATTTTAGTGTCAATCCTATTCCAAGTATATTTTTGCACATCGCGCTTGATTTCACGCATGAAGTTTAATCCCCAAGTTTGTTTGTCAGCTTTCGAAAATCGTAAAGCGGCATAAGGGATTTTCATCTCCACAACCCAACCCAATTCAGTTATTGTTACTTCGCTGTCCCAAATGGCGTCCCAAGTAAAATCCTCAAGATCTTCTGTAGCTAAACAATCCATTTGAACTCCAGCGGCACTTACAAAAAACCTAAAATCTTGTTGACCGTCATTAAATCCATTTATGTAAACAGAAAAGTGATCTGAAACCCCAAAAACATCTCGTTTTGTTATTTCTCGTTGAATTTTTTCAGGTTCATTGTCATAAAGTAATGCCGATATGTAGATGGCATTGTTATCGTAGAGTACTTTTACTTCTGTCCTTTTATCGTTGCTTATTGGTTTTCCGTTGTCAGGTTCAAACATTACAAAATTGGTAGCAACTGAGGCAGATTCCCAAATTTCTTCATTTATCTTTCCATCAATTGTTATATTTTCAGTGATGGATTTTGCTTGAAGCGTTTTTTTTTGGCTGTAAGCAGTATAACTAAAGAAAATTAAACAAAATATAGCTATCGAATGGAACTTTGACATAAATTGGGATTGATTCTAAACAAAAATAACAAAATTAACATAGAAATTGTGTTTTTTATGATTTTTCACTCAATATTTCACCAAGTAATACGTTATAAATGGACTAAAATTTTGTTAAAAATGTTTCGATTTTGATTTTTTAACGTAAGTTTGCAATCCCGAATTTATTTATAACTTAAAGATAATCAATGATTTATAATCTATTTCCTACTATTTTGTTTATGCTTTTTTCTTTCTCTACAAGCAAAACAAACATTTCAGAGCCAAGTGATATTAAACCAGTAGTTTATGCCAAAACGGTAGAATCTAGTGTTGAGGCTAAAATTGAATTGGCTTACAATAATTTGCATTCTGATAAATTTGCTTTACCTAAATCAGAAAGTTTTGCTGAAGCTTTTAAAGGGTATTATTCGTTGAAAGAAAAAGGATTAATTAAGAAAGATATTCTCACCTTAATTGATTTTAGTTTGTCCTCGAATACCAAAAGACTTTGGGTAATTGACCTACTAACTGGAGATATATTGTTTCATTCTCTTGTGGCACATGGCAGAAATACAGGAAATGAATTTGCTTCTAATTTTTCAAATTCAGCTGAATCGTATAAAAGCAGTTTAGGTTTTTATGCCACAGGTGAAATTTATAATGGTAAACATGGGATGTCACTTAAACTGGATGGTCTGGAAAAAGGAGTTAATGACAATGCGAGAGCAAGAGGTGTAGTGATGCATGCAGCCGACTATGTTTCTAATTCATTTATCAAAAATAATCACAGGTTAGGCAGAAGCCAAGGTTGTCCTGCTGTGCCGGTAGAATTGTCTAAAGATATCATCAGTGCCATAAAAAACAAGTCATGTTTTTTTATTTACCATCCGTCAAGGGCTTCTAAATTTGGAACAGAATCAATTTCTTAATTTAGTGTATAAATCATTATCTAGATTGTAAATATCATCTCTGAAAATCAGTTTGTTGTTTTCGCTCCAAGCAGTCCAATATAGTAGGTGAAATGAAACTTCTTTTTTGATTTTTACAAATTTTGTTTTTTCATTTTGCAAGATTGTTGTAATTTTTTCCAGATTCCAATTTACGGCATCGTTCAATAAATATTCTGTTAATTCTAATGGATTGTCAACTCTGACACAACCCGAACTCAACGAACGATCTATTTTGTCGAAATAATCCCTGTGATTGGTATCGTGTAAATAAACAGAGAAGCGGTTTGGAAAAATAATTTTAACCATTCCCAGCGAATTAAAAGTTCCTGGACTTTGCACATAACGATAACTTTTGGCTTGCGATAATTGCCATTCGTAAGGACTTACGATTTTCCCATTGCGATCATAGATCTTAATATTTGATTCCGATAAATAACTGCGGTTTTTTAAAATGGCAGGAATAACATCTTCCCGCAAAATTGTGGGAGGGACAGTCCAAGTTGGGTTAAAGACAACCTGAGTTAATTTAGACGATAAGATTGGTGTTTTTCTTTTCGCTCTTCCCACTATTACTCTGTGCGTTCTCAACGTGTCTTTCTCTTTTATTAGCGTCAATCTGTAGTCGGGAATATTAATGATTATATATTCTTTTCCCATTTCTTTAGGATACCATTTCCAGCGCTCAAGATTTACTATAATTTGTTGCATTCGTTGTTTTTTGGAAAAATTGAGTGAGGAAATTGTTGCAGGTCCAATTATTCCATCGATAGCTAAACCATGACGATTTTGAAATTTCTTTATTGCAAGTATGGTTTCTGGGTCATAGATAGTCGTTAAGCTGTCTTGCGGTTGCAATTCTTTCCAGTAAGTCAATCTTTTTTTAATATCAATTATGGAAGGATTGGTATCGTTTGGAGCAATTATTTCTGCGATTTTTAACGCTTTGAAATCATCTTTAGGAAAGGTATTAATCAGTTTTAATGCTTTTTTTAATCTTTTGTAAACAATATGATTGGGTTTCAATTGTTCTATTTTGTCTGCTAAGGAATCGCTGTCCAGTAAATTTGTCAAAGTCTCGTTTAGGTCAATGTAGTTTTCTTTTAAATCCCAGTTTTTATATAGTTTTCTTGGGTTTAATGTTCCGTTTGTCAAATGTGAAATGTATTTTTGAAAACTTTCGGTCAGTAAAATGTCGTATTTGGCTAAATCAAAATCGTTTAGTGTTGCTGATTTTTTTTCAAAATCACTTAATGTTTTTACTTTGTAGTCCTCCGGATTTAATCCCTCCTCATCAGATTTAAGGAGTTCTGTTAAAATTATTTTTCTACTATCCTCAGATTGCCAAATTGTTCTGTAGTTAGTCGCTTTATAAAAATTGAAAAGTGTTTTGTTGTTAAAAGAAGTTAGTAGGATGGAGTCAATTCTAACGGATTTACCTTTAGGTAAAACAGGAGGGTTTGAAATATCATTTTTCAAGATTACCTCACTTTTTAGTACTTCCTTTTTGCAACTAATAGTTACACAGATTAACAATATTAGAACCAACGTCTTCATTATTCGTTTTTTTAAACATGATAATGTGTTCTTCAACTCCTTTTATTTTAAAAGGTAATATTTTGACTTGATATTCCATTTTTTCATGGAATCCAATGCTTCTTTTCGTGCGAATTTTTCAGAATTTTGAATGAGTTTTTCTCCAAAACCCTTTTTTGATGCTGTTTTAAGACTGCTATTTCCTGAATTCGGAACTGTTTTTTGCCCGAAGTACGGGATGTCTTATTGAAAATGCTTCAAAAAACGATAATTTTTTTGATATTTTAGATAATTTTTTTAAGCGTAATAAAGGTATAATAATTTCATATTAAATTCTTTATGATTTTTATATGCTTTATTAAAAAAGATAGTGTGGGTAAGTTTGTGATTTTTTAAGAAAAAAACTTGCATTGAAGCAAACTTATTAATTATATTTGCACCGTTGTTAATGCGAAAGTAGCTCAGTTGGTAGAGCTCCAGCCTTCCAAGCTGGTTGTCGCGAGTTCGAGCCTCGTCTTTCGCTCTAAGCCTCAAATTTAGGTTTGAGGTTTTTTATTTTACTGTTTTAATGCGAAAGTAGCTCAGTTGGTAGAGCTCCAGCCTTCCAAGCTGGTTGTCGCGAGTTCGAGCCTCGTCTTTCGCTCTTCAAAGCCGAAACTTAATAGTTTCGGCTTTTTTTTGTAATTTATTTTAGGATTACTTTAAAAAACTTAAATCAGTTCCACTTTCCAGTTCTTCAGGTGCTTGATTTTGTCTAAACAGGCGTGCAGTCAAATCGCCTTTCAAAGTGATTTTGTCTCCTTTTACATCCAGCCAACTTCCTTCTCTTAATCCTAAAACGGGTACTGAATTATAAGCATGAAACTCTTTTATTCTGGTTTCGCGAGTTTCGCCCATGTGTTTTGAATTGATGTCGGGATCTAAATAATGTGGGTTCAAATTGAAAGGAATTAATCCCAGAGTTTTAAAACTTGGAGGATAAACAATTGGCATGTCATTTGTCGTTTGCATCGTTAATCCACAAATGTTACTTCCGGCACTTGTTCCTAAATACGGAGTTCCATTTTTTACAACTTCAGAGAGGATTTCCATACTGTTGTTTTTGTATAATTGGGAAACCAAAACAAAGGTGCTTCCACCTCCGGTAAAAATTCCTTCGGCATTTTTCAAAGCTTGAGTGGCGTCTTCAAATTCATGGATTCCGATTACTTTTTTATTTATTTTGGCAAAAGCCAAGCTAACCATTGCAGTGTATTCCTCATGAGAAATACCTCCGGGTCTTGCGTAAGGAATGAAAAGAATAGTATTACAGTCTTTAAAATGCAATTGCAATTCAGGTAATAAATAGTCCAGATAATTCTGGTTTGCAAGAGTAGAAGTGCTTGCGATTAGTATATTTTTCATTTTTTAGTGAATAATTTGTGCTAAAGGTATTAAATCAGTCTTTTTGATTTCACATTTTTAATTAACATTTTTTTACCAACCCATTAGTAATTAATTTGGAACGCATTAAGATACTTTTACGAGGTGTGAATAACGGATTTAAAAAGGGATGATTAGAATTGTGTACTTGTATTTGGCTTTTGTAACAACGAATGTTGTAGCACAGGAAACTTCTAGAATAAGATTGAAAGGGAAAGTGACTTCTGACGTTTCTGTTTTAGAAGGAATTTATGTGATAAACTTAAAAAGCGAGCAAGCTTTAGTCACAGATAAAGAGGGAAATTTTTCTATTTTGGCTAAAGTAGGAGACACATTACTATTTACTGAAGGGCAGTTCAAAGAGATTAGAATTAGCTTAACCCAAAAGGATTTTGAACAAGAAATGCTTTCTGTGAAAATGATGCCGATAGTAAATCAATTGCGCGAAGTTATTGTAAGAAGCGGTATCAATGCGGTATCAATGGGAATAATTCCAAAGGGGCAAAAAATATATACTCCGGCTGAACGAAAGTTATATACTGCCAGTAATCTTAATGCCACTGCTAATGCAGGCTCGATGATGGGTGGTTCAATCTCAGCGGATCCATTATTGAATTGGTTTTCAGGAAGGACTAAAATGCTTAAAAAAGAAGTTGAAGTCGAAAAGAAAGAATCGTATATGAGGCAATTAGAGAATATGTTTACTATTGATTATTTTGTAAATACATTAAAAATACCTTCTGAATATGTCAAAGGATTTGAATATTATATTGTTGACAACGAAAGATTTGTGACTATTTTGAAATCTAAAAATGTAACGATGACTACTTTCTTAATTGGAGAGTTAGCAACTAAATATAAAGAAATAATCGCCGGTGAAAATTAAAATTACACTACAGTTTATTGTTTTTTTGTTCGCGCAAGTCATTTTTGCTCAAGCTGACAACATAAAGGAACTTCGAGGAAAAATTATCGCCGATTCTGTTGCGGTTGATCGCATTACGATTGAGAATGTAACAACGGATAAAACTGCTTTTTCGGATGTGAACGGTTTCTTTACTATTGCTGTAAAAGAAGGCGATGTTTTGGTGTTTACTGCGGTTAATTTAGAAGGTATTCGAATGAAAATGGACAAGCAGGATATTCAACAGGAAGTTATTACAGTAAAGATGATTCCTAAAAGTATTATTTTGAAAGAAGTCATAGTGAGTGAATCTACCATTACGGCAGAGAGTTTAGGAATTATACCTTACGGGCAAAAAAAATATACACCAGCCGAAAGGAAATTATACACGGCAACTTCCGGTAATGGTATCGATGGATTGCTGAATACCATTTCAGGACGAAAAGCCATGCTGAAAAAGGAAATTGTAATTGAGAAAAAAGAACAATTATTAGCTAGAATCGAAGTTCTTTTTGAAGATAAATATTATATCGAAAACTTAAAAATTCCCACAGATTATATTAGAGGTTTTCAATATTACTGTATTGATGATACTGCTTTTGCAAATGCATTGCGATCTAAAAACAAGACAATGGTCATGTTTTTAATTGTAAGGCTCGCCGAAAATTACAATGAAATTATTGCAGGTGAAAATAAATAAAATTCTACCGGTAGTTTTATTTTTAATGTGCCAAATTTCTTTTGGACAAACTTCTGCTGAAAAGCTGCTTCATGGTAAAATTAGAGTCGATTCGGCTTATATAAGTGGAATAAATATCTTAAATTTAGTAAATGAAAAAACAGCCGTCACAAATAGTGATGGAGAATTTTTTATTTTTGGTAAAAGCCAATTGCTAGATTGAAAAAAAAATAATGCTTATAAAATAATCCAAGATGAAAACTAAAATAAGAATCCTTTGTTTGATTTTCTTTTGCCAACTTTCTTTTGGTCAAAATGGAAACAGAAAGTCTTTGCACGGTCAATTTGTAAATGAATCTGCTTTGGTAGACAACGGGTATGTTTTTAATTTGAATTCAAAAACAAGAACCTTTATAAGCGACCAAGGCTTTTTTGATATTTTGGCGAAAGCCAAAGACACCTTGTTAGTTTCAAGCGCATCTTTCAAGTCTAAAAAAATTGTGATTCGGGACAACGATTTTTCGAAACCGTTGTTTGTAGTCAATTTAGAAGCACAAACTACGCTTTTGAAGGAAGTTATTGTGAAGCGTAAAGCGGAGATAAAACCAATAACCGGAAATTCTCAGGGAATTGTAGACCTGCAATTTTTTGACGATGCGAAATCTTCGCCAGTGAATAGAACCATGCCATCGGATGGAAGTATAGAAAACGGAATGGATTTTGTTAGAATATTTAAAATGGTTTCTAAAGTATTCAAGAATGATTCGGCAAAAAAAGCCGATTTGAATTCTAATGTGGATTTCTCGGATGTGGTTTCTAAAGGGATTGACAATTATTTCTTTACAAATACATTGAAGTTGAAAAAAGAAGAAGTTGGACTTTTTCTGGATTATTGCGAGAATGATCCAAAATCAAAAAGCCTTTTGAAACAAGAAGACGAATTTTTACTAATTGATTTTTTAATCACCAAGAACGAAGAGTTTAAAAGAATTACTACTTTTGAAAAATGAAATCGCCATGATTCCAAAATACAAATAAGATTCAAGAATTGCGATACCATATTCCGATAAAAACAAATAGAATCTTCGTATGAAAAAAACAATCTTAATTACTTTTTTTGGCCTATTATTTTTAACGTTGACTTCTTTTACTGTGCATAAATTTTATGTAGCATTGTACCAAGTAAATTACGCTCCCCAAAAGAAAATGCTTCAAATTACCGCTCGTATTTTTGTTGATGATTTGAATAGCGCCGTTGGAAAAAAGTATACTAAGAAAATCAATTTGGGCTCCGAAAAAGAAACGGATGAAGATTTGATTTTGTTGAAAAAGTATTTAAGCGAAAAATTCTCCATAAAAATAAATGGACAAGCTAAGGCCATGAATCTTTTAAGTAAAGAAATGGAAGGAGATGTACTTATTTGTTATTTAAGTATTAAGGAAGTCCCTAAAATTAATTCACTCGAAATTTATAACACAGTTATCATAGAAGGAAATTCAGAGCAACAGAATATTATGCATTTTAATGTGGCTGGTGTAAAAAACACACTACTATTTACAGAGTCCACATCCAAGGGAATGTTAAAATATGAATAAATTTAGAGAAATTTGTTTAAAATTATTATTTTCACGCACTGATAACCAGATTTCCACCTATGAAAAAATTTACATTATTATTACTTCTTCCCGCAATTTTATTTGCCCAAGAAAAAACGGCACCTGTTGCGCCAAAACAAACAGGAAAATATGATACCAATAAGTTTAGTCAAATGTATGACCTGTTAGCAACACCTAACATGTTTCGTACGGCTTCTGGAGCTCCGGGTCCGGCTTACTATCAGCAACAGGCTGACTACAAGATAAATGTAGAGCTTGACGACAAAAAATCTAAATTAACTGGTTCTGAAACGGTTACTTATTATAACAATTCTCCGGATACTTTAGAGTATTTATGGGTTCAGTTAGACCAAAATCAAGCTGCGAAAACTTCACAGACTCCATTGGCGGAAAGCCAAAGAATGGAACAGGTTTTTCCAGCTGGAAACTTCGCAAATAAGTTCTTAAAACAAGAGCAAGAGCGTGGTTTTAACATTGATTTCGTGAAAGATGTAAAAGGAAATGCTTTGTCCTATTCGATCAATCAAACGATGATGCGTATTAATTTAGCAACGCCAATGGAACCTGGTGAAAAATTTACTTTTTCTATCAATTGGTGGTATAATATTAATAATTACAGACAAGATGGTGGTCGTTCTGGTTACGAATTATTCGAAAAAGAAGGAAACAAATTATATGTAATTGCTCAATTCTATCCTAGAATGGCAGTGTATAATGATGTTGAAGGATGGCAGAATATGCAATTTTGGGGAACGGGAGAGTTTACGTTGCCTTTTGGAAATTTTGATGTAAATATCACCGTTCCTGCAGATCACGTTATGGAAGCTACAGGGGAATTGATGAACAGAAGCGAAGTATTTACTGCAGAGCAAGTAAAAAGATACGAACTGGCTCAAAAATCATTTGACAAACCAGTTGTAATTGTTACTCAAGCGGAAGCTGAAGCAAGTGAAAAAGGTTTTTCAGAAAAGAAAAAAACATGGAAATTTAGTGCTAAAAACGTAAGGGATTTTGGTATTGCTACGTCAAGAAAGTTTATTCTTGATGCAATGGCAGTTCAATTGACTAACAAAACAGTTATGGCAATTTCAGTTTATCCTAAAGAAAGTAATCCACTTTGGGGAGAAACTTCAACTAGAACTGTTGCTCATACTTTAAAAAGTTATTCATCTCATACATTTGACTATCCTTATCCAAAAGCAGTTTCTGTTTCAGCAGAAGATCAAGGGATGGAATACCCAATGATTTGTTGGAATTATGGTCGTCCTGACGAAAAAGGAGTGACAAGTGAGCGTATTAAAAACGGAATGATTGGTGTAGTGATACATGAAGTAGGACACAATTTCTTTCCTATGATTGTAAATTCTGATGAGCGTCAATGGTCTTGGATGGATGAAGGTCTTAATACTTTTATGCAATACATGGCTGAACAAGAAATGGGTACAAACTTCCCTTCAAGTCGTGGACCGGCAAGTAAAATTGTTCCTTACATGAGTGGAGATCAAAAATTCTTGGAGCCAATTATGTCAAACTCTGAAACGATAGTTCAATTTGGTGCTAATGCTTATGGTAAGCCGGCAACAGGTTTAAACATCCTTAGAGAAACGATTATGGGAAGAGAATTGTTTGACCATGCTTTCAAAGTATATGCAAACAGATGGAAATTCAAGCATCCTACACCAGAAGACTTTTTTAGAACTATGGAAGATGCATCAGCAGTAGATTTAGATTGGTTTTTCAGAGGATGGTTTTACTCTACTGATTTTGTAGATATCGGAGTGAAAGAAGTAAAACAATATTTCGTGTCTGAGACAGCAACAAAAGAATTGAAAGACGCTGTAGTAAGAAGAGGGCGTTTTGGTCAAGAAAAAGGACCTTTCGTTTATTTAGTTCCTGGAACAAGTGAAGAATTATCAGCTAAAGACAAGAAAGCATTGGCAATTGCAGATGTAAATTTACTATCTGAGTATGTAAACCAAAACTTCTCTGCAGATGAAAAGTTAAAATTAAAATCTCCTAAGTATTTCTACGAAGTAGAGTTTAACAAGCCAGGAGGAATGTTAATGCCAATTATTGTTGAATTGACTTACGAAGATGATACAAAAGAAACATTCAAATATCCAGCTCAAATTTGGAGAAAAAACAATGATACCGCTAAGAAAGTTTATGCAACTGAAAAAGCAATTAAAAAGATTCAGATAGATCCAAAATTAGAAACAGCTGATATTGATGTAACCAATAACGCTTGGCCTAAAGAAGAAGTGAAGTCTAAATTTGATTAAATAAAGACATAAAATTAAAAAAGACTCTGAAAAGAGTCTTTTTTTTATGAAAAAATTAAAAGTCAAAGATTCAAAATTAGGTATATTTGTAGCAATAAAAAATAAAAAATATGTTTGGCATAGGAGGAGGCGAATTAATTTTTATCATGTTTATAGTACTGATGCTTTTTGGATCAGATAAAGTACCGGAAATAGCCCGCACCATGGGTAAGGCAATGGCACAATTAAAACATGCTACAAATGACATAAAAAGTGAAATTCAAAAAGGAGCTGAGGCTAATGGATTTGATACACAAACATTAACCGATTTAAGAGGAAATATTACATCGCATATCAATAAAGCTAAGGATGATTTGTTGGGAGATACGTCTCAAATTAGCGATATAACCGGAAATATCACCTCAGAAATTAATAAAGCCAAAGACAATTTACTGGGCGAAACAACCACTCAAATCGAAACAACTAAAGAAGCTATAGAAGATGTTACAGGACCTATAAAACGTCAGATGTAATGTTGGATAAATTACTGTCTTTAGATACAAAATTGTTCGTTTTTTTGAATGGATTAGGGTCGGAAACCTTTGATGGAATTTGGTTATTTATTACGAAACAAAGCAACTGGATTCCTCTTTTTTTACTCCTTTTGTACGTCCTTTATAAAAAACTTGGCGCTAAGCAAACCTTATATTTATTGCTTTTTGTAGCGTCTTTAGTCACATTTACAGATCAAGCAACAAACGTATTCAAGAACGGATTTCAACGATTGCGTCCTTGTAATAATCCTGAAATTAATTCCTTTATACGCATCGTTCAAGTCAGAAATTCATTTAGTTTTTTCTCAGGTCACGCTGCAAATTCAATGGCAGTTGCTACATTTTTGTTCTTTAATTTTAAAGACAAAATCAAATTTTTCGGCTTCCTGTTCTTGTGGCCACTCATCTTTGCATACAGTAGAATCTACTTGGGATTGCATTATCCGTTAGATATTCTTACGGGCTACTTATTCGGTTTTACTTTTGGATTTTTGATGTTCAAAGGATACAAAATGGCACAACAAAAGTATTTTCCACAATAGTTATTACGAGAAACGAAATAAGCTGGAGCTATTTCCTGCTCTACGCTGTATCTTTTTTTGTTATTCTTCCTTAAGTCAGAATAACAAGAAAAAGGATGCCGCTTCTATCAGGGCTAGGGCATTTGTTTTCAATAGAAATATCGAAACTAAAGAACTCTGCTTACTGTCAATCCATCACGAATAGGCAACAAAACCGTTTCTACTCTGGGATCAGTTGCTAATAACTGATTGTATTCCAGTAATACTTTTGTACTCAAATCATTTGGGTGCAACGGTTCCAGAACTTTCCCGCTCCATAACACATTGTCTGATAAGATAATTCCGCCTGTATTCATTTTTGGAAGAATCAATTCAAAATAGTTGAGGTAATTTTCTTTATCAGCATCGATAAAAACCAAATCAAATTTCAAGTCAAGCGCTGGAATAATGTCAACTGCCTCGCCTAAATGTTGTACAATTTGTTTCCCCCAAGGCGATTTGTCAAAATGTTTTCGTTGAAAATCAACTAATTCTTCTTTGATGTCTATCGTGTGCAATTGTCCGGTTACCTGCATGCCTTCGCACAAACACAACGCCGAATAACCTGTGTAAGTGCCAATTTCCAGAATATTCACCGGCCGAATCAATTTAGACAACATACTCAAAACCCGACCTTGAAAATGACCGCTCAACATTCGTGGCAACAGAATTTTTTGGTACGTTTCTTTATTCAACGCCGCCAGTAAAGCAGACTCTTTTTGAGAATGTTGCTCGATATAATCTTCTAAATCTTGGGAAATGAAATGCATTTTTTGAATTTTTTTCAATTGGAAGCAAAGTTATCAAATTATCAAATCAACAAATCAACAAATTGTCATTAAATTTGCACCATGGAAATCGAGAAAAAAGACATACGATCCTTATCAAAAGAACAATTGCGAGATTTTTTCGTAGCAAATGGAGACAAAGCCTTTCGTGGCAATCAAGTTTACGAATGGTTGTGGAGCAAAGGCGCACATAGCTTTGAGGATATGACCAATGTTTCTAAGGGAACACGCACTATGTTGGAGACGCATTTTGTTATCAACCACATCAAAGTGGATACAATGCAGCGCAGTGAAGACGGAACCGTGAAAAACGCCGTTCGTTTGCATGATGGTTTGGTGGTAGAATCGGTTTTGATACCTACTAATACAAGAACTACAGCTTGTGTTTCCAGTCAAGTGGGTTGTAGTTTAGATTGCAACTTTTGCGCTACAGCGCGATTAAAAAGAATGCGAAATCTGGAACCGGCGGAAATTTATGATCAGGTAATTGCAATTGATAAAGAAAGCCGTTTGTATTACAATCATCCGTTGTCGAATATTGTTTTCATGGGAATGGGAGAACCGCTTATGAATTACAACAATGTTTTGAAAGCAATCGAAATGATTACGTCTCCGGAAGGTTTAGGAATGTCACCTAAACGTATTATGGTTTCGACTTCGGGAGTTCCTAAAATGATAAAAAAACTCGCTGATGACGAAGTGAAATTCAAATTAGCCGTTTCACTACACTCGGCAATCGACGAAATTCGTTCCAGAATTATGCCGTTTAGTGCTAATTTTCCTTTAGCGGATTTACGTGAATCATTAGAATATTGGTACCGAAAAACCAAAAGTAAAATCTCCTACGAGTATGTTGTTTGGAAAGATATCAATGACAATAAAGCTTCCATAGATGCCTTGGTGAAGTTTTGTAAATATGTTCCTTGCAAAGTAAATCTTATTGAATACAATCCTATCGATGATGGGGAATTTCAACAAGCTTCTGAAGAATCAATTAATGCATACATAAAAGCGCTTGAAGCTAGCGGAATTGTGGTAAAAGTGCGAAGAAGTCGTGGAAAAGATATTGATGCAGCTTGTGGACAATTGGCAAATAAAGAAGCTTAAGAGTTTTCTTTTCGAAAAATATTCAAAAGAATGCAAGCATTTGTAAGATTCTAGGCTAAAATTGTATCTTTGAATTCTAATGAATATTACTTCACAAATAAAACAGCCCATTTTCAATGAAATGGAACTTTTTGAAAAAAAGTTCTATGAATCGATGACCTCAAAAGTGGCTTTGTTAAATAGAATCACGTATTACATCGTCAACAGAAAAGGAAAACAAATGCGTCCTATGTTTGTTTTTCTGACTGCTAAAATGGTTTCGGCAGGAATTGTAAACGAACGAACGTATCGTGGTGCTTGTGTTATCGAACTGATTCATACTGCCACATTAGTTCATGATGATGTAGTGGATGACAGTAATCGCAGAAGAGGTTTTTTCTCGCTTAATGCACTTTGGAAAAATAAAATTGCGGTACTAGTGGGTGATTATTTATTGTCCAAAGGATTGTTGCTTTCTATTGATAATGGCGATTTCGATTTGCTTCGAATTATTTCTGTCGCTGTTCGCGAAATGAGTGAAGGCGAATTACTTCAAATTGAAAAAGCCCGAAGACTCGATATCACAGAAGATATTTACTATGAAATCATCCGAAAAAAGACAGCGACACTTATTGCTGCCTGTTGCGCTCTTGGTGCAAGATCCGTTATTGAAGATGAAGTTCAGGTAGAAAACATGCGAAAATTTGGAGAACTTATCGGGATGGCTTTTCAGATAAAAGATGATTTATTTGATTACACCGAAGATGCTATTGGTAAACCAACCGGAATTGACATCAAAGAACAAAAAATGACTTTACCTCTTATTCATGTTTTGAATACCTGTACTTCAAAAGAGAAAACATGGCTTATCAATTCCATTAAAAACCATAATAAAGATAAAAAACGCGTCAAAGAAGTTATTGCTTTTGTAAAAAACAATAATGGATTGCTTTATGCAGAACAAAAAATGGTAGAATTCCAGCAAGAAGCCCTTTTGCTTTTAGATAATTATTCGGATTCTGAGTTTAAAGACGCGCTGATTTTGATGGTGAATTATGTGATTGAAAGAAAAAAATAATTTTTTTTAAAATCATTTTATCTCGTTAACTATTGATTTTATTGACTTTTTTGGTTTTAATTTTTAGAATCAAAAAATTTTCTATTTAAGATGCAACCTTTTTGCATTGTCAATCGTCTATACTTAAAGAAACACTTTATAAAGATTTTGAAAGTAATCAACTTACATCAGGAGGAAAATGAATTAATCGAGTTAGCTGTCGAGAATAATCGGCATGCACAACAGAAAATTTATACCCAGTTTTCTCCAAAAATGTTAAGTGTTTGCCGCCAATACATAAAAGACATTCATCAGGCCGAAGATATCATGATTACTGCTTTTATGAAAGTGTTTACGAATCTGAAGAATTTTCAGCACAAAGGAAGTTTCGAAGGTTGGATTAGAAGAATCATGGTCAATGAATGTATTTCTTTTATCCGAGTTGAAAAAAAGCTAAAATATAGTGAAGATGAAACCTATTTTGAAGAAAGTTTCAACAACATTGAAAGCCAATTTTCAATAGACGATATTCAGTTTTTAATAGACAGTTTGCCGGATGGTTATAAAATGGTTTTCAATTTATATGCTATCGAGGGGTATAAGCATCAAGAAATTGCAAATATGTTAGGGATTAATGAAGGAACATCAAAGTCGCAATTGTCACATGCCAGAAAAATGCTGCAAGGACAGATTAATACCTTAAAAAATTATAGTTATGGAACTAAATAAGTTAGAAAAACAGTTCAAAGAGCAATTAAAATCTCGGGAAATCAAACCATCAGAAATGGCATGGAGTAAACTGGATGCAATGCTCACGGTAGCTGACTCGAGCAATAGCGAACAGGCGAAGCAAAAACCAAAAGCTAAATTCCCTTGGATGTTTATAGCTGCAAGTTTTGTCGGGTTTGTATTGATAGGAACGGTTTATTTCAGTCAAAAAGGAAATACAATTGAAAATCAGAAAAATGAAGTTGTTATTCAAAATTCAGTTACTACAAAAACTACTGTCGTTCCTGATAATAGTATAAAACTAAAAACAGAAGATGAAAAAGGTTTAGTTGCTAATGTTGTCCAAAAATCAACTTCGGGAACTAACAAAACTCCAATTTTAAAAGAAAAATCGATAATCGTTAACAATAATTCAAATCAAAATCAAGTAGCAGAAGTTTCAATCAGTAATCAAAAAACAGAACAAAAATCAATCAAATCACAAACTAGCAATGTTTCAATTGATGAACTGTTAGCAGTTGTTGGAAATACTTCGAAAAAGGAAAATCAATTGAATCAAAAACCGGTTGTGCATGTAAATGCAAGTAATTTACTTTCGCAGGTTGATAGCGAATTAGAACTTTCCTTTCGAGAAAAAGTAATCAATAAAGTAAGCAAGAATTACCAAACCGTAAAAGTTGCCTTGGCCAATCGTAACTTAGAATAGAAATCATCAATTACCTTTAAAATCAAATCACCATGAGAAATTTCACCATTTACTTAGTAGTACTGTTATGTTTTTTTGCAAGTAAAATGCTTGGGCAGGAAACATTTGAAAAACGAGCAAAAACCATTGCTTCAAAAATTGAAACCATTACAAAAGAAGAAAAAGCTGCGTTGAAAATAGAAGTCGAGGCGGTTAATAATCAATTGATCAACGGTACGATTACAAGAGAAGAAGCGGAGAGTAAAAAGAAATTATTGGCTGAGGCCAGAGCAATCAATATCGAATCAAGAGTGGCTGTTGAACAAGAAGCATTGAAAAACTTGGTTCAGGAAAAAGTGGATGGTAAAATTAGAACAGTGGATACATTAAAAATCGATAGAAGAAGGTCTCTTAAAATCTATCTTAACCATAAAAAAAGTAAAAATGATACTATAGAAAAATTTAAATCAGAAAGGAGAACAACTTCACAATTTGTTTTTGCGGCCGGGTTGAATAATGTTGTAACAAATTGTTCAGTAGAAAAATCTGATTTTAGGTATTTAGGGTCGCATTTTTATGAATTGGGTGTAACTTATAATACTAGAATTTTAGAAAAAAGTAATTTGCTGCATGCCAAATATGGTTTATCGGTAATGTATAATAATTTGCGAACCACTGATAATAGAAATTTTGTAGTAAATGGAAATCAGACAAATTTAGAGGTAAATGCTTTGCAGCAAGAAGATTCTCGTTTCAAGAATGTCAATTTGGTGTTTCCAGCGCATCTTGAATTTGATTTTACAAAAACAAAAGATAGAGATGGGAAAACCTATTATAAAACGCACGACAGTTTCCGTTTTGGAGTAGGAGGATTTGTAGGTGTAAATCTAAAATCGAAGCAATACATTAATTATGATAGTGATTCCTATAAATCTAGAGAAATAACTAAAGGAGATTTTAATACCAGTAATTTTATCTATGGTTTGAGTACATACATTGGATATAAAGAAACGAGTTTGTACTTGAAATATGACTTGAATCCTTTATTCAAAGACAATACAGTGAAACAAAACAATGTTTCTTTAGGACTGCGTTTTGATTTTAATTAGAAATTGTTTTAGTTAGTTTTATACTTTGAAGAAGCACTTTGAAAGAAGTGCTTTTTTTGTTTTAGATATTGAATTATGAACTTTGATTTGTGTATTTTTACACACTTTTCAATTATTAAATTTTATATCTAACTTGATTTCAAAAGCTACCATAGATACTGTTTTCGAAACTGCTCGCGTTGAGGAGGTAATTGGTGATTTTGTACTATTAAAACGTGCAGGAAGTAACTTCAAAGGCTTAAGTCCGTTTTCTGAAGAGCGTTCACCATCGTTCATGGTTTCTCCTGCCAAAGGGATTTGGAAAGATTTTAGTTCTGGAAAAGGTGGGAACTCTGTGGCTTTTTTAATGGAACACGAAAAATTTACGTATCCGGAAGCTATTAGATATTTAGCCAAAAAATACAATATTGAAATTGAAGAAACCGAGCAAACGGATGAAGAGAAGGCCAATACTGATGTTAGAGAAAGTATGTATTTGGTTTCGGAATTTGCAAAAACCTATTTCCACAACACACTTTTAAATTCTGAAGAAGGGAAAGCAATTGGTTATTCTTATTTCAAAGAACGCGGTTTTACCAATGAAACCATTAAGAAATTTGGATTAGGTTATTCCCCGGAAGCTTGGGATGCTTTTACCAAGGAAGCATTAGGCAAAGGATACAAATTAGAATTTCTGGAAAGTACAGGACTCACAATTCCTAGAGATGACAGGCCTTTCGATAGGTTCAAAAGCCGTGTGATGTTTCCAATACAAAGTATGTCAGGAAGAGTACTCGGTTTTGGAGGAAGGATTCTTACCAATGATAAAAAGGCTGCAAAATACCTGAATTCACCCGAAAGTGAAATTTACCATAAAAGTAAAGTGTTGTATGGTATTTTTCAAGCCAAACAATCCATTGCAAAATTGAACAACTGTTATTTAGTTGAAGGATATACGGATGTAATTCAGTTTAATCAATCTGGAATTGAAAATGTTGTTGCTTCCTCAGGGACAGCTTTGACGCCAGATCAAATTCGATTAGTCAACAGATTGACAAAGAATATTACCGTTCTTTTTGATGGAGATGCGGCCGGTTTGCGCGCTTCCATTAGAGGAATCGATTTGATTCTTGAAGAAGGAATGAATGTAAAAGTATGTACATTTCCTGACGGAGAAGACCCGGATAGTTTTGCTAAGAAAACGTCTTATGATGATTTAGTATTATATCTCGAAAATAATGCTAAAGATTTCATTCAGTTCAAAGCCTCATTGTTGATGAATGAAGCCAAGAATGATCCCATAAAAAAAGCAGATTTGATTCGAGATATGGTAGTCAGTATTTCGAAAATTCCGGATAGAATTCAACGCGAAATTTATATTCAGGAATGTTCTCGAATCATGGATATTTCAGAGCAAGTCCTTGTAAGTACCCTAGCACAATTAGTTCAAAAAGATGTGGTTGAAGTTGGAAAAAAACAACAACAAAAACAGGAGCAAAAAGCTTTTGAAGTTGTGAAAAATGAAAATCCTATTAGTACAGAGAAAGTAGATACTTTGGGTATTGTAGAATGTGAAATTATAAACATACTTTTATCGTACGGAAATATTTCTGAAAAATTTGAAGGTGTATTGATTGGAACTAATCCTGAAGGCGAAGTTGGTGAAGTAGTTGTAAAGAAAGAAAGAAAGGTTTATGAAGAAATATATTTAAGTCTACAGGAGGATGAAATAGAATTTGCTACTGGTTTGTTTAAAGAAATATATAATGATGTAATAAGTGTTTATTTGCAAAATGATAATTTTAATTTAGAGAGATATCTAATGCATTTGAAACCGGAATTTGCTCAAATAATTACTGATATAGTGATGAATAATGAGAAATATGTATTGCATAATTGGGAAGGACAAAATATTTTTCCAAAAACTAAATTAGAGCAATTGAATCAAAATGTAACAGATAATTTATTTACGTTAAGATGGTATTTGATTAGTCAATTTATAGAAAATGCTAAAAACTCAGTTTCAAAAGAATCTGAAATAGATAATAGTGAGGTAATAGCTGATATAATGGATTATATTAAACTTAAAACAAAGTTCTCTTATAAAACAGGTAGGGTAGTAGTGAGATATCATTAAAAAGCTCTCTATCATCCGAAGCTAATTCAGATAATACAGAGCCTTTGTCAATGGTTATGGATTGTAATATACTAATCCATTCTTTTTCAAAAAAAATAGGGAGAGTTATGTCGTGGTACTAAACTATCTCTAAAGTTTTTGCTTTGTTTACCAAGTCTACTAAATTAGTAACATTTAGTTTTGTAAGTAATCGTAATTTGTACGTACTAATTGTTTTTTCATTTAGTTTCAGAATATCAGCTATCTCATGGTTTTTCTTCCCATCACTTAGATAGCGTAAAACTTCTACTTCACGATTAGAAAGCTTACGATATAAGCGTTCGCTCTTACTTTGTTTTGCAATTAGTGCTAGATTTTTCTTTACGGTTTCATTTATAATTATCTTTCCTTGGTGGACTTTGATAATTGAAATTCCTAAAGTTTCTAGTTTTTCTTTTTTGTGAATGAATCCTGAAACACCTGCTTTAATAGCATTTGGAGCATAAATTTGTTCTGAAAGACCACTGAAGATGATAATTTTAGTTTTTGGAAAATTTTTTAAGATTGCTTTGACCTCAAAAATACTGGAAAGACCTTCCAGCTCCAAATCTAAAACTAAGACATCAATCTCTTTAGTTAAAAGTATATCCCGTACCATCAAGAAATTACCAACATTGGCAACTATTGATATGTCTGCATTATCTTTAAAGTAAGATTTTACTCCAAAATGCACAACGGGATAATTATCGGCTATACATACTTTGATCATGATTTTTAAATTTTTAGAATTATTTGTAATTGGAAATGTAAAATTAATAAATAAATTCTGTAATTAATTGTAAATCAATATAAAATGTGACTTCTTTATACTTTTGGGATAAAACAAACAGGAATTGCTGTCATTTTATGTTGATTGATTGTATTTAATCGTTTATAAATTTCGAAAACAATCTTTTCTCTTCCTGAAAAAGCATCTAAAGATTGTTTAGCATCGTCTTGGGTCATTGCCCATTCCAATTCGTCATAACTGGCACCTAATTGATCTTCATCAGTTCTCTCATCGCCAAATAATCCATCAGTAGGTGATGCATTTAAAATTGAGTCCGGAACTTTCAAATAACTTCCTAAAAGAAAGACTTCAGACTTCATTAAATCAGCAATAGGACTCAAATCAACTCCGCCATCACCATATTTTGTATAGAAACCCACTCCAAAATCTTCTACTTTATTTCCAGTTCCTGCGACTAATAAACAATGAATCCCTGCAAAGTAATACAGCGTTGTCATTCTTAATCGTGCTCGAGTATTGGCAAGAGATAAATGAAGTCTAGCTGTATCTGAAACATCTGGAACTGCTGTCTTGAAAGTTTCAAAAACTGAGGTCAAATCAGCTTCAATACTGGATACATTAGGAAATCTTTTTTTTAATTGTTCAATATGCTCCCGTCCACGAGTTACATGACTTTGCGCTTGATGAATGGGCATTTCAACACATAAAACTTTTAATCCTGTTTGTGCACATAATGTTGAGGTAACTGCCGAGTCTACTCCTCCGGAAACTCCAATTACAAAACCATTTACTTTTGCATTTTCAGCATATGTTTTTAACCAATTTACAATGTGGGTATTCACTTTTTCAACTTGTAATGTGCTTTTTTTAGTCATAATAGTTTACGTTTTAAAAATCAGGAATGTATATTTGCAAAATCAATTTGTTGCGCATTCGTTTCCTTAGATTCTTTGGAAACAAATTTAATTAATATATATGAAAAAATATCTGTTTCTTGTAGTCTTTTGTCTCTTTATTTTATCCTGTGACAAGAAAAACAAAGTAGAAAGTGCTGTTACAGCAATTCCTTTGGAAGTAAAAGTGGAGCGCTTTGATAAAATATTTTTTGAAACTCCACCACAGGATTTAGAAAAAGTAAAAAAACAGTTTCCGTTTTTTTTTCCTCCAGGAAATGATAATAGTGTTTGGTTGATTAAAATGCAAGATCCCTTATGGAGAGAATTGTATACAGAAGTTCAAAAAAAATATGGTGATTTTGAGCCCGTAAAATTAGAGTTAGAAACACTTTTTAAACATATCAAATACTATTTTCCTAAGACAAAAACGCCAAAAGTGATCACTATAATCTCTGAAATGGATTATAAAAATAAGGCTATTTATGCGGATAGCTTGGTGGTGATTTCACTTGAATTGTATTTAGGAAAGAATCATAAGTTTTATCAGTTTCCAAATTATTTAAAACAAAATTTTGAGGAAAGACAAATCGCTCCAGATGTAGTTTCGAGTTTTTCAGCAGGTAAAATTCCACCGGTTTTAGATAAAGATTTGTTAAGCCAAATGATTTATTCTGGGAAGCAATTGTATTTAAAAGACTTACTTTTGCCGGATTATACCGATGCTGAAAAAATGGGATATACTCCAGAACAGATAACATGGTGTCAAGAAAATGAAAGTTACATGTGGCGTTATTTTATTGAAAAAGAAATGCTTTATAATAATGACCAAAAATTAATTTCCCGGTTTATAAATTCGGCGCCATTTTCTAAATTTTATTTAGAAATTGATAATGAATCACCAGGGCAGGTTGGTGCCTGGATAGGATGGCAAATGGTACGCTCATATATGAAAAATAATGATGTGCCTTTGGTAGATTTATTAAAAACCAATGCAAAAGAAATATTTGTTAAATCAAAATACAAACCAAAAAAGTAATGTCGAATAAAAATACATCAGAAATTAAGTTTCTAATTGAATTAGATGAAAACCGTGTTCCGGAAAAATTAATGTGGTCTGCCAAAGACGGTGGAGTTGAACAAGAGGAGGCTAAAGCGATTATGTTGTCTATTTGGGACAGCAAGGCAAAAGAAAGTATGCGAATTGATTTGTGGACTAAAGATATGCCTGTTGATGAAATGAAAATTTTCTTCCACCAGACTTTAGTGGCAATGTCTGAAACATTTAAACGTGCTACTGATGACGAGAAAATGGCAGACACCATGAAAGATTTCTGTGATTATTTTGCCGAGAAATTGGAGTTGACAAAATAGAATAACTGGCTTGCTAAAAAAAATAAAATCCCAAAACTAAACTTTAGTTTTGGGATTTTTTATATTCTAAATATAGTTTTTAAAACTGACTATTGTTTTTGAAAACCTCTTGGTTTACCTCGTCAATATAACTTAATAATTCTTCTTTTCCAGTAGATTCTGTTGCGGAAGTAACAAAGTAATGAGGCATTTCGGCCCAATTGTTAGCGAACATTTTCTTTTTGTAAGCCGCAATATGAGAGTCAATTTTTACTTTACTGATTTTGTCAGCTTTGGTGAAAACAATACAAAAAGGAATTTCACTTTCGCCCATGTAGGACATGAATTCAATATCTATGGTTTGCGCTTCATGACGAATGTCAATCAGAACAAATGCACAAACTAATTGTTCTCTTGTTTCGAAGTAGTCAGTAATAAATTCCTGAAAAATTGATTTCGTTTTTTTAGAAACTTTAGCATAACCGTAACCTGGTAAATCTACAAGAAACCAATTGTTGTTAATCAAAAAATGATTAATTAATTGTGTTTTTCCTGGTCTTCCTGATGTTTTAGCTAGCTTTTTATGATTCGTTAGCATGTTTATCAAAGAGGACTTCCCAACATTTGATCGGCCAATAAAAGCGTATTCCGGCAAAAAGTCTTTTGGACATTTGGATACATCGGAGTTGCTGATAACAAATTCGGCAGTATTAATTTTCATTTTTTCTAGGTGTAAAATTCTCCTTTTTTAGGATTAGTGTACTGATAAATGCGTGTGTGTTAACCAGTCTTCTAATAAACGATTAAATTCATCAGGATGCTCCATCATAGCGGCGTGACCACATTTATCAATCCAGTATAAGGTAGAATTAGGTAATAATTTATTGAATTCTTCTGCAACATCCGGAGGCGTAACTTTGTCGTTTTTTCCCCAAATTATACAGGTTTGAACATGCATTTTCGGCAAATCTTTTGCCATATTATGACGAATGGCGCTTTTGGCAATTGTCAATGTTTTTATCAATTTTATTCTGTCATTTACGGATTCGTAAACTTCATCAATAAGTTCTTTAGTGGCTACTTTTGGATCATAAAATACATCTTCAGCTTTTTTCTTGATGTATTCATAATCGCCTCTTTTAGGATAACTATCACCCATAGCGCTTTCATAAAGACCAGAACTTCCGGTAATTACAAGTCCGGCTACTTTTTCGGGATACATTTTAGTGTGGTATAAAGCAATATGGCCGCCTAATGAATTTCCTAACAGAATTACTCTGTCCAGCCCCTTGAATGTGATAAAATCTTTAACATATTTCGCAAAACTTTTTACATTCGTTTTTAAAATGTTTTGAGTGTATATAGGTAAATCTGGAATGATTATTTTATATCCTTTTGTAGAAAAGTAACTTGCAACAGCATCAAAGTTGCTAAGTCCACCCATAAGCCCGTGTAAGATGACAATTGGAGTTCCTTCGCCAGCTTCGTAATAGCTATATCTACCTTCTTTTTTATAGTGTTTTTCCATTTTTTTTGAATGCGGATTTTCAATTTTGACAAATATAGGATTTAATAAATAAAAAAGAATTTTTACAACAATTTTTAATTGTAAAATTATGCGTGTTGTTATAAAAACAGGCTTCTCTTTTTTGTGTATTTGAGCTTCAAATTTTAATTATTTTAAACTTGTTATTACCATTTTAAATTGAAATTTCATTGTATTTCACCTCCTTTTTTTAATAACATTACCTTTCTTACAAATAAAACAAAAGAGAGCTAACGTTCTGACTGTCCAAAAATTAAGGGTTTTTGTTTCAAAGTGGTTAAACTTATTAACAAAGTGGGATATAGTGGTAAATTGTGGTAATATTTTTTATATTTTTGCTCAACATCATTTAAAACTTTTTGATTGGATACAATTATTGGAACATATGAATGTAAAGTCGATGCTAAAGGAAGGTTGCTGTTGCCAGCGCCTTTGAAAAAGCAATTGGCTGCTTCACTTCAAAACGGCTTTGTTTTGAAGCGTTCCGTGTTTCAACCCTGTTTGGAGTTGTATCCTATGAGCGAATGGGATTTGATGATGCAAAAAATCAATAAACTGAATCGGTTCGTGAAGAAAAACAATGACTTTATCCGCAGGTTTACTGCCGGAGTTAAAGTGGTTGAGATAGATGCTTTAGGTAGGTTATTAGTGCCAAAGGATTTAGTGGTGTTTGCGAGTATTGCTAAAGAGGTTGTGTTCTCATCAGCAGTGAATATTGTTGAGATTTGGGATAAAGATTTATACGAAAAATCAATAAATGGTGAGGATGTTGATTTTGCAGATTTGGCAGAAGAAGTAATGGGAAATATAAATGACGACGACAATGGAATATCATAATCCGGTTTTGCTTCATGCATCAGTAGATGGTTTAAATATTAAGCCAGACGGCATTTATGTTGATGTCACTTTTGGTGGTGGAGGACATTCGAAAGAAATATTGAAAAGACTCGGGCCAAACGGAAAGCTGTTTGCTTTCGATCAGGATGAAGATGCTTTGGCGAATGCTTTGCCTGATGAAAGATTTACGCTGATTAATGAGAATTTCCGTTTTATAAAACGGTTTTTGCGTTTTTATGGGGTGAAAAGTGTTGATGGAATCTTAGCAGATTTAGGGGTTTCCTCCCATCAGTTTGACGTTCCTGAAAGAGGTTTTTCTACTCGCTTTGATGCGGGGTTGGATATGAGAATGAGTCAAAAAAATGATTTGAATGCCTATCGAGTTGTCAATGAATATGACGATGCGAATTTGAGAAGGGTGTTCTTGGATTATGGAGAATTGAAAAATGCACCTGCTTTGTCCAGAACAATTATAGAAGCCAGAGAAGAACAGCCAATCAAGACGACTGATGAATTAAAAGAGGTCTTGGCGAGATATTTACCGGAAAGAGTTAGGAATAAAATATTGGCTCAAATTTATCAGGCGATTCGAATTGAAGTGAATCAGGAAATGGATGTTTTGAAAGAGTTTTTGGAACAATCTTTAGAAATATTGAATCCAGGCGGAAGATTGAGCGTGATTTCATATCATTCATTAGAAGATCGATTGGTGAAAAGATTTATGAAAAACGGAATGTTTGAAGGAGAACCTGAACGTGACTTTTTTGGTAATTTTTCAGTGCCATTTAAAACGGTTGGAAAATTAATTGTTCCGGATAATGCTGAAATAAAAGAGAACAATAGAGCAAGAAGTGCCAAATTAAGAATTGCTGAGAAGATTTAATTAGTCATAAAAATGAAAAACGGAGTTTACAGCCTATTGAAAGCGCGGTTTCTTATAAATGATGATGCGGTAAAAAACTGGCGGTTTATTGTTTTTGTAATTCTATTGGCGATTGTTATGATTGCTAATACACAGCGATTTGAGCAGAAAGTATTTAGGATTGCAGAGTTGACAAATCAGGTTAAAGAGTTGCGTTCAGAATTTGTGGACAGACGCTCAGAATTAATGAAATTAAAAATGGAATCAACTGTTTCTGAAAAAATGATAGCAAAAGAAATTTTTCCGTCAACAGTTCCTCCAATAAAAATAAAGGTTAAAAAAGAAGAAGAAAAAAGCTTTTTCAAAAAAATATGGCAGTAGAAGATAAATACATATCGTACAGAATTTATCTGGTTGCATTCGCTATCTTATTGATGGCTATTGCTATTGCTGTAAAATTGACAAATATTCAATGGGTCGAAGGCGATTATTATAGAAAATTAGCCAAGGAAAGAACCGTTAAGAATTTTGTGATTCCAGCAAATAAAGGAAATATATATTCTGCAGACGGAAGCCTTTTAGCTACTTCTATTCCGAATTACGAAATACGATTTGATGCCGTGGCTCCAAAAGCTGAAGCATTTGAAAAAAATGTTAAGTCATTGTCAGATTCATTGGCATCGGTTTTAGGAAAACCATCTAATTTTTTTGAAAATGAATTAAGAAAAGCCAGGGCTAATAAAAACAGATATTATTTAGTTGCTCGTAAATTAAGTTATACCCAATATTCTAAAATAAAAAGTTTTCCGTTGTTCAATTTGGGTGCTTACAAGGGCGGAATTATAATTGAACAAGAAACCGTAAGAGAACACCCAATTGGTAAAATCGCTGAAAGAACTATTGGTTACGATAGAATTGACGAAAGTGGTCAATTAAAAAGAGTAGGAATAGAAGGTGCTTTTGGAAAATATCTAAACGGAAAAGACGGTAAAATTTTAAAACAAAAAATTGCAAAAGGGCAATGGAAACCCATTCGTGATGTAAACGAAGTTGATCCGCAAGATGGATACGATGTAATTTCTACTATTGATGTTTACATTCAAGATATTGCGCATCATGCCTTGTTGAAACAATTGGAAGAATATGGTGCTGAACACGGTTGTGTGGTGGTTATGGAAACCAAAACAGGTCAGGTTAAAGCGATTTCTAATTTGGGAAGAGACGAGAAATCAGGTAATTATTATGAAACTATAAATTATGCTGTTGCAGAATCTCATGAACCAGGTTCTACCTTCAAATTGGTTGATATGATTGCGCTTTTGGATGATAATAAAGTCGATACATCTAAGGTTTACGATAGTCGTGGTGGTGTTATAACTTACAGAGGTGATAAAGTTCGTGATTCGCATGAAGGCGGATATGGAAAAATATCGCTTGGAAAAGGCTTTGAAGTTTCTTCCAATACTATTTTAGTTCAAGCTGTTGTAGAAAATTATAAAAATAATCCACAGCAATTTATCGATAGAATAAATAAAATGGGTTTAAACAAACCTCTTGGATTACCATTTCAAGGTGAAGGAAAACCGATTGTTCACCAAACATCAGATAAAAATTGGAATCCTAATATTTTACCATGGATGGCTTTTGGATATAGTGTTGCAATGACACCTTTGCAAACTTTGACTTTGTATAATGCTGTAGCAAATAACGGAGAAATGGTAAAACCACAATTCGTTTCAGAAATTAAAGAATGGAATAAAACCATCAAGAAATACGATAAACAAATTATCAATCCGAAGATTTGTTCAGATGCAACTATCAAAAAATTAAAAGCGCTTTTATCAAATGTGGTAAAAAGAGGAACAGGAGCAAAGCTATATTCTAAAGATTTTTCTATGGCAGGAAAAACAGGAACAGCGCAAGCCAATTATGGGAAAAATGGCGGAAATGACAAACATTATATTTCATCTTTCGTAGGTTTTTTTCCTGCTGAACATCCTAAATATTCTTGCATTGTTGTAGTTCATGCGCCAAATACATCGATGAATAATTATTATGGAGCTGATGTTGCCGGACCAGTTTTCAAGAGAATTGCTCAAAAGATTTTCACCGATGCGCCTTCAACAAATGAGATTAAAAACCTAAATAGAAAGATTGCAAAACAAGAGAATAATTATGATTCTTACTTTGTAAAATCAGAAAAGAAATTGCAATTAATTCCAAATGTGAAAGGAATGTCTGGAATGGATGCGGTCTCTTTATTAGAGAATTTAGGAGTAAAAGTAAGAGCTATTGGAGTTGGTAAAGTGAAAAAACAATCGCTTGCTGCGGGTCAGAATATTGTAAAAAATACAACTATACTATTGGAATTGTCATGAGTATATTAAAAGATATATTGTATAAAGTAGCTATCGAAGCTGTAAAAGGTTCGACGGATATTACTATTAATAAAATGGATTTCGATTCTAGAAAAATCGGGTCTAATGATATTTTTGTGGCTATTCGTGGCTCCATTTCTGATGGTCACGATTTTATAGAAAAAGCAATTGAGCAAGGTGCTGTAGCGGTTATATGCGATACGTTTCCGGAGAATATTGCAAAAGGAATTACTTATGTTCAGGTAAAAGATACGAATTCGGCCTTGGCATTTATGGCTGCAAATTATTTTGGAGATCCTTCTCAAAACTTGAAATTGGTTGGAATCACGGGAACAAACGGTAAAACGACCATTGCTTCTTTGTTGTACCAATTGTTTAAGAAAGCAGGTTTTAAAGTTGGATTACTTTCGACAGTAAAAATTTTGGTTGATGATGTTGAATATAAAGCGACTCACACCACTCCTGATTCGATTACGATAAATCATTACCTAAAGGAGATGGTTGAAAACGGTGTCGAATACTGTTTTATGGAAGTGAGTTCTCATGGAATTCATCAAAAAAGAACCGAAGCGTTGCATTTTGTTGGCGGTATTTTTACCAATTTGTCTCACGATCATTTGGATTACCATCCGACGTTTGCAGAATACAGAGATGTGAAAAAATCGTTTTTTGATAATTTGCCTAAAACAGCTTTTGCATTGTCCAATATTGATGATAAAAATGGACAGGTGATGTTGCAGAATACTGTGGCAAAAAAACTGACTTATGCCTTAAAATCGTATGCGGATTATAAAGCGCAAATCCTGGAAAATCAATTATCAGGTTTGTTGTTGAAAATAAACGGAAATGAAGTTTGGGTAAAACTGATAGGAACATTTAATGCCTATAATTTATTGGCTATTTATGGGACTGCGATAGAGCTAGGAATGGAAAGTTTAGAAGTACTTCGATTATTATCTGATTTAGAAAGTGTTTCGGGGCGTTTTCAATTTATTGTTTCTGCTTCAAATATTACAGCGATTGTAGATTATGCACATACACCGGATGCATTAGAAAATGTACTAAAAACGATTAATGACATTCGTACAAAAAACGAACAATTGATTACGGTTGTAGGTTGTGGAGGAAATAGAGATAAAACCAAGCGACCAATTATGGCTGGCATTGCGTCGGATTTAAGTGATAAAGCAATTTTTACTTCGGATAATCCAAGAAATGAAGACCCGGAAGCAATTATTGCAGAAATGGAATTAGGCGTTGCTCCTCAGAATTATAAAAAAATGTTGACCATAACTGATAGAAAACAAGCTATAAAAACGGCTTGCCAATTGGCTCAGCCCAATGATATTATTTTAATTGCCGGGAAAGGGCATGAAACGTATCAGGAAATAAATGGTATCCGTCATGATTTTGACGATATGAAAATAGTTAAAGAAATATTAGATCAACTAGGAAAATAAAAGTTTAATCGTTGATTTGGTTAACTGTTTAATCTAATAGTAATCAAATCAGCAAATAAACAAATCAACGATTAACCAAATAAACAAAGATATATGCTATACTATTTATTTGAATATTTAGACAAAATATTAGATGTTCCTGGAACAGGTGTTTTTCAGTACATCACTTTTAGATCAGCGTTAGCATTGATGCTTTCTTTGCTATTGTCTACAATTTATGGTAAAAGAATCATCCGTTTTCTGCAAAGGCAGCAAGTGGGAGAAACCGTTCGTGAACTTGGTCTGGCTGGTCAAAATGAAAAAGCGGGAACACCAACAATGGGTGGTTTAATTATCATATTTGCTACTCTGGTTCCAGTTGTACTTTTTGCAAAACTGCATAATATATACATTGTTTTGTTGATTGTAACCACACTTTGGATGGGGACAATTGGTTTTATAGATGATTATATCAAAATTTTTAAGAAAGATAAAGAAGGTTTAAAAGGAATATTCAAAGTTGTAGGACAAGTAGGTCTTGGTTTAATAGTAGGTACGGTTCTTTATTTTAGTCCTGGTGTTACGGTTCGTACAGATACTTCTACATCGGATATTTTTAAAGTGCCATCACAAACGGTGATTTTGCCTGCGCCAGTAGAAGAAAAATCTACGGCTACTACAATTCCGTTCTTTAAAAATAATGAATTTGATTATGCTGAATTATTAGCATGGACTGGCGAAGGATACGAAAAATGGGCTTGGTTAATTTTTATTCCAGTTGTTATTTTTATTATAACGGCAGTTTCTAACGGTGCTAATTTAACGGATGGAATTGATGGACTTGCCGCAGGAACTTCTGCTGTTTCAGTTCTGGCGTTAGGAATATTTACGTTCGTTTCAGGAAATATAATTTTCTCCAATTACTTGAATATAATGTATATCCCTAATTCAGGGGAAATGACGGTTTTTATAGCCGCATTTGTGGGGTCATTGATTGGATTTCTTTGGTATAATTCTTATCCGGCATCCGTCTTTATGGGAGACACAGGAAGTTTGACTATTGGTGGAATTATTGCAGTTCTGGCAATTGCCGTTCGAAAAGAAATGTTGATTCCTTTATTGTGCGGAATTTTCCTTGTCGAAAATCTATCGGTGGTTTTACAAGTAAGTTATTTTAAGTATACCAAGAAACGCTTTGGCGAAGGCCGAAGAATATTTCTAATGTCTCCTTTGCATCATCATTATCAGAAGAAAGGGTATCATGAAAGTAAAATAGTAACGCGTTTTTGGATTGTTGCCATAATGCTCGCCATACTGTCAATTGTTACCTTAAAATTAAGATAGCATGAGGTTAGTAATCTTAGGTGGAGGAGAAAGTGGTGTAGGTACTGCTATTCTGGGCAAGAAAAAAGGATATGAAGTTTTTGTATCTGATTTCGGAAAGATAAAAGGAAATTACAAAGAGGTTCTGATCATTAATGGAATAGCTTGGGAAGAGGAAAAGCATACCGAAGATTTGATTTTGAATGCTGATGTGGTCATGAAAAGTCCAGGAATTCCGGATAAATCTCCAATAGTAAAGAAGCTTATTGAAAAAGGAATTCCAGTATTGTCTGAAATTGAGTTCGCTGCACCTTTTACAGATGCAACCATAATAGGGATTACTGGTAGTAATGGAAAGACAACTACCACAATGCTTACGTATCATTTGCTCAAATCTGCAGGGTTAAATGTAGGATTGGGAGGGAATATTGGAAAGAGTTTTGCCTGGCAAGTAGCGGATAATAAATATGATTCTTACGTATTGGAGTTGAGCAGTTTTCAATTGGACGGAATCTTGAATTTTAAGCCACATATTGCCATTATTACAAACATTAGTCCAGATCATTTAGATCGATACGATTACAAATATGAGAATTACATTGATGCAAAGTTTAGAATTACGATGAATCAAACCGAGGATGATTACCTCATTTATGATGCCGATGATGAAGCCATTACAGAGTGGTTTAAGAAACATACAACAAAAGCCAAATTAATTCCTTTTTCATTGACTAAAACTTTCAGCGAAGGAGCTTATATAAAAAACAACAAAATGGAAATTTCAATCAATCACGAAGAGTTTACAATGGACACAGAACATATTGCCTTAGAAGGAAAACATAACATGAAAAACGCAATGGCAGCAACCTCTGTGGCAAAATTGATGCAGATTAGAAAATCTACAATACGTGAAAGTTTATCTAATTTTCAGGGAGTGGAACACCGTCTTGAAAAAGTATTGAAAATCCAGAATGTACAATATATCAATGATTCAAAAGCAACCAATGTAAACGCCACTTTTTTTGCATTAGACAGCATGAATACACCTACAGTTTGGATTGTGGGAGGTGTTGATAAAGGAAATGATTACAATGAATTGATGTCATTAGTTCGTGAAAAAGTAAAAGCGATTATCTGTCTTGGTGTGGATAATAAAAAAATCATTGATGTTTTTGGTAACGTAGTCGATATAATGATTGAAGTCTCTACTATGAATGATGCTGTGAAAATGGCTCAAAGATTATCAGAAAAAGGCGATACGGTTTTATTGTCCCCTGCTTGTGCCAGTTTCGATTTATTCGAAAACTACGAAGACAGAGGAAAACAATTCAAACAAGCAGTTAAGAATTTATAGGAATGTTTAAGGTTTAAAGTTTAGGGTTGAGAAACTTTAAACATTAAACACAAAACTTTAAACTAATAAGAAATGAAACAACTAGTCAACAATTTAAAAGGAGATAAAGGTATTTGGTCATTCGTGGCCTTATTGGCTTTGTTTTCATTTATGCCTGTTTTTAGTGCTAGTAGTAATTTGGCTTATATCGGACAAGGAAACGGAAATACATTGGGTTATTTGGTTAAACATATTGTGCATATCTGTATTGGTTTTACCATTATTTTCATGGTGCATAAAGTACCTTACCACTATTTCAAGGCTGTTTCCAAAGGAGCGTTGTATATTGTTTGGGTATTATTGGCCTACACATTAATAAAGGGAACAGTAATTGCTGGTGCCAATGCCAGTCGATGGATTCAGGTTCCGTTCATAGGGGTTACGTTTCAAACTTCAACATTGGCAGCAATGGTGTTGTTTATTTTTGTAGCGCGTTATTTGTCTAAAACCCGAGAAGTTCCTATTTCTTTTAAATCCTCAATTTGGGAGCTTTGGTTGCCGGTATTCATTACGTTGGCATTCATTCTTCCGGCCAATTTTTCTACTACGGCATTAATTTTCTCCATGGTGTTGATGTTGGTTTTCATTGGAAAATATCCGTTGCGTTATATTGGCATAGTTGTAGGGTCAGGAATAGTATTTCTTGCATTTTTTATTCTTGTGGCTAAAGCTTTTCCGGATGCTTTTCCTAATCGTGTCGATACTTGGATTAGTCGTATTGATAATTTTACCAGTGATAAACCTGATGAAGATGATTATCAAATAGAGAAAGCTAAAATTGCTATAGCTTCGGGAAAAATATATGGATTAGGTCCTGGAAAAAGTGTTCAAAAGAACTTTTTGCCTCAATCTTCCTCCGATTTTATTTTTGCCATAATCGTCGAAGAATATGGGCTTTTAGGCGGCTTAGGAGTATTGATGTTGTATTTATTATTGTTGTTTCGATTTGTAATAGCATCGCATAAAGCCAATTCACTGTTTGGAAAATTAGTAGTTGTGGGATTGGGTTTTCCCATGATATTTCAGGCGATGGTAAATATGGCTGTAGCGGTTGAATTATTGCCAGTTACAGGACAAACATTGCCCTTAATAAGTAGTGGGGGAAGTTCAATCTGGATGACTTGTTTTGCACTTGGAATCATCATTAGTGTTACGAAAAAAGAAGAAGAAATTGCGCAGGAATTGAAAGATGCTGCTAAAAGAGAAGAAGCTCTTCAAAAATTAATTGACCGGGAATTAGAAGAGGAAGAGGTAGTAGCGGAGAATTATTCGATTGAAGACAAAGCTAACAATCCGATGCACGCAGTTTTAAATAAATAAGTGGTTTTAGAAAATTAGAAATTAATAAAAATGAAACAGTATAAATTCATATTAAGTGGTGGCGGAACGGGTGGACATATCTATCCTGCAATTGCTATTGCAAATGAATTAAAAGCTCGTTTTCCTGAGGCCGAATTTCTTTTTGTAGGTGCCAAAGACAAAATGGAAATGCAAAAAGTACCTCAGGCAGGTTACAATATAAAAGGACTTTGGATATCAGGTTTACAACGTAGATTGACATTTGACAATGCTCTTTTTCCAATTAAGTTGCTTTCAAGTTTATTAAAATCCCGAACAATAATCAAACAGTTCAAGCCAGATGTGGTTATAGGAACAGGTGGTTTTGCAAGTGGTCCGTTATTGCAAGCAGCCGCAATTGCGGGAATTCCAACAGTGATTCAAGAACAAAATTCCTTTCCGGGAATTACCAATAAACTGTTGAGTAATAAGGCAAACAAAATTTGTGTTGCTTATGAAAATCTGGAACGCTTTTTCCCAAAAGAGAAAATGATTTTGACTGGAAATCCAGTGCGTCAGGATTTAATTGATATCGAAAGTAAAAGAGAAGAAGCGATTCAATATTTTAATTTAGATTCAAATAAAAAAACATTGTTGGTTCTTGGAGGAAGCCTTGGCGCCAGAAGAGTAAACCAATTAATCGAAAAAGAGTTAGCCAATATGCTTTCTCAAAATGTTCAGGTCATCTGGCAATGCGGAAAGTTGTATTTGGAAGATTATAAAAAATACAATTCAGCTAATGTTCAGGTAGTCGCTTTTATTGAAAGAATGGATTTAGTTTATGCAGCGGCAGATGTTGTTATTTCTCGTGCAGGTGCATCATCCGTTTCGGAGTTATGTATTGTTGGAAAACCGGTAATTTTTATTCCGTCCCCAAATGTTGCCGAAGACCATCAAACTAAAAATGCACAAGCCATAGTCGATAAAAAAGGAGCTTTGATGCTGAAAGAATCAGAACTTGAATCACAGTTCAGTCTTGTTTTTGAAGTCTTGCTGAAAGATCAGGGAAAGCAAAATCAGCTGAGTGAAAATATAAAATTATTGGCTATGCCAGAAGCAACAAAACAAATTGTTGACGAAATTGTAAAGCTAATTAGATAGAAATAAAAAAGATAATACACCAAAGACTCAAAATAAAATGAACTTAAATCAAATACATAACGTCTATTTTATCGGAATCGGAGGCATTGGGATGAGTAATTTGGCTCGTTATTTCAAGAATCTGGGCAAGAATGTCTCAGGTTATGATAAAACACCATCGGCTCTTACTAATGAATTAATAGAAAGTGGAATTTCAATTCATTTTGAAGACAGCATTGATGCGATTCCAAAAGATTTTTACATAGAAAATACTTTGGTGATTATTACGCCGGCTGTTCCTAAGACGCATTCAGAGTGGAATTATTTCTTGGAGAGAGATTTTCAAGTTAAGAAAAGAGCGGAGGTTTTAGGAATAATTACAAAAGACACTTTTTGTTTTGCAGTTGCCGGAACACACGGAAAAACAACAACATCAGGAATTTTAGGGCATATTTTAAATGAAAGTGGTGCTGATGTTACTGCTTTTATAGGTGGAATTGTTGAGAATTATAATTCGAATTTGATAGGAAGCGGAAAAACAGTAACTGTTGTTGAAGCCGATGAATTTGATCGTTCATTCCTGCATTTACATCCCAATATTGCCTGTATAACTTCTATGGATGCGGATCATTTGGATATTTACGGTACCAGTGAAGCAATTGAAGAATCTTTCCTTGAATTTGCTTCCAAAATAGAAGATAAAAGTAACCTTTTTATAACTAAAGAATTACCAATAGAAGGTGTAATCTGTGCTGTAAACGAAGATGCTGTTTTTAAAGCTTTTAATGTTAGAATAGGAAATGGCAGCTATGTTTTTGATGTACAAACGCCTACAGAAGTAATTAAAGATTTACATTTTGGTTTACCAGGAAGACATAATTTAATGAATGCATTAATGGCTATCGCAATGGCAAAATTATTCGGCACCCCAACCGATGCCATTGCAAAAGCCATTATGTCATTTAAGGGAATAAAAAGAAGATTTTCGTATCAGATTAAAACAGAAGCGAAGGTTTATATTGATGATTATGCACATCATCCAACGGAGATAAATGCAGTGCATCAGGCGGTTCGAGAATTGTATCCAAACCAAAAAGTTTTGGCAGTTTTTCAACCCCATTTGTTTAGTAGAACGAGAGATTTTGCTGATGATTTTGCCAAAAGTTTATCTGCTTTTGATGACATAATTTTATTGGATATTTATCCGGCCCGTGAATTGCCAATGGAAGGAATAAACTCACAATGGCTGATGGATAAAATGACTAATAGTCATAAAAAAATAGTAGTTAAAGACGATTTGATTGCAACAATTTTAGCAAGTGATGCTACCATAATTGTAACTATTGGAGCTGGAGATATTGGAGAATTAGTACCATCAATTAAAAAAGCGATAAATGAGACTCTTTAGTTGGACAAATATTCGATTATTACTGATGTTTGTGTTGGTAATTTTTCT
Source organism: Flavobacterium sp. XS2P24 (assembly GCF_030010285.1). Lineage (NCBI taxonomy): Bacteria > Pseudomonadati > Bacteroidota > Flavobacteriia > Flavobacteriales > Flavobacteriaceae > Flavobacterium > Flavobacterium sp. XS2P24. The sequence continues at coordinate 196,146 of NZ_JASCRU010000002.1, forward strand.
GTTTTCGTTTACGTCAAATCGTAATGAAAATAGAAAATTGACGAAATCTGTCGTTATTTTTGTAGGAGATAACGCTCCTTTTGTAAAGCAAGAAACGGTTAATAAATTGTTAATAGAAAATAAAAAAGATGCATCAAGCATTCAAAAAGTTAATTTAGATTTGAATAAACTGGAAACAACTCTCAATGCACAAGAAATGATTCAAAGATCAGATGTATTTGTGAGTATTGATGGGGTGTTAAAAGCAGTGGTGAAACAAAAAACTCCTATTGCTAGAGTTTTTGATAATAGCGGTTCTTTTTATATTGATTACGAAGGTAATAGAATGCCATTGTCAACTAATTTTACAGCTAGAGTTCCACTTGTTTCAGGGGGAATAAATAAAAAAAATAACGAAGATTTATCCGATTTATTTCGCTTAATCTATGACGATGCGTTTTTGAAAAAAAACATCATCGGAATTCAAATTATGCCTAATGGAAGCTTAAAAATGCTCAATAGAAATTTTGATTATCAAATTGATTTTGGTAGAATGATAAATGTCGAGCGTAAATTCAAGAATTATAAAGCTTTTTTTCAAAAAGCGGTTTTAGATAGTTCGTTGTATAAATATAAAAAAATTGACCTCCGATTTACGGAACAAGTAGTTTGCACTAAATAAATAGATAATGGAAAAAGAGAATATTGCAGTAGGTCTAGATATTGGGACAACTAAAATAGTTGCCATGATAGGCAAGAAGAATGAGTATGGGAAATTAGAGATTTTAGGTGTAGGAAAATCTAAAAGTTTAGGTGTGGCCAGAGGTGTGGTAAATAACATCACTCAAACCATACAATCAATACAGCAAGCGATTCAAGAAGCCGAAAATAATTCAGGCTATAAAATAAAAGATGTAGTGGTAGGAATAGCGGGACAACACATCCGCAGTATTCAGCATACTGATTACATCAGCAGAAGCAATCCCGAAGAAGTAATTGGCGGGAATGACATTCAGCTTTTGATTGACCAAGTAAATAAATTGGCAATGTTACCTGGCGAAGAAATTATACATGTTTTGCCACAGGAATTTAAAATTGACGGACAATCCGAAATCAAAGAGCCTATCGGGATGTATGGTGGAAGATTAGAGTCTAGTTTTCATGTTGTAGTAGGACAAGCTTCATCGATTCGTAATGTAGGCAGATGTATTCAAAGTTCTGGAATTGAATTGTCAGGATTGACATTAGAACCATTGGCTTCAGCTGATGCCGTTTTGAGTCAGGAAGAAAAAGAAGCTGGAGTTGCATTGATTGATATTGGTGGTGGAACAACAGACTTGGCTATTTTCAAAGATGGTATTATTCGTCACACAGCGGTAATTCCTTTTGGAGGAAATGTGATTACTGATGATATTAAAGAAGGATGTTCGATCATTGAAAAGCAGGCTGAATTATTGAAAGTGAAATTTGGATCAGCTTGGCCAGGAGAAAATAAAGACAACGAGATTGTTTCTATTCCGGGATTAAGAGGCAGAGAACCAAAAGAGATTTCGTTGAAAAATCTATCTAAAATAATCCATGCTCGTGTTGTGGAAATTGTAGATCAGGTATTCACTGAAGTGAAAGCTTACGGACACGAAGATCCTCGCAAAAAATTAATTGCAGGAATTGTGCTTACTGGTGGTGGTGCGCAATTGAAACACATCAAACAGTTAGTGGAATACATTACTGGAATGGATACTAGAATAGGATATCCAAACGAACATTTGGCTGGAAATTCAGATGAGGAGATTTCAAGCCCTTTATATGCTACTGCAGTTGGATTAGTAATGAAAAGCATTGAGAATAAAACACAAAGCGCTGTAAGACTGGATGTTATAGAACAACCTAAAGCTACGGTTTACAGACAGCCAGTTGTTCAAAATCCGGTAGTGAATGAAGTTCTTGAGAAAGAGGAAGAAGAAGAGGATCAAAACTCAAATGAGAAAGATAATTCTACCGTAAACAGGATACAAAGAAATTTCTTTGACCGTTATGTGGATAAGATTAAGGATTTCTTAGATAATGCAGAATAGGGCAGTGCCCAGAAAAACACAATAATTAATAATAAATATCAAAAACCAAATAAAATGATGAGCAACTCAGAATTTGGAAGTATTTCATTTGATTTACCAAAGAACCAATCAAATGTAATAAAAGTTATTGGTGTAGGTGGAGGCGGAAGTAACGCTATAAATCACATGTTTAAACAAGGAATTAAAGGCGTAGACTTTATCGTATGTAATACGGATTCTCAAGCCTTACAGAGCAGTTCTGTGCCTAATAAAATTCAGTTAGGAGTGCATTTGACTGAAGGACTAGGTGCTGGAGCTAACCCAGATGTAGGACAGCAATCCGCTATTGAAAGTATTTCCGAGATTGAAAAAATGTTGGATAGAAATACTAAAATGGTATTCATCACTGCCGGAATGGGTGGTGGAACTGGAACTGGAGCTGCACCTGTAATTGCACAATTGGCTAAAGAAAGAGACATTCTTACTGTAGGAATTGTGACATTGCCTTTCTTATTTGAAGGGAAAGTACGTCAGGAACAAGCCTTAATTGGTATTGAAAAATTACGTAAGCAAGTCGACTCGTTAATTGTAATCAATAATAATAAATTAAGAGAAGTATATGGGAATCTTGGTTTCAAAGCTGGATTTTCAAAAGCGGATGAAGTTTTGGCAACAGCCTCAAGAGGTATAGCCGAAGTAATTACGCATCACTATACTCAAAATATCGATTTAAGAGATGCTAAAACAGTATTGTATAACAGCGGAACGGCTATTATGGGATCATCTGTTTCTTCTGGTGAAAATAGAGCTAAGGAAGCAATTGTTGCTGCATTAGATTCTCCGTTGTTAAATGATAATAAAATTACTGGTGCCAAAAACGTATTGTTGCTTATCGTTTCTGGAACTAATGAAATTACAATTGACGAAATTGGAGAAATCAATGATCATATTCAAGTTGAAGCTGGTCATAATGCAAATATTATCATGGGGGTTGGTGAAGACGAATCGCTAGGAGATGCTATTGCAGTTACCATTATCGCTACAGGTTTTGACATTGAACAACAAAACGAAATCGTAAATACAGAGCCAAAAAAAATTATACACACACTAGAAGATGAACAAAGAAGTGTTCATAATCTAAGTAATAAAACCGTTACAGCTTTTGATTTAAATACAGAATCTCCAGTTTCTAACTCAAACGAAAGGATAGTTTTTGATTTATTAGAAGATACTGTTGTTGCTCCTGAGCCAGTGGTAACGTCTCCTACTATTAATAAAGAAGAATTAATAGTAATGTCTGAATTTATTAAAAATTTAGACGTGACTTTCGAAATTGTTTCTCCTATTACTGACATTGATTTTACAATTTCATCTCCAGTAGCAGAAGTAAAAGCAGTGCAGCCAAAAGTTATCGAAAGACAAGAACAAACTACTTTCTCATTTGATTTACCACTTTTCAAAGCAGAACCGGTAGCGCAAGTTGAAGAAAGCAAAGTAATGTTTGAATTGACGAATGAAACTCGTGATATCAAAGTAAACGAAGCGGTTCAATTTGTTCCCGTAACAGAATTGACTGATAATGGAATTATCAAATATTCTCTTGAAGAGTATATGGAGCCAGAGCACGATTTCATGGCGAAACCAGTTGCTAAAACTCCGGAAGTTGTTGTTCCTGCTGAATTAAACATCACCATGAAACAAGTAGATACATCAGTAAATACACCTGTTGACTTTGATGCTGTTTCTCCAATGGAAATGACCATCGAGGAATCATTGCGAATGAGAGCTGATGAAAGAAGAAAAAAATTAAAAGAATTCAATTATAAGTTTCATAATAATGTTTCTAAAATTGATGAATACGAAAAAGAACCGGCTTATAAAAGATTGGGGATAGATATTTCAAACAATCAAGCCAATAATACAAATTCGAGAATTTCTGTGGGAACAGACAGCAACAACGATCTACAGTTGCGTTCTAACAACTCGTATTTACATGACAACGTAGATTAACTGACTCAAACCAAAATGAGGTAGCCCGAAAATTCATTTAATTTTCGGGTTATTTTTTTTCGTTTCGAGCAACAAAGCAATCTATTGCTAATTACAGTAAATTTCTTTAATTTTGTCGGGCCTTAATCCAGCTGTCGTTTCAAGCTTTTTGTCAAAAATGTTTTTTTCTACGCACTTAAAAGAGCTTCTAAAGTCGCTTTTTAAGTACATGAAAAAATACATTTTCTCCTAAAAGGCTTTCTACTCCATCTGGGGCAAAAAAGAATTGTTCCCATAATTAGCATTTTACAATCGATTAAACAAATAATCGATTAACTAAATTAACAATAAAGGATATGAGTTTATCAGTACAAATCATGGACGAAATGAAAACCGCCATGAGAGCCAAAGATACAGTTGCATTAGAAGCTTTAAGAGCCATTAAATCTGAAATCCTATTAGCGCAAACAGCATCAGGATCTAAGGAAGAAATAACAGAAGATGACGAAGTTAAATTACTTCAGCGATTGGTAAAAACCCGAAAGGAAAGTGCTAGAATTTTTACAGAGCAAAACCGTTTGGATTTAGCTGAACCAGAATTGGCTCAAATTGCAGTAATAGAAAAATTCTTACCGGCACAATTAAGTGAAGCTGAAGTAGAAGCAGTGATTGCAAAAATTATTGCAGAAACTGGTGCAGCAGGAATTGCTTCAATGGGAAAAGTGATGGGATTAGCAGCAGCTCAATTAGGTGGTACAGCCGAAGGAAAAACAATTTCTACAATAGTTAAAAAACTATTGACATAAATTTTATGTTTGTTAATTAACGATTTTATATCATAAATCTAAAATCGTTAATCACCAATCTAAAATCAAATGGCTGCGTAGTTCAACTGGATAGAATATCAGATTTCGACTCTGAGGGTTGCAGGTTCGAACCCTGTCGCGGCCACAAATACAAATAGAAATGCTTCAAAAAAATCAAGTTTCCTTGAAATTATTTTGAAGCATTTTTTATTTTAAAGCGGTTATAAAATATGTCATTACAAATTTTCATTTCGGTACTTTTTGGAACATTATTTCTCCTGCTTTTAATTTTTAGAGTAGTGGAACCAGCTTATATTTTACTGTTTAATAAGCCACTTTACATTCATTGGTATCCTTTCTCCAAAAAATTAAAACCAAGCCAACGACAGATTTTAGTAAATGATTTTCCATTCTATAATAGGCTTTCTTCTAAAAGGAAAACGTATTTTGAGCACCGAATAAAAGAGTTTGTTGCTAAATATGAATTTATAGGAAAGGAAATTGCTATTACGGAACAAATGCAAATGCTGATTGCGGGAACGTATGTGATGTTAACTTTTGGAATGAGGAATTATCTTGTTAGTTTATTCAATAAAATTATAATCTATCCTTCCAGTTATTTTTCTACCGTGAACGAAACGTATCATAAAGGAGAATTTAATCCTAGAATGAAAGCGGTCGTTTTTTCGTGGGAAGATTTTTTATTGGGACATTTAACCTCAAATGATAATATTAATTTGGGTTTACATGAGTTCTCTCATGTGTTGCATTTTCATTGCCTAAGAAGTAATGATCCAAGTGCGATTATCTTTTTTGATGAATTCAATGAAGTCGTAAAATATTACAGCGATCCAGTTTTAAATAACGAGTTGACTCGAACAGATTATTTTAGATTGTATGCTTATGAAAATCAATTCGAATTTTTATCGGTTATCTTAGAACATTTTTATGAGACTCCCCATGTTTTCAAAAAGGAACATCCGGAATTATATGCTCATATTTCAAGAATGATTAATTTTAAAGAAGAATAGTTAAAATATAAGGAATAATACAAGTATCATTTTTATCAGCTTAATTCGGTTTTATATTTTATAATAAGTTCTTTTTGATGAAAATAGGTGGTAAGTTCCTAAAAGAAATTTGTTTATAAAATGAAATAGTAATACCCTATTTTTATATATTTGTAAAAATCATTTTATACTCAAAAAGAAATGATATTAGTTCTAGAAAAAAGAACAATTACTATACTATTTGAATTGTCATAATCAAAAATTATTTTTTGTAAGGGTAAGAAGTCTGTAATCAAGGATATTATATAGACATGATTTTAGAAAATCAATTACAAGAATAACTGAAATTACTCTAAAATTTTTATAACCATAAATCGTATGTCAAGAAGAGGCTGTTTTATACTACTGGCAAGTTTTGTATGTTTTCTGAATTCCTGTAATTCATCAGATGGGGATAGAAAGAAAATTTCTATTGGATTTTCACAAAGTATAAATAATGACATTTGGAGAAAATCGATGGATCATGCTATGGAAGTTGAAGCGTCTCTTCATCCTGAAATTAATTTGACTATTTACAATGCAAATCGCAAAGCAAAAAAACAGATTAAAGATATTGATAATATGATTGAGCAAGGTGTAGATGTAATTATTATTTCACCTTTTGAATCAGATTCGATTGTACCAGTAATTGAAAAAGCAAATATCAAAGGTATTCCAGTCATTATAGTTGATAGAAAAGTAAACACATCTAATTATACTGCATATTTAGGTGCTGATAATATTGAAGTGGGACGAATTGCAGGGAAACATATTGTCTCATTGTCTAATGGTCATGCAAATGTGATTCAAATTTATGGAGATTTAACTTCATCGCCTGGTTTAGAAAGAAGCTTGGGGTTTAAACAAATTGTTAAACAATATCCTGGTATTAAAGTTTTTGATGTAGACTCGGATGACTTTGGACATCCAAAAACAAATTTTGTAAAGATATTAGATAGCATACCTAATATTGATTATGTATATTCCTTTAATGATTTAATTGCGTATAACGGATGGGAAATCGCCAAGGATAAAGGTTTAGATAAAAAAATTAAATTTATTGGGGTCGATGGGCTTAATGGACCGTTCGGAGGTATTCAGCTTGTTAAAGACAGAGTTTTAGAGGCAACGGTTTTATATCCCACAGGCGGTAGTGAAGCGATAAAGCTAGCATTAAAAATAGTTAATAAAGAGATTGTGCCTAAAAATAACATGCTCAATACCATTTTGATTGACTCTTTAAATGCGGATATTATGAGCAACCAATTTGATAGAATTGCTATTCAGCAGTCAAATATTGAAGAACAGCAAGATGTTATAGTAAATCAGGGAAAGAAATATGCAACTCAAAGTAATTTGTTGAAACTGTTATTTTTATTATTTATTCTCACATTATGTTTGGCTGTATATAGTATTTATTCTCGTATTACAATCAGTCGTAAGAAAGGGGAATTAGAGATTACCAATAAAAAAATTAAAAGTCAAAGAAATGAAATTAAAAAGCAGTCAGAAGAATTAAAGCAAAGTAACGAAGCTCGTTTGAATTTTTTTATGGGATTATCTCATGAATTTAAAACGCCTTTGACTTTAATTTTAAGTTCTGTCGAATCGTTGGGCAGTGAACTCAAAACCAAAGGGAGTTCAGTAAATAAAGAAATTAATTTGATGTATAATAATTCCAGAAGGTTACTCCGGCTAATCAATCAATTATTGGATTACAGAAAAGTAGAAGACAAAAAATTTATATTAAGAGCTTCAAGTACTAATTTATTAGATTTTTCAAAAAGTATTATTGTAGATTTTGAAAGAGAAGCAAAAAAGCTTAATATCGATTTCTCCTTGGTGTCAAATAATCCTGAACTTGAGGTATATATTGACCGTAATTTGATGGATAAAGTCTATTTTAATTTATTATCAAATGCATTTAAATTCACTCCTGAAAATGGTAAAATAGCAATAAAAATACGAGAAGATAAGACTAACAATGTAGTTAAAATATTTTTTAAAGATTCGGGAATAGGAATCCCGGAAAACGAATTAAATCAAGTTTTTAATGCCTTTTACCAAGGGTCGAATAATTATAGGAATAGCTCAGGGGTTGGGTTGCATTTGTCAAAAAGTTTTATTGATTTGCATAAGGGAACAGTAGAAATTATTTCTAAAAATGGGACCGAATTTATAATAACATTGCAGTTAGGAAAAGCACATCTTGACGAAAAGAATATTCTAAAGAATCCGGTTTTAGAAATAATTAATCAAACAGATTATTTAGATGAAGAAGTGATTCAAAGTTCAGAGTCCAAAATTAATGAGGATAAATATTCTGTTTTGTATATCGAAGATAATAAGGATTTGTCTGATTTTATTTCAAATAAATTGTCTTTAGAGTATAATGTTTATACCTCTAATGGATTTGATGCTATTGAACAATCTTTGGAAATAATACCAGATGTTATTATTTGTGATTTGAACTTACCTGGAAAAAACGGTTTTGAAATATGTCAAATTTTAAAGAAAGATCTTAGAACTTCACATATTCCAGTTTTGATATTGACCGCCTCAGATGATCCGGATTCTTATTTAAAAGCATTAGAGAGTGGTGCTGATTTATTTTTGACAAAACCTTTTAATTTAAAAGTGTTGTCTCAATCTATAAAAGGGTTGCTTTTTAATAGAGAGAAACTTCGATTTTATTATACCAATAATATTTTAAAAATTGAGGATGGTGATTTTGGTGTTTCTGAACAAGATTTTCTAAGAAAGTTGAATGATCTTATTGAAAAAAACTTGGATAATTCTGCTTACACTGTTGAAGATCTTGCACGAAGTTTAACTATTTCTCGAGTACAATTGTATCGAAAAGTGAAAGCTATATTAGGAATTAGTGTTAGTGACCATATAAATAATATACGATTAGATAAATCAAAGGAGCTGTTGAAAAAGTCGGAATTAAACATTTCAGAAATTGCCTATGCAGTGGGTTTCTCTTCACCAAATTATTTTTCAACTTCCTTTAAAAATAAATTTGGAGTTACACCTAAAGAATATAAAAGTAAAAAGTAGATTATTTTTTTATGGAACCATTTTCTTTCTAATAAAAATAGCGTAACATAATTGTACTTTATGTAACATAAGAGCAACTACAATGAAGTAGTTGCTCTTGTTTTTTACATGTAATTACTTTATTTATAGATAGTTAGTGTTTTTTTAAATAACTTTTAGAAGTATTGAATGAAAAAGAAACATCCTCGAAATAAAAGCTAAGTTTTTACTAATATATTAGTAATTCAATTTAATTTTTTTAATTGATTATATATTACCTCTGTAAAAAAGTCAGAGAACGATTAATTATTATTTTATCAAATAATACGGAGGTTTTTCATTTCTTAATCAATCATTTTTATAAAATTTTTTAATCTGAGGGTGTTGAATGTCTTTAGGATATTTGATAGTTCTCGTAAAACTAACTAAATATGAAAATAAATCTTAAGGTTTTATTTCTTCCACTTTGTGTTGCATTATTTTATAATTGCAGTAGCGATGATAAACCAGGAGCTGAAAACCCGGGTGCCGAAGCAACTGCGCCAGCTTGTCAGACAACTGTTGAATCGGCAAATCAGTATACCACTTTTTATAAACCAACTACCGGTTGGGTAGGAGATCCTATGCCATTTTATGAAAACGGAAAATTCCATATTTTCTATTTGTATGATGCCAGAAACACCTTGCCTACGTTTCATCCTTGGTATAAAGTAACTACAACTGATTTTGCGTCATTTGCAGACAATAGCGAAATGATTCCTACAGGAACTGCGAATCAGCAGGATGGAGCATTGGGTACAGGATCCGTTTTTAAATTGAATGGAATTTATTACGCTTTCTATACAGGTCATAACGGAGTTCTTGATCCTAAAGAAAAAATTATGCTTGCAACGTCTACGGATTTAAAAAATTGGACCAAAGATCCTTCGTTTTTATTGCAGGCTTCTTGGGGATACGATCGTAATGAATTTAGAGATCCAATTGTTATAAAAGATAAAATTTCGGGAACTTATAAAATGTTGATTGCAACACGTTCTGAGGTTGGTTTAGTTTCTAATAGTAATGTGCCATGGCGAGCAGTAATCGCTCAATACAGTTCTTCCAACTTGAGAGATTGGACTTTGGAAAAGCCGTTTTATGAGGATACAACTACCTTTTTAACTGAATGCCCTGATGTGTTCACGATGGGTGATTATCAGTATTTGATTTACTCAAGTATTGATGATCGAATGGTACACTATAAATACCGTCCATTAACATCAAATACTTGGATTACTCCTATAAATAATAAGTTAGATGGTATTGCCTTTTATGCTGGAAAAACAGTTACAGACGGTACCAATCGATATATAACAGGATGGTGTCCTACGAAAAATAAAGATATTGATTCTAATAAATTTGATTGGGCAGGATCACTCGTAGTGCACCGTCTTATTCAGCATGCTGATGGAACTTTTGGTGTATCTATCCCTGAGGGTGTAAATAACAAGTTTATTATTAATAAACTACTGAATCCAGTAATAGATTTTGGTTCTGTTAAACAAGGTGGGGCCTATACGTTGAAAGTTAATGGCACTGAAAAAGCATCTTCAGTGTTTGACAGAGAAACTGGAGCATTTAAAATTAAAACACATATAAAAGCGACATCATCCACTCAATTTGGTTTTGAATTTGGAGCCTGTGGAACACGAAATGAAGTATTTTCCATTGTATTCGATTTAGCCAAAAATCAATTAAGATTAGATAAGGTTATAAAAAATGCGTCCTCCTTAAATCTAACACAGCTTCCGCTAAATGTCCCGGCTAATAAAGAGTTTGATATTACAATCATTTCTGAAAATTCGGTATGTGTGATATATATTAATGATGAAATCGCTTTTACAAACCGTATCTATAAAATGAATCAAAATCCGTGGGCTATTTTTGCTGATAATGGTGAAGTCACTTTTTCAGACTTAAAAATTTTTAAATAAAAGGAGTATAGAAAAGGATGACTTTAGTTTTTATAAAGGTTCAGGTTTAGTAATTAAAATTAATTTTGTTCATTTTTTACTTTCTTACCTGCGTAATGTCAAAATCAAAATCATCAAAATCTAATTTTGATGGTTTTTTTATAGCTTTATTTTAATGTAATAATTCTGCTGCTTTCCACACTGGATGTAACTATTGGGAATCTGGGTTCGAGTGCCTTTTGCTTAATAAAACAGAGCATAAGATACATTGGGAATTGTTTTAATATAGGTTTTCTTATTCTTGTTGCAATTCCAATACTCAGATATAAAAACATACCTGAATCTTGAACTCACATTGCATTTCATCTGTGTAATTTTTCTTAAAAGCTTAAGAATACTTCATAATGTAGAATTGCTTAATAAATTCATTTTTTTATCGATTATTTTTAAACTTCCTGTAAAAATAAATTTAAAATTTTATTAATCGAATAAAATTTATCAAGTGACTTTTTTTTATTCTTGAATATCTATTTTTTTTAAAAATACGTGTAACATGACTGTAACACGTGTAACATAATCGAACTACAACGAAGTAGTTATTTGGTTATTTTAATGTCTAACTATTTGATAATAAGTATTTTGTTGCTTGTTTGTTATTTCGAAACAGTATTAAATGAAATTGTAACATCCTCAAAATAAAATCGAAATTTATGCGGATATCTTAGCAATCTAATTTAATATTTTTTGATAATGAAAAAAATTGTTGTTTGGGCTTTAATTGCGTCATTAGCAGGCTTCCTATTTGGTTTCGATACTGTTGTTATTTCTGGAGCAGATAAAAAGCTTCAAGTTCTTTGGAATTCTTCGGATGCATTTCACGGGACAGTTGTTATGGGAATGGCATTATGGGGAACTGTACTTGGGGCAATATTTGGAGGGATTCCCACTAATAAGATAGGAAGAAAAAATACCTTATTGTGGATAGGGATTTTATTTTTGTTTTCTGCAATTGGATCTGCATTTGCAAATAATCCATTTGTGTTTGCCGCATTTAGATTTATTGGAGGTTTGGGTGTTGGAGCATCGACCATTGCAGCACCTGCATATATATCAGAAATTGCTCCTGCAAAAGATAGAGGCAAGTTGGTTGCTTTTTATCAATTCAATATTGTTTTAGGGATTCTTATGGCTTTTTTATCTAATTATCTTTTAAATGATGTGGGTGAAAATTCATGGAGATGGATGATGGGAGTACAAGCAATTCCATCTGTAATTTATCTTTTATTAATGATTTTGATTCCTGAAAGCCCAAGATGGTTATTATCTAAATTCAAGAATGACGAAGCTAAAAAAGTTTTGCAATTAATGGGGCAAGAAGCTGACTATGGAAAAATAAAAGAAGATTTAGATAAAGACAATAATGATGCTTCTAAAGCTAACGATACTATATTTTTAAAGAAATACAGAGCCCCTTTGGTATTGGCTTTTTTAATGGCTTTTTTCAATCAATTATCTGGGATTAATGCTTTTTTATATTATTCCAGTAGAATATTTCAAGAAGCGGGTCTTGGAGAAAGTACTGCGTTACTAAGTAGTATTGGAATAGGAGTTGTGAATTTAATTTTTACACTTTTAGGAGTTTTCTTAATTGATAAATTAGGACGTAAAGTATTAATGTACATTGGTTCTGTAGGATATATTATATCACTTTCACTTGTTGCAATGGCTTTCTTTTTTCACTGGGAAGGCATAGCTGTTACAGTTTTCTTATTCTTATTTATTGCTGCACATGCAATAGGTCAAGGTGCTGTAATTTGGGTTTTTATTTCAGAAATTTTTCCAAACCATCTTAGAGCATCAGGACAATCCTTTGGCAGTACCACACATTGGGTTCTAGCTGCTATTATTCCATCATTAATTCCGTATCTATTTTCTACAGTAGGGCCTGGTGTAGTATTTCTGTTTTTTGCAGTGATGATGGTTTTTCAACTTTTGTTTGTCGCTTTTATGATGCCAGAAACAAAAGGAATTTCATTGGGAGAATTAAGTAAAAAATTAATTAAATAATAGTTATGAAGACAATAATTAAAAAAGAATTTTTCAGGATTATGTGTTTCATCATAGGTGCAGTAGTTTTAGTTGGATGTAAGCAATCTTTATTTGAAGAAAAGAAGAGCTATACAGAATCAGAATTATACAGACCAAATTTTCATTTTACTCCTAAAAAAGGATGGATGAATGACCCAAATGGGATGTTTTATTATAATGGATATTACCACCTTTTTTACCAGTATTATCCAGATTCAAATGTTTGGGGACCTATGCATTGGGGTCACGCTATCAGTACTGATCTTATAACATGGGTTGAAAAACCCATCGCACTTTATCCAGATGAAAAAGGATATATTTTTTCAGGCAGTGCAGTGGTTGATGTAAAAAATACTTCAGGATTTGGAAGCTTAAAAAATCCTCCAATGGTTGCGATGTTTACGTATCATGATATCAAAAAAGAAAAAGCTGGTGAGATTAATTATCAGTCACAAGGTATTGCCTATTCCTTAAATGAAGGGTTGACTTGGACGAAATATGAAGCGAATCCAATCATTGAAAATCCGAATATCAAAGATTTTAGAGATCCTAAAATGACTTGGGATGCCATTCATCAACAGTGGATTATGATACTTGCTGCAGGAGATAAAACAATGCTTTACGGTTCTAAAAATTTAAAAGAATGGGCACTGCTTTCAGAATTCGGGAAAGAGATTGGAACTCATGGGGGTGTTTGGGAATGCCCTGATTTTTTCCCTATGCTAGTTGACGGAACTGATGATTATAAATGGGTAATGTTATCAAGCATTAATCCTGGAGGGCCTAATGGCGGTTCAGCTACACAATGCTTCGTAGGTGATTTTGACGGAAAAAAATTCACTATTGATGAAACTTTTTCAAAAGATGTAAAGCAACAAAAAGGGCTTTGGATTGACTACGGAAGAGATAATTATGCAGGCGTTACTTGGGCTAATATTTCTGAGGTTGATGGTAGAAAATTGTTTATAGGGTGGATGTCAAATTGGGATTATGCACAAAAAGTACCAACTGAAACATGGAGAAGCAGTATGACTATACCTAGAGAATTAGCACTTGTTAACGATGGTGGTCACTATATTATTTCTTCTAAACCCGTAAAAGAATTAAAAAATTATATTGCTAAAACTATTAAAAAAGAATCTCTTAAAATAGATAAGGAAACAGTTTTGGCAGATAAGACATTAGTCGATTTATCAAAACTAGATATTCATTTTTCATTAGTGAATCTTAAAAAGGACGTTTACACCTTTTCGTTATCAAATGATGCTAAGAATACAATTCAATTTGGAATCAATAAAAAGGAGAATTACTTTTTTATTGATAGATCAAAATCTGGAAAATTAGCTTTTTCTAATCTTTTCGCAAAAAACATTTCAAAGGCTCCTTTTAAGGGTGACTTTGATAAAATGGATATAAGAATAATAGTTGATAAAACCTCAATTGAAATTTTTTATAACAATGGAAAAACAGTTATGACTGAAATATTTTTCCCGGATAAACCTATGGAATATTTTTCAGTTTCTAAAGCCAACACGGACTATACCATTGAAAACTTAATTATTAACCAACTAAATTTTAACTAAACTAACTAAATTATGAAACACAAAATTATTCTTTACTTAATCCTGATGGGGTCTTTTTTTTCTGTATCGGCCCAAAACATAGGTGTCAAAGGAGTGGTAACTTCCTCCGAAGACGGAATGTCTCTTCCTGGTGCATCAGTATTGGTTTCTGGAACTAAAGTCGGAACAACTACGGATCTCGACGGTCAGTTTTCGATAAACAATGTAGACAAAAATGCAACTTTAATATTTAGTTTTACTGGATATGAATCTCAGTCTGTTAAACTTAATGGACAAACTATTTTAAATATTGCTTTGAAAGCAGAATCCTTAAAACTACAAGAGGTTGTTGTAACGGGTTACGGTAAAGAGAAAAAAGCCGATTTAACCGGTGCCGTTACGGTAGTTGAACTGAAACCTATTACTGGGCAAACCATGAGTTCTGGAAATGCTATGCAAGCTTTGCAAGGAAGGGTTGCTGGTTTGAATATAGAGAAATCAGGAGATCCAAGTGGGGCAAATAGTAGAATATTAATTAGAGGGGTAAGTACACTTGGTAATACAGATCCATTGTATGTTATCGATGGGGTTCCTACAACTAGACCTGAGGTTTTTGCTAGTTTGAGTCCTAGTGCTATTGCATCTATTCAAGTCTTAAAAGATGCATCGGCTTCCTCTATTTATGGTTCTAGAGCTGCCAATGGGGTAATCATTGTTACCACTAAAAATGCTGCAAAAGGGGGTGTGACTAAAGTATCATATAGTACAAACGTTTCTGTACTTTCCGAGAAAAAACAACGATACAAAATGCTTAATGCTCTAGATAGAGGAAAAGTGTTATGGCAAGCATCTGTTAACGATGGCGCAAGCCCATCTGGTGGATATGGAGAAATCTATGATTTTGATTGGAATAATGATTTCAGTAATCCAATATTGAATAGTGTAAGTGTAAAACCATATGTAGGTGGAGATACTAATGTTCCTTCAGGAGATACTGATTGGCAGAATACTGTATACCAAACAGGACTTCTTATCAATAATGATTTATCTGTATCTGGTGGATCTGATAAAGCAAATGCAGTATTGAATATGGGATATTTAGATAATTCTGGGATGCTAAAATTTACTAATTATGAGAGATATTCTGCAAGACTTAATGCCAATTTCAAGTTGTTTAACGATAAGGTAAGATTTGGTGTGAATTCTCAATTTACACAATCAAGCGAAAGAAATGCCGCTAATGACGTTGGAGGCGCTCCAACACCAGGTTTAGCTATAACTCTTGCCCCAACGATTCCAGTTTACACTGCATCTGGCGAATATGCTGGCCCATTGGGTTCCGGTTATTCAGATAGAAATAACCCACTATTAATGCAATATTTGAACAGATGGGATAATAGCAAAAAAATGGCTTTGTACGGTAATGTTTTTACTGAAATTGACATTCTAAAAGGGCTAACCTTTAGAAATAGTATTGGGATGGATTTTAATGATTTCAGTAGAAAAGACATTGAACCGATCGTGAGAAATGGATTTGTCAACCGAAACAATAATAGTTTAGCTTTTGACACCAATAAATACACTAGTTTAACAATTTCAAATACTTTAAATTATAACCTTAATGTAGGTGAGCATAAATTTGGAATCCTAATAGGAACTGAATCAACCAAAACGGATTTGAATACGTTGTTTGCACGTGCAGAGGGATTTGCGGTTGAATCAGAATCTTATTTTACACTATCTGCAGCTACTGGAGCTAGAACAAACAATGGAATTTCAACTGGTAGTAGACTACTTTCTCAGTTTGGTAAATTTAATTATTCGTTTTCTGACCGATATTTAGCTTCATTCACTATTCGTAGAGATGGTTCATCAAGATTTGGTGAAGATAATAGATATGGTATTTTTCCAGCGATTACTGCAGGATGGAGGATAAATAAAGAAGAATTCTTTCAAAATGTAAAAGCAGTTTCAAACTTGAAACTACGTGCTGGTTATGGAGAAGTAGGAAATCAATCTATTGGTGATAATGCTCGTTTTGGTTTATATGAAGCGAGATACGGACCAAATCAAAATGTTTATAATCCAGATTTTTTCAACATTTATTATAACGTAGGTACTGCTTATGATTTGAATGGAGCTAATACCGGAAACTTGCCTTCAGGATTTGTGTCTATACAAGCAGCGAATTCAGGATTAAAATGGGAAACTACCAAAGAGGTTAACGTAGGTTTGGATTTTGGTTTTTTCGGAGATAAATTATCAGGTTCGTTTGATTATTTCTCAAGAAAGACAGAGGGAATTTTGATTAGACCACCAGTTGCATCTGCTGTTGGAGAAGGACAGCAACGTTTTGTAAATGGTGCTTCGACTGCAAATAAAGGTTGGGAACTTACAGTAGGATATGCAGATAAATTAGATAATGGATTGTCTTTTAATGTTACTACAAATTTTGGTGCGACTAAAAATAAAATCACAGATTTGCCAGAAGTGGTAAGAGCAGCGTATCCAGGAACTGCAGCTAATTCGATAATTGGTCATTCACAGTTTGAAGTTTTTGGATTTAAAACCGATGGATTATTCCAAAGTCAAATCGAAATTAATGAATCTCCAACTCAAGTAGGTGCTAGGCCGGGAGGTATCAAATTTGTAGACATCAACGGTGATGGTGTTATAAATTCAGATGACAGAACTTTTATTGGTTCAACACTTCCAAAATTAGAATACGGTATTAATATTAGTTTAGCGTATAAAAATATTGATTTCTCCATTTTTGGTTCTGGTGTAGCTGGAAGAGTTGGGGTTGATCCTTATGTTTTTTGGAATAATTTTGTTCAAGGAAGAGATAATGCAGGGCCAGGAACATTGAATGCTTGGACACCTACAAATACAAATACTGAGGTGCCATCTCTTTCATTAGCAAACAATGACACACAAATGTCAGATTATATTTTAAGAAATAATTCCTATTTCAAACTTAGAAATATGCAAATTGGATATTCATTTGCAGACAAATTAGTTGAAAAAACAGGATTCATTACTAGCTGCAGAGTTTATGCTCAAGGAGAAAATTTATTTTGGTTTACTCCAAAAGGATATATAGGACAGGACCCAGAGAGAACAGATGTGAATAGAATTCCAGTACCAACTACTTACTCATTAGGTATAAACTTTAATTTTTAATTAATTATCATGAAGAAATATAATAATATAGTTATCATTTGTTTGTCAATTTTATTCTTGACATCATGTAGCTCCGATTTTTTAGAATATGAACCAACAGGTGTATTGTCTTCTGGAAATGTGGCGACAGCTGCAAATGCAGAAGCGCTTGTAAATGCGGCCTATGCTGCAATTGGGAATGACGAAATGGTAGGCCCAATAACAAACCAATGGGTTTATGGAAGTGTTCGATCTGATGATGCTTATAAAGGCGGAGGTGGTCGTGGCGATGTTGATGTTATTGACAGATACGAACAATACAACACTACCATTGCAGATTATGGTGACTGGATGTTACCAAGAACTTGGACAAATCATTATAAAGCGATTTCTAGAGCTAATTTTGCATTGTCGGTTATTAATGCAATTCCTGATGCAGATTATCCATTAAAAAAAGTGAGACAAGCAGAATTGCGTTTTTTAAGAGCGCATTCTCATTTTATGCTAAAATTATTGTTTAATAAAGTTCCTTATATAACAGAAGAGCTTACACAGGAAGACATATTAAAAACGTCAAATGATTTGTCAAGTGATGCTTTATGGGACAAAATTGCAGCTGATTTTCTATTTGCATTTGATAATTTACAACAAAGTCAGGATCAGGTAGGTAGAGCTGATAAAAATGCGGCAGCTGCTTATCTTGCAAAATTAAATTTATATCAAGCATATAAGCAAAATGATGCGCATCAAGTAACTAGTATAGATGCAGCAAAATTACAAAAAGTAATAGATTATGCTGATAAAGTGACAGGAGGTTTAGTGCCTGACTTTGGAAATAATTTTTTAGATGGTCATGATAATGGTTCAGAATCTATTTGGGCTGTTCAGTTTTCTATTAATGATGGGACAAACACTGGAAGAGTAAGTTTTGTTACAGGACTAAACTCTCCTCACGGAACTCCTCTTTATGGATGTTGTGGTTTTCATTTGGCTAGCCAAAATATGGTGAATGCATTTAGAACTGATGCTAATGGCTTACCATTATTAGACACTTTCAATAATTCAGATATTTTTAATACAATTACTAATGGTGATGCTCCACTAGCAGCCGGAGTTACTTTAGACCCAAGAATTGACCATACTGTTGGTGTTCCGGGAAGACCATTTAAATATAAAAACACTTTGAAAACTTCAGGAGATATGGTCTACAAATTGAGTTGGGCTAGAGATCCAGGAGTTTATGGATACTTTGGGAATATGAAAGAGCAACAATCTCCAGACTGTTCCTGTTATGTGAAAAATGGACCATTTATAGGTACTTCAAAAAATGTTGATTTTATCAGATATGCAGATGTGTTATTATTTAAAGCAGAAGCATTAATACAATTAAACAGATATACTGAAGCACTACCTATAATTAATCAAGTTAGAGCAAGAGCTGCAGCCAGTAAAGCGATGCCATTGGCAGCAGGAGCTTCAGATGTTTATAAAATTGCTCAATACCCTTCTTTTTCTTCAAAAGATTATGCTATGAAAGCACTTATGTTTGAAAGACGATTGGAGTTTGGAATGGAAGGCCCTCGATTTTTTGATTTAGTAAGATGGGGTATTGCTGAGCCAGTTTTAAATGCTTACCTCACTGTTGAGAAAACTAAAAGAGATTTTCTTTCTAATGCTAAGTTTACTGCCGGTAGAGATGAATATTATCCAATACCTCAAAGAGAAATTGATTTTACAGGAGGATTATATATTCAAAATCCTGGATATTAATTGAAAGGATTATAGTTTTTGAGTTAGTTTGGTAATTCCAGAAGAAATTAATTAAAACGGTTTCTTCTGGATATCAAAAGATTAATCATAATCATATAATCATCAAAAGAAGTTATGAAATTGAAAATAAAATTAAATTTTTTATCTCAGTTCTTCTGTTATGACTTTTTATTAAGGTAAGCAGTTGTCAATTGAATGATGATTTAATAACTATAAAATAACAACTAAAATAAGAAAATCATGAATAAAATTATTAAAAAAATATCGATGCTTTTAGTGGTCGGCATCTTACTCACACTAACTTCATCGTGTGATGATATAGATTGGGGCGGAATAACGCCGACTATTGCTCAAAAGGTAAGCGGATTAACTGTTGCTTTAAATGGTGACGATGCTGTTTTAACTTGGACAAATCCGTCAAATGTAAGTGGCATAGTTGTAATTCATACCGATGGTGTTGCAAACATTGAAAGTGCGGCAACAACATTTAGCTATGGCATTATTGATGTAAATAAGGATTATACATTTACCGTAAAAACAAAAGATGCTGATGGTAATCTTTCTTTAGGTGAAACTGTTAGTTTACGTAGGGAAGGCCCAGAAGCTGTTCGCAATTTTAAGGTCAAACAAGATGGTAAGGACGTTATTCTTACATGGGATCTGATAGAAACTGGTTTAAAAAGTATAAAGCTACAAATTAATGATCAAGTGGTAAATTTACCTGGAAATGCCACATCTTATACTATTACTAATGTCGCTGCAGGAAATTATACTTTTAAGATTAACACTTTTAACACTGCTAATGTCATTTCACCTTCTAGAATTATTAAATATCTTGTGAGTTTTGATATTAGAAAAATAGCATTTTTAGGTGCTGCTGCAGAAAATACACCTGCCGCTTGGAATGCCTGCAATGGAGGAGATTTTACAGTAGATGACGATGAAACTGCTGCAGCATGGTTTCCAAATATTGCAGGGCCATTAACAGAAGTTACATATCATTCGTTTACTGATGTAGCAAATGGTGTAGTAGATTTAAGCACTTATGATGCCATTTGGATTCAGTATGATGGAGGCTGGTGGGGAGATAGAGTAGCCCAATTCCCTAAAAATGGTGCTAACTGTATAATTGGCGAAGGACCTGCAGATGGTCCTGCGTGTTCAGATTTAGCCGATAAATTAATTAATAAAGTTAAAACCTATTATCAAGCAGGCGGGAATATACTTGTAAGTAATTTCGCTGTATTTATTTTAGATGATATTGGTGTAGTGGATGGCAATGGGGTTCCTAATCAAGCTTGGGGTGGTTTAGGATATGAAGACGGGTTATCAGGTGGTGCTTGGGGTGGTAGTTGGACAGCAGATATTTCAAGTCCTTACTTTGCAGGTGTATCTTCAAGTACAGGTGGTTGTATTGGTACAAATTTTGAGACTTTAGCCGCTGGTACTCTAAAAAAGAATAGAGTTGCTCAATATAATATGGATTTTGGCCCATGGAAAGCCGCGACATTGAATGAAACGAGGTCAAATTTTGAAGCTGCTGTAGGTGGTAAAATTCTTTGGGGTAACTGTGGAGGTAACGAAGTTTGGGGTGTAGAATGGCCATCAAAAGGAACAACTGGTACTGTAGTTTGCGCGATAGGAGGAACTTGGGACTGGGAAGTAGGAGGTAAGCCTAATGGTAATAACATGAAGATAATTACTAAAAATATTTTAACCCATTTAGCAGATTTAGGTCTTGCAAACTAATAACATATTTAATGGCAGTGTATTCTAATACACTGCCATTGTTAAAATTATTTAATAGCAATATTTTTAAAAAAAGAAAAAATCACTCATGAAATATAAAGTTATAAAAGTGAGAACTTAACAATTCGTAATTAATAACTTTTGTTTGTTACGATAAATAAATATTAGAAAGCTATAGATAATAGTATTTCTAATGACATGATTGCGAGTTTTAATAATGTGTTTAATAAATAAATTTGTTTTAAGTAGTGTTTTAAATTAAATTGAGGGTAGACTTTTGTTTATCCTCAATTTTTAAATTTTATAATTATGAATGCAAAATACACTTTAAATGCTGTATGTTTTGGGGAAGTTTTATGGGATATTTTTCCAACACATAAAAAAATTGGAGGAGCTCCATTGAATGTGGCTTTACGCATGAACTCCCTTGGGGTAGAAACGACAATGATAAGTCGTGTTGGTGCAGATGAAAACGGAGAAGATATTTTATCTTTTTTAAGCAGTCAAGAAATCACTACTGATTTAATTCAAGTAACTAAAGAATACAAAACAGGTGCAGTACATGTAATGATAAACGAAAAGGGAAATGCCTCCTATGATATATTATATCCTTCTGCGTGGGACAAAATTGTAGAAACTGAAATAATGGATAAAGTGATTTCTGAAGCAGATGTTTTTGTGTTTGGAAGTTTAGCATCCAGAGATGAGGTTTCTAGAGAAACTTTGATTTCACTTTTAGATAAGGCAAAATATAAGGTTTTCGATGCCAATCTAAGAGCTCCATACTATACAATAGAGGTATTAAATAATCTGATGCAAAAAGCTGATTTTATTAAGTTGAATGATGAAGAATTACGCGAAATAAGTACAGAATTGGAGTCACCTTATAATTCCTTTGAACAGAATATTAAATTTATCGCTGAAAAGACAAATACAAAACAGGTTTGCGTAACTAAGGGAGAATTTGGTGCTGTTTTATATTATAATGATAAATTTTATTACAACAGTGGTTATTTTATAAAAGTAGTTGATACAGTAGGTGCTGGAGATTCTTTTTTAGCCTCCCTTCTTATCCGATTGCTTAGAGGGAAATCACCGCAAAAAGCATTAAATTATGCCTGTGCAGTAGGTGCTCTAGTTGCTGGTGAAGAGGGAGCTAATCCTAAGATCAATGAAAAGGAAATTAAAAAATTCATGATGATTTGATAAAATCAATTTCATAGAAAACTAGATGAAAAAAGTCCCAATTAAGGGACTTTTTTGCTTTTATAGAGTCGTTAATTTCTTCAAGTCGGCAATAGTAGCTGTTGGATTTTCAGCTTTGAAAACAAAACTTCCGGCTACCAGAACATCTGCGCCGGCTTCCACTAGCTGTTTAGCGTTTTTATTGGTTACACCACCATCAACTTCAATGATAGTATTTGCTCTTTTTTTAGTGATTAAAGCTTTTAGCTTTTCAATTTTAGCATAGGTGTTTTCTATAAACGATTGTCCTCCAAAACCTGGATTCACACTCATGATACAAACTAAATCAATATCATTGATTACATCTTCTAATAAGTCAATATTAGTGTGTGGATTGATGGCTACTCCAGCTTTCATTCCTTCGGCTTTGATGGCTTGTAGTGTTCTGTGAAGGTGTGTGCAGGCTTCATAGTGTACGCTTAGGATATTTGCGCCTAATTCAGCAAAAGTTTTAATGTAACGGTCTGGATCGATAATCATCAAGTGAACATCAATTGTTTTTTTTGCATGTCGGTTGATGGCTTCCAGAACTGGCATTCCATAAGAAATGTTTGGAACAAAAACGCCATCCATGATGTCAATATGAAACCAATCGGCTTCACTGTTGTTGATCATTTCGATGTCGCGTTGCAGGTTCCCAAAATCGGCAGCAAGTACTGATGGTGCAATAAGTGTATTCGTCATTGTGTAGTTGTTACGTAAAGATGCACTGCAGTGTATCTTTACAGATTGTGTTGTTTGTGCAAAAGTAGTTTTTTTAGAGCAATCGCAGAAATTTTTTTAGAAGGGACAACTCGCGAGTTGTCCGTACATTGCGCGTAAAGGATAGAGGCGACATCCTCGTAGCGTAGC
This sequence comes from Flavobacterium sp. XS2P24, assembly GCF_030010285.1. Taxonomy (NCBI): domain Bacteria; kingdom Pseudomonadati; phylum Bacteroidota; class Flavobacteriia; order Flavobacteriales; family Flavobacteriaceae; genus Flavobacterium; species Flavobacterium sp. XS2P24. The sequence continues at coordinate 219,445 of NZ_JASCRU010000002.1, forward strand.
GGAGAGATATAGCCGAAAGCCTGACCCGAAGTTTTTACGGAGGATTACACCCAAAAAATAATGATGTAATTGCTTTCCTTATTACCTCGCAATTGTAAAAAATAAAACTCCGGTAATCAGCCGGAGTTTCAATCATCAATCAAAAAACGAACAGTTAATCAGACCGTCGTTACTTATTAGTCTAAAGCCGAAAGTCAAAAATCATACTGTTGTTAAACTTTATGACTTTTGACTTTATGACTTTTGACTGTTTTATCCTAAATAGGTTTTTAGTATTTTACTTCTTGAAGTGTGTTTTAATCTGCGGATTGCTTTTTCCTTGATTTGACGTACACGCTCACGAGTTAGGTCGAAAGTTTCTCCAATTTCCTCTAATGTCATTGGGTGTTGATCACCAAGACCAAAGTATAAACGAACTACATCAGCCTCTCTTGGAGTCAATGTTTCTAATGAACGCTCGATTTCGGTACGCAATGATTCGTGGATTAATTCTCTGTCTGGATTTGGAGATTCACCTGAACGTAAAACGTCATAAAGGTTAGAGTCTTCTCCTTCTACAAGAGGTGCATCCATTGATAAGTGACGACCAGAGTTTTTCATGCTCTCTTTTACGTCATTTACTGTCATGTCAAGCTCTTTTGCAATTTCCTCAGCAGATGGTGGACGCTCGTTAGATTGCTCTAATAAAGCGTACATTTTGTTGATTTTATTGATAGAACCAATTTTGTTCAAAGGCAAACGAACGATACGAGATTGTTCAGCCAATGCCTGTAAAATAGATTGACGAATCCACCAAACGGCATACGATATGAATTTGAAACCACGAGTTTCATCAAAACGTTGTGCTGCTTTTATCAATCCTAAATTTCCTTCGTTAATCAAATCGGGAAGAGTTAACCCTTGATTTTGATATTGTTTTGCTACCGAAACCACGAAACGTAAATTGGCTTTTGTCAATTTCTCTAATGCTTTCTGGTCACCGGCTTTAATCTTTTGTGCTAATTCTACCTCTTCGTCAGCGGTAATAAGGTCAACTTTTCCAATTTCTTGTAAATACTTGTCTAATGAAGCAGTTTCACGATTGGTTACCTGCTTGGTGATTTTTAGTTGTCTCATGTTTTTTTGTCTCCTCAATTTTTAAGTGTACAAATGATTATACGTATGGAGTTTCAAAAAAGTTACAATTGATTGGGAATTTTATTTTAGAAAGATTTTTAATGGCATTCCCTGCGGTCGGGCTATACATTGCAATCTTTTTATTTTTAAAGAAAAAATAAAAAGGATTTCCACTGCTATCCCTAATGCAACTGACGCTTCAATTGAATACTATTTTATCAAACCTCTAAAACGCTTTCTAATGATTTTTTAAAATCATTCTCCACTCTATTATTATAAAAAGGAACTCCTGTTATTCTATATTTATCGGTATTAATTTTTATTGTTCTTTTTTCTCCTTTTATTTCTTTAAGAAAATCTTCTTTCCATTTATCGTGAGAAATTAAATGCCCTCCTTTTGGTTCAATAAACACTTGAAATGTCAATTCTTCTCCTATTTTTTGCTTGCAAAATAAAAGAAAGTCAGGTTCAAAAGAACGACCTAATTTATCAATAATCTTTATTTCTCTTTCATTTCTTATTAAAAAGATATTATCAAATTTCTTGTTTAAACTTTCAAATCGTTTGGCAAACATTTTCACAAAGTCTTTCTCTTCACTTGTTCCATAATTCGCATTGTAAACATACCACGGTTCATTAACTACTAAGCTTTCTTGGCCGTCAGCTCTTTCATCATATCTATTTATTTTTAAAGGCTTATCTCTGAAGACTTCGTGTACTTTCTTCTGAATATAATCAGAACCTTCATATTGTGTCAAATTTGCTTTAATCTCTATTTCAATTGCCGATAATAATCCTTGAATGGCCAGTAAATAGTCCTTATTCGAAATGTTTTCCAGACGGTTTTTATTCCCTACAAAAGCAATTTCAAGATTGCCTAAATAGTTCTTATCGTTTATAAAAAAACTTGTTGACGGAATATTTGGAAAGTATTTTGATAATTTATCGAAATGAAAAAACGAATTTTGTGCTAACGCAGTTCTTATAATATGTTGGTTTATTATCTCATTCAGCTTGACATCTTTTGCTATATTCTTATCGTCATAAATTTCAAAATCAGAACTAAACATTCCTGACATTCTACCACTTCCAGAAGACAAAATGTATTCATAATTTTTTTTCACAACTCCCAAATCAGCAAATGATTTCACATTAGCATAGCTCTTCTCTTTTCGCCTATTAAAAATGACTGTTCCTGTTTTATAAAAATCAGTTGTTTTGAAATCTTCCTTAAGTTCAAGAGAAAATTGAACAAAGTCTTCTTCTTTCTCTGTACTTCCAAAATGCTCTAATGCTTTTTTGAGTTCCGAAATGTATTTGCTTTCATCTTTTGTATGATAATACAATTCTTCCAAAACCTTAAAATCACTATCTATTTCATCATCATATTTCCTTCTGTACTTATCTTGGTCAATATCTAAAGTAAACGGAAAATATCGTGCTCCTCTACCAATTAACTGTGCTTCGGCAACTGTAGTTTTTCCGAATGTTTTATTGGATCCACCCGAATTTTGTCCTTCATACAAACGCACAATATCAAAAAGATTTAAAACATCCCAACCTTCATTCAATTTTTGAACGGCAAAAATGGCTCGAATTGGGTTATTAGCATCTTCAAGTGTATTCAATTTTATCTGATTGGCTTCAGCCTCTTTTTCATCATTGGCGCTCAAACAATTTTCTGGACGAAAATTAGATTTTAACCTTTTAGCCAATTCGTTTGATGATAAATGAATACTGTCAAAGAAAGAAAAAGCTTTCTGAACAATTGTAACCGTTGATGTTTCTCGAATGGCATCAATACTACTTCCGTCTAAACTTTCTATCAATTGATGAAAATTTTGCTTATTTTGTTCCGATTCTTTTATGGTTTGCTTCGCCTTAAAAAGAATAACAGGTTTTAAATTGATGTTTTGTTTGGTTGCTAATTCTTGCCGATATTGATTAAGGATAATGGCTTGAATTACACGTTCCTTTTCGTCATAATTTGACCGAATTAAATTAATTTCTTTCGAAAATTTATCTAACCGAAACTGTTTTAAATCATATTTAAAAAGTACTTTATCTTCGTATTTCTTGACAATATCTTGCTTTTCATAATCTAAAGTAGCTGTAAATTCTAACAGTATATTATTTAAGTCAGCCTGATGAATAGTTTCAATTAGTTTTTCCCAGCTTTGAAATAATTGGGTCTGACTTTGCGTATTGGCATTGTAATGATGTGCTTCGTCTCCCAATAAAACTATTTTTCTATTCTTAAAATCTTCCAAACTCAAAGCGTTTTCTTTCTCGCTTTGAACCAAATCCGAATGCAGTTTTTGAATAGAAGTAAAATGAATGTTGATATTTCTATCATCGGCTTCGTCAAAGTTCCGCACTTCTTTTACATATACTTTTTGTCCATTGACAACAATATCCTGATTGAATAAATATTTGCTAGCCGAAGCATTCAAAAAGTTTTCTCTGGTTTTATCCAAAATAGTATTTGAATGCACAAAAAATAAAAAGTTACGGTATCCTTTCTCATACAAGTAGAGCATTAATCCAGCCATGATAAGTGTTTTACCACTTCCTGTCGCCATATTGTACATTAAATGAAATGGTTTTCTTGGCTTGCCTTCAAAATCTTCATTATAGAAAAGTATAAAACGCTGAAAAGCTTCTTTTTGATAGTCTCTTTCTCCATAACCTGGTTTAAGATTATCAGAAATATAATTGGGAATTTCAACTTTTGAAATAGCAATTTTACCAAAATTATCTTTTAATGTATCGTATAAATAAGCCATAAATATTTGTTGTTTTTTTGTCATTCCGACGAAGGAGGAATCTCATCACACTAATCAATCGGATGTGATTTCTCCTTCGTCGAAATGACAAGTTTGGGGTTATTTATTCAATTGATAAAAATCCTGTGTTACTTTTAATTCTTCGGCAGTACATTCAAAATCTTTATCCTCCAAAGAAGAAAGATTTACATACAATTGATTTTTATCCAATAAAGTAATCAAGAGTTCTTGTTGTGCCGAAAATTCCAATTTTTTGAAGTCTTCTATGTGTTCTTCTTGTTTTTGAATAGCGATATTGTAATTCAGAAAGGATTTGTTTTTCATTTCCTCCCAAATTCCAAACAAGGTTTCGCTGTCTTTGGCTTCTAGTATTTTGTCGATAAAAGTTTGATTGTATTTTTTGAGCTCAAAATAAGTGAAAGAACCTGAATTATTTCTTTCAATAACTTTTTGAATTCGATTTGCAGTAACCGTTTCTATATAATTCATTTGCTCACACAAAATAAATTGTCTATTTCCTCCATCCTCTTTGTTTAGTTCCAAAACTGCGTGAGCTGTAGTTGCTGAACCAGCATGATAATCCAATACAATTTCATTTTCACGAACATTTCCTATTTTTAAAATTTTTTTTATCAAACTTGTACCTTTAGGATTCTCAAAAATACCTTTGCCTAAAATTGAAGCTAACTCTTCATTATTAGAATGTGAATGTCCAACTTCTGAATAATTCCAAACACTACCAGATGTCACGCCTTGTTTGACTTCTGATAGATATGTTTTCTTATCAACTCCACCGTTCTTATTAAAATATAAGCCTCCTTCGTCAAAAATATCAATTAATCTCTGTTTTGAATATCTCGGATAACGTCCTTTGGGAGGTGACCATGTTATACCATTTGAAAAATTTATTGTGTAGTTATTTTCTTCTTTACCACTTTTTGCATGTAAAGGAGTAGCTTTCCAGACTCCCTTTTTATCGTTATCTGGATTTTTGTATGACCCATTTTGCTCTTCAGTTCGCTCTAATAATCCTATTGTAAAATTGGATTTGTTCTTTGCATAGAATAATATATTTTCATGCTGATAAGAAATATATTTTGCGTCATTTGAAACGGTGTATTTGCTATTCCAAATAATCGTCGATATAAAGTTTTCTTTTCCGAATATTTCATCACAAATAGCTTTGCAATAATGCATTTCTTTATCGTCTAAACTAATCCAAATGCTTCCATTATCACATAAAAAATTCCTTGCAACTTCCAATCGATTCTTCATAAAAGTCAACCAAGTAGAATGATTAAAGTTATCATTATATCCAAACCCATCTTTACCAGTATTATATGGTGGATCGATATAAATGAGCTTCACTTTTCCAGCAAATTCTTCTTTTAAAGAATGCAAAGCCAACAAATTATTGCCTTTTATAACCAAATTATCGGTTATTGTTCCTTGCTCATTTCTAGTAAAACCTTCAAATACTTTTTCTCCATTACTGGTGTAGGTTTTGACATTGGTCAATACTTTTGGATCTAATAACTGATTAATTTCATCTTGTGCTAAGACTTCATTAAAGAAAATTTCTTCCCGTTTGTCTTCTTCTCGGCTTTGTCCGCCTTCAAGAATACAATCTTTATAAGGCCAAACTAGAGCTACTTCGTTTCGTTGGTTTAAGAATTTGCCGTCAATTGTTAATCCTATTTTGTTTTTATAAGCCGTAAAACTATCGTTCAAGTAGTTTTTTTGCTCCATAAATTGGATAAACAAGGCTTGGTTAAATACCAAAATGTCTTTGATAGGAATAAAAAAATGAGTTTTAATTTCGGGATTTTCCAGTAGTAAGGAGATTAATTCTGTATCGCAATTTTGTGCTTTACTAATGATTACCCATTTTTTCAAGTCACCATCATCGGTTACATAATTGGGTTCATTTTTTAAGAGGGCTTCGACCGCAGCGTATAGTTTCATGTTTTTTTGTTGTAGTAACAAAAAATAGGCGCAGGCTAATTGCAATGCTCGTATCTGAGGTCCGACCAAGAACCCTACCTACAAAGTAAAGCAACGCCCACGCCTTTGGCATGAACGTTAACTTAAACTCTCCTGTAGGTATTTAAAATTTGGTCGATTTCAGATACAGGAATTTTCGCTAAACGCTAATTTTATATGTTGTTATATATTATTATCTATAGTTTTATCTTTTGTTATCAAAGCAAATATAGTTTTTTTAAAAGTGTAATAAAAAGAAAGCATTGTTAAAAACTAAGTTTGTTTGTGCATAAGTTTGATTATTTACTATTAAAATAAAGATCATCTTTGTGAGAAAAAAACCATGGCGGGCATTGCTACAGATGTTGATAATCAGATTCTAAAACTTCAAGAAAGAGGAATGATTTTAGATTTAGAGCCTGAAAAAGTGAAAGAAATTTTGCTGGATATTGGTTATTATAGATTGGGATTTTATTGGCATCCTTTTGAAATAAATGCAAGCCATCAATTTCAAGAAGGTACTTTGTTCTCTAATGCAGTTACTTTATATTATTTGGATGTCGATTTGAGAAATTTACTTTTGAAATACTTGAATAGGATAGAAATTAATTTTAGGACAAAACTTGTTTATTATGTTTCTAATAAATACAAATCCTCTCCCACTTGGTTTATCAATCCAAGAGTTATAGACAATCGGTATATTAGTACTATAGGAAAATACTATAATGAAGATTTTAAGAGAACAAACAAAACTATTAAATTACACCATTCAAACAATATTAATGATTTGTATGCACCTGCATGGAAAACATTAGAATTTTTTACATTTGGCGCAGTACTAAAAACTTTCAAATCATTACATGATACGGAACTAAAAATAACAATTGCTAATTTGTATGGTGTTTTGAATTTGTCAAAATTTATAAATTTGTTTGACACTATAGTTTATGTGAGGAATACATGTGCGCACGGAGGAGTATTATTTGATTTTATGACACCAAAAGGAATTGCCTTATTGCCAAGTATAAGTTTTAATGGTAATAATAGACATTCATTAGATTCCGCCATAAAAATAATTTCATTTGTTTTGAAATCAATTTCTAACGAGAGAAAAAATGATTTAGAAAATGATTTGAATGCTTTGTTTTTTAAGCATTCTGAAAACGAGGTAATCAAAGATATTATCATTAATAAGGTAGGATACCAATATTAATTATAATTATTGTAACAAAATAAAGTTTTCTTTGTATCTTTGCGCTCTATTAAGTGCCCTACTATTCATTTGCTTTAGTGCTGCACTATAAAAAAATAAGATAAACCCAGACTTGCTCTGGGTTTTTTATTGGTTATAGACGATGGTGTTAATAATGTGTAGCATTTTTTATTTTAAAAATCCGTTAGCTCTAATCTCTTTGTGAATTCTCGCAATATCGTCAGGGATTTCTCCGGAAATCAGCCAATTAACATCTAATTCATTATTAATAGCGGTGTGCATTAAAAAGGGGATGTCATAAATTAGTTTTCCTAGTGTGGAAAGGTCTTCTTTAAAATCCATAAAATAGTCCTCGTCAATTGCTTTTATTAAAAGTAAAATTTTAAAAGCTCGGGCAATTACATAGATGCACAACGTATACGCTTTTGAATAAGGCACAGTTTCTATTCTTTCGCCGTTAATTGTTAAGAGTTGAATTAACATTTTAAGATTTAGGCTTATTTCACCAAACTTGTCTTTAGTTATTTTTACATGTTCATTAATGTCACCACTTACATAGCGAATATCTTGTAATAAGTACCCAACTGAATAAAAACTATTACTTAGGTGATTAATTTTTTTTAGCATTGCTTTTTCAAAATTATTTCTCCTTTCATCCACGGTTTCTGTAGCGACTAATTCAAAATGAAGGCGGTTAGCCAGATCTAAGTCTTTTTTTAAAAGTCGGAATATCAACTTGTCTTTTTCGATACTTGGTAATTCTTCTATTGCTTTTTTGAATTCTTTAGAGAACATATTTTTAGTGATTTAGTATTCAAATGTAATACTTTCATGAATTAAACAAAAATCCCGTTTCATGTACTTGAAACGGGATTTTTTATAAATAAACCTTTAGTAAACTAAGATCTGATTACTCTTTTCTTTCCTCACGTGGAGGTCTTGGCAAAAGTGCTTTTCTAGAAACCTTCTCTTTACGAGTTTTAGGATCCATTCCTAGGTATTTAATTTGGAAAGTATCTCCCATATTAACTACATCAGCAACATTTTCTGTACGTTCCCATGCTAGTTCCGATACGTGAAGTAAAACTTCATTTCCTGGTGCATCTAGGTATTCAACTACTGCTCCAAAATCTAGCATTTTGATAACTTTCACATCATATGACTCATTCATTTGAGGCTTGAAAGTGATCGATTTAATTTTAGCCAATACTGCTTCAATTCCAGCAGGATCTGTTCCTAAAATTTCGATTACTCCTTCTTCTGTAGTTGGATCTTCATTGATTACAATCGTTGTTCCAGTAGCTTTTTGTAATTCTTGAATTACTTTTCCACCAGGACCGATTAAGGCGCCAATGAATGCATTAGGAATTCTTCTTGTAATGATTTTTGGAGCGTATGCTTTAACATCTTCTTTCGGAGCAGCAAGAGTTTCGATTAATTTTCCAAGGATATGCAAACGACCATCACGAGCTTGAGCTAAAGCAGCTTCCATAATCTCGTATTTCAAACCGTCGATTTTGATGTCCATTTGGCAAGCTGTAATTCCTACAGAAGTTCCAGTTACTTTAAAGTCCATATCTCCTAAGTGATCTTCATCACCAAGAATATCAGACAATACAGCAAAACGTTCTCCATCAGTAATCAACCCCATTGCTATTCCAGAAACTGGACGAATCATTTGGATACCAGCATCCATAAGTGCTAATGTTCCAGCACAAACGGTAGCCATAGAAGATGAACCATTTGATTCTAAAACTTCAGATACTACACGAATTGTATAAGGACAATCAGTAGGAATCATATTTTTTAATGCTCTTTGAGCTAGGTTTCCGTGGCCTACTTCTCTTCTTGAAGTTCCTCTTAAAGGACGAGCTTCACCAGTTGAGAAAGGAGGGAAGTTATAATGTAAGTAGAATTTTTCTTCACCTTGTTCAGATGGAGAGTCAATTTGGTTTGCTTCTCTAGATGTTCCTAAAGTTGCAGTTGCCAAAGCTTGTGTTTCTCCACGTGTAAACAATGCTGATCCGTGTACAGATGGTAAATAATCTACTTCACTCCAGATTGATCTGATTTCGGTAGTTTTTCTTCCGTCTAAACGTGTTCCTAAATCTAGGGTTACGTTACGAACCGCTTCTTTGTTAGTTTTGTAAAAATATTTAGAAACTAAATCGCCATTTTCTGACAATTCTTCTTCTGTAAATAATGCTTTTACTTCTTCTTTTACTTCTGCAAATGAAGCAGTACGTTCTTGTTTTGAAGAACCTTTACTTGCAATAGCATAAATTTTATCGTAAGATGCTGCTTTTACTTTAGCATAAATAGCCTCATCTTCTTTTTCTCCTTCGTAAGTACGAACTTCTTTTTTTCCAAAAGCAGCTTGCAAACGTAGTTGAGCAGCAATTTGATTTTTAATGTGTTCGTGTGCAAATTTAATTGCTTCTAGCATTTCTGCTTCTGAAATTTCTTTCATCTCACCTTCTACCATTGCGATAGAATCCATAGAAGCTCCAATCATCATATCTATGTCAGATAATGCTAATTGTGCACGACTTGGATTGATGATGAATTTACCATCAATTCTTCCAACTCTAGCTTCAGAAATTAAAGTTTCGAAAGGAATGTCAGATAAAGCTAATGCTGCTGAAGCGGCTAAACCTGCTAATGCATCAGGCATTACATCTTCATCATAAGACATTAATTGAATCATCACTTGAACTTCTGCGTGATAATCATCTGGGAAAAGCGGACGCAATACACGGTCTACTAAACGCATTGTTAGCACTTCGTTATCACTTGGACGAGCTTCTCTTTTGAAGAAACCACCAGGGAAACGTCCTGCTGCAGCAAATTTTTCACGATAATCTACCGTAAGAGGTAAAAAGTCGATACCTGGACTTGCTTTTCTTGAAGATACTACTGTTCCTAAAATAACAGTTTTACCTATTCTTACTACTACAGATCCATCCGCTTGTTTGGCTAAACGACCTGTCTCGATTGTGATGTTTCTGCCATCACCTAAATCGATACTTTCTACAAATAATTGTGGAATCATAAATTTAATTTATTAGTTAAACATGGGTTCTAGTTGTGTTGTAGTTGTTGTTTTGCGTAGTTAATGCCTAAAACCCAATGAAAAACCAAACTTTTTTTATTATTGTGTATAAAAACAAAAAGAGGCACTTTCGCACCTCTTTTATATTGATTATTTTCTGATATTCAATACTTTGATAATTTCACGGTATCTGTTGATTTCTGTTTTCTTCAAGTAATCCAACAAAGCTCTTCTTTTACCTACAAGCAATACCAATGAACGCTCTGTATTATAATCGTGACGATTTTTTTTCAAGTGCTCAGTTAAGTGGCTAATTCTGAAAGTGAACAAAGCAATTTGCGCTTCTGATTTTCCAGTGTTTGTTTTTTCTCCGTGTTTAGCGAAGATCTCTTCTTTAATCTCTTTAGTTAAATACATTCCAATATTTGTTTAATGATTTTTATGTATGTCGTACATCTATTGTAAGACGGGTGCAAAGATAATCTTTATTTTCAAACCGACAAGTTTTAGATGACATTAGTGTTTTGTATCATCCAATTTTCAAAATAGCATTTAACTCTTTTGAAAATTATTTTATTGATATTGGTAAAGAATACAATACACTTCTGTTCATTCCCCTTGTTTTACTAGCGCTCCATTGGTTATAACTTTTTACTACTCGAATAGCTTCATCATCAATTCCGAAACCTAATTTTCTGACGACTTTAATATCACTCGCTCTACCGTCTTTTTCAATAATGAATGTTAAATATACAATGCCCGATACTTTATATAATTTAGCTTCGCTAGGTTTGATGAAATTATTGCTAATGAAATTGTAAAAATGCTTTATCCCCTTTTTGGGTTCAGGCATAGTAGCTATTGAAGTATAACTATATTTAATATTGTTAGAATCTGTGCTTGTTCCAGATATAAGATTTCCCTCTACATAATTTTCGGTATAGCTATACTTTTCGGAATCAACAATACCTTCCCATGTTCCATGTTTTAAACCATTAACAATTTTTCCAGTTTCATAGAAATTGTCAGTTTTTATTTCATATTCACCAATACCGTCAATTATTTTTTGGTTGCCATTGATGTCCCAAAATTGAATTATTTTATAACTAGGAGTTCTACTGTTGTTATCTATGAAATATTCAGTCTCTGATTTTTTTTGTCCATTTTGATACCAATTATATTGTTTTCCAGTTTGCGAACCGTTTATATAACTTTCCATGGATTCTTTGTTACCATTTTCATAATAATAAACAAACGGACCTTCTTTTTGTAAACGATCTTTGAATTTTGAGGCTCCGGCCATTTGTAAGACTCCTGATTTAAAATAATCATAAATTTTATAGCTTTCTTTATCAGAATAATAATCTTTGATTATTCTATAATATTTATGATTCGCTTCAGTAGTCTCATTCCATGTTGAATCTAAAAATATTTTTCCGTCTTTTGGAGTTTGTGAAAATGAGAAAGTGGATACCAAAAATAATATTGCAGCAAATAGATTAGTTGACATAAGATGTTTTTATTTGCTGTCAAATGTAATTATTTTAGTACAATTTAGCTACTTCTGTATTTACAAATTCCAAAAATAATTCATCGTCTTTAGTAAAAGGATCCAAGACATGGCTGTCAATATCAATTTGTCCTATGTTTTCTCCGTTTACAAAAAGTGGTACTACAATTTCTGATTTTACGGTAAAACTACAAGCGATATAATTGTCTTGTGCTGCAACGTCAGGAACTACAAAATTTTCATTAGAAACTGCTACTTGTCCGCAAATTCCTTTTCCAAAAGGGATTACAGTATGATCTGTTTCTGCTCCAACATAAGGACCTAAGTGTAATGTTTTGGATTCATGATTCGCAAAATAAAATCCAACCCAATTGTAATAGGAAATGGAGTCGCTAAGAAGCTCACAAATAGACAATAGTTTTTCGTCTCTTGACAGCGTTGTATTTAAAGTGATTTCGGTTACTTTTGGTTGTAATTCTTGAAATGTCATGTTTTTAATTTTTATTTATGCAAAAGTATTTAAAGCCAGTTTCAAAAATTACATAAATTTGTTAAAAAATAGATTTTGAAAAAATATTTTATTCTCTACAAACCGTTTTTGCTTTTTTTGGCAACCTTTTTTTTGAGTTATATAGTGCTGACTTTTTTGTATCAGCGCTACCTTAATGGTTTTGAGGGAAATAAAATAGATTCTATTACCAGAATGGTGAGTGAAAATACGGAGCAAGTACTGCAATTGTTCAATAATGGATCTTCAATTGAAGAAAGTGCTGCGCATCCTTATATGAAGCTGTTTTATAATCAAAAATATGTTGCCCGTATTGTAGAAGGCTGTAATGCAATTAGTGTAATTATTTTGTTTATTTCATTTGTATTAGCTTTTTCGGGGAAGCTACAAGCAACGCTGCTTTTTATCTTTGGCGGAAGCCTTCTTATTTATGTGTTGAATATTTTGAGAATAGCTGCTTTAAGTGCACTGATTTTTTATTTTCCAAAACAAGAGCCGTTTTTACACGGAGTCCTTTTTCCTTTGTATATTTATGGTGTAGTTTTTATTTTGTGGTTAATTTGGGTTCGTAAATTTTCAAGATATGCTTCAAAAGATATTAAATAACAAACTGAGATTCGTACAATTCCTTCTTTTGGTTGTATTATTAGTGCTTGTTCGTACTTTTGAAAATCAGTTGTTTTATGATCCTTTTCTGAATTTTTTCAAAAAAGATTTTGCCAAGTTAAGGCTACCAAGTTTTGATTCAACTCAATTATTTTTAGGACTATTGTTCCGTTACACATTAAATGCCGTTATTTCATTGGGTATTATTTATGTCATTTTCAAGGATGTCGCGATGGTTAAATTTGCCTTCGTTCTGTATTATTTTTTCTTCATGATTCTTATTGTTGCTTTTTTCTACATAGTCTACTTTGCGAATGAAAATAGTAATTGGGTCTTATTTTACGTTCGCAGGTTTTTGATTCAACCTATTTTTGTCTTATTATTTGTTCCGGGATTTTATTATCAAAAACAAAATAAGTAGTCTTTTTTCTTTATCTTTATGTTGATTTAAGTGTTTGTTTATCAAATCAATAAGGATATGAAAATCATCAAACATTCTGGGGATATTGTCGAATTTAATTCTGATAAACTTAAAAAGTCACTTTTAAAATCGGGAGCAAGTGCTATTGCGGTCGATAACATACTTTATGCTATAAAAAAACAAATGTATGAGGGTATTTCTACGAAACAAATCTACAAAATGGCTTTTTCATTATTGAAAAAAACGGCTAATTCCCATGCGGCACGTTATAATTTAAGAGAAGCAATACGACTGTTAGGTCCGGCAGGTTTCTTTTTCGAAAAATATATCGCCCGTCTTTTTGCTTCGGAACAGTATCAAACGGTAACAAATATGAGCTTGCAAGGCAAATGTGTGTTGCATGAAATTGATGTTTTAGTAAAGAAGAATGAGCAAATTTCAATGATTGAATGTAAATATCATCTGGGGAGGGAAGCCGCTTCGGATGTGAAAGTTCCCATGTATATTTTATCTCGTTTCAATGATTTGAAGGAAAGACAGCATGCCATTTTTGAAAAAAAAGATAGTATTTCAAATTGTTGGATTGTCACAAATAACAGGTTTACGACTGATGCTGTCGATTTTGCAAAATGCTCCGGATTGAATTTATTAAGTTGGAATTATCCTGAAGACAATAATCTAAAAACAAAAAATGACACACACTATCTTTATCCGGTAACTTGCTTAACCACTTTATCAATAGCCGAAAAAGATAAGTTATTGATATTAGACGTGATTTTAGTCAAAGAAATTATAAACCATTCCGATTGTTTAGAAAAAATAGGATTGAGTCCAAACCGGATAAAAAACGTATTAAAAGAAGCAACGGAATTATGCAGTTATATTTAAAATAATACAGGATTGTTTAATTTTAAATTCAAATCATATGAAAGTTAAATTTATTGGTGGAGCAGGCACAGTAACCGGTTCAAAAACATTAATTGAAAGTAATGGGATTCGGATTTTGATAGACTGTGGATTGTTTCAGGGCATCAAGCCTTTACGGGAACTCAATTGGGAACCTTTACCTATTTTACCAGCCACGATAGATTTTGTTTTGCTTACTCACGGCCATTTAGATCATTGCGGTTGGTTGCCAAGATTGGTAAATCAAGGTTTTGAAGGCAAAATTTATTGCACGAGTCCCACAAAAGACATTACTAAACTCATCCTGCTGGATAGTGCGAAAATTCAGGAAGAAGAAGCCAAAAATGCTAATGAAGGGAAATATTCCAAACATGAAATTGCCGAACCACTTTATACGGTAGAACAGGCTGAAAAAGTTTTTCCGTTTTTTAGAGTAATTAAAACCAATGAACCCATTCCTTTGGATGCCCAAATTGAAGCTGTTTATACAAATGCCGGCCATATTTTAGGAGCTTGCAGCATTGCGTTGACACTTGAAAATAAAACGTTGGTTTTTTCCGGAGACATTGGTCGCGATAATGATGTATTGATGTATCCGCCAACCAAACCTAAAAAAGCCGATTATGTTTTTCTCGAAAGTACCTATGGCAATCGACTGCATCCTCAAACAGATACTAAATTAGAATTGGAAACTTATATAAATAATACCGTTGAGAAAGGCGGAACCATCATTATTCCGAGTTTTGCCGTAGAGCGTGCCCAGACCATCATGTACTTATTGTGGCAACTCAGAGAGGAGGATAAAATCCCTAATATCCCTTATATTATTGACACTCCAATGGGGATTAATGCACTGAATATTTTTTCGAATAATAAAAAATGGCACAAGCTATCGCTGGAAGAATGTGCCGAAATGAGTAAAATGTTTTCATTGGTTTCTGATTATCAAGAAACCATGCAAGTTATTTTTGATGAACAGCCTAAAGTGGTTATTGCTGCCAGCGGAATGGTAACTGGAGGAAGAGTACTGGGTTATCTCGAACATTATATTGGTCTTCCGGAAACTACCGTAATTATTGTGGGATATCAAGCCGAAGGAACCCGCGGAAGAAAATTACTGGAAGGAGCAAAAGAAATTAAAATTCATGGTCGCTATTATCCTGTAAAAGCTAATATTCTGGAAATACAAGGTTTGTCAGCACATGGAGATCAAAAAGATTTGCTTAACTGGTTGTCAGAATTGGAAAATAAGCCTACACGAGTTTTTCTTGTGCATGGAGAAAATGAGCCTATGGATGAGCTTCGTATAAAAATTCATGAAAAATATGGTTTTGACTGTAAAATTCCTTTAATGGGACAAGAATTTGAGTTGTAAATTCTTTAGGAATTTAATTTTTTGATGTGATAAAATCACTAATTTTGCAAGGTGAAATTTAACAAACATATAAGTTTACTTTTGGCTTTTTTCGTATTGGTTTCCAATATGGGATTAGCATTTAATGTTCGTTATTGTGGAAGTGAGATTACTTCGGTAACTCTTAAAACGCCTGTTCAGGATCAAAAATTAGAAAAGGATTGTTGTGGGGTTATTGAAAAAGAATCACATTGTTGCAAAGATAAAGAGGTTAAATTTCAAAAGAAAACAGATGATTTAATTCAAAAAACAGTCTCTTTTCATCCCGGTTTTATATTTCAAATGAATGAATGGAATCCTTCTGTGTTTTCATTTGTTTCAAATTTTAAAAACAGTCCATCTCTTTCGTATTGCTGCGATGCAAATGCGCCTCCTTTTTTTAAATTATACCACCAATATATTTTCTACGCGTAATTTTAATGTTTCTATAAAAACTTGAATCACACCTTTGTGATTTTACATTTTTCAAACATTAAAAATCAATCATGCAAAAACAAATTTCAATACTTTTATTGTTCTTCTTTTGTGCTTTTAATTCTTATTCGCAAGATACTTTGCAGGAGATAAAAGTAAAAGGCAACAGTAAAAGTTTAAAAAAATCATATAGCTTAACGGCTAATACTACAGTGCTGACAAGCAAAGAGCTACTCAAAGCTGCTTGTTGTAATTTGGCAGAAAGTTTTGAAACCAATCCTTCAATCGACGTTAATTTTTCGGATGCTTTGACGGGAACGAAACAAATAAAAATGCTGGGATTAACGAGTCCTTATTTGATGATTACAGAGGAAAACATTCCTTCGGTGCGTGGTGCTTCTCAAGCTTACGGATTGTCATTCACTCCGGGAACTTGGGTCGAAAGTATTCAAATCACCAAAGGAGCGGGAAGTGTAGTTAATGGATTCGAAAGTATTTCGGGACAAATTAATACCGAATTGATAAAGCCCATAAGCGATATTCCATTTTTTCTTAATGCGTATGGTTCAACAGATTCCCGATTCGAATTAAACACGCATTTCAACAAGAAAATTTCTGAGAAATGGAGTAGCAGCTTGTTTGTTCACGGAAACACGAGGGTTTCAAAAAACGATATGAATGACGATGGTTTTCTGGACAATCCATTGGCAAAACAAATCAATGTTTTGAACCGTTGGCAATATACCAATGCCGAAAAAGGATGGGTAAGTTTGATCAACTTCCGTTATATGAATGATCAAAAACAAACAGGAGAATTAAATTTTGACCCTGATAGAGATAAGGGGACAACGAATTATTGGGGCTCCGAAATCAATACGGAACGGTTTGATGTTTCCACTAAATTAGGGTATGTTTTTCCGGATATGCCGTATCAGAGTATTGGTTTTCAAAATGCTTTTAACAGTCATGATCAAAATTCTTATTTTGGGTTAAATCAATATAATATTAAACAAAAAAGTTATTATTCGAACCTGATTTTTAATTCGATTATCAATAACACGAAACATAAATTTTCAACGGGTCTGAACTTTACCTATGATAAATACGGTGAGTTTGTCAATGCAAATGATTACAGTAGGATTGATAATTCGGTTGGCGCTTTTTTCGAATATACCTACGATAACACAGATGATTTTAGCGTAGTTCTTGGCGGTAGAATAGACAATCATAATCGTTTGGGGACTTTTGCTACGCCAAGATTGCATGTGCGATACAATCCTTGGGAGAAAGGTGTTTTGCGATTTTCAGCAGGAAGAGGGAAACGAAGCGCTAATGTTTTTGCCGAAAATCAACAGCTTTTGGCAAGTTCAAGAACCTTTGATTTTTTAGATACCAATGGAAAAATATACGGTTTGAATCCTGAAATTGCATGGAATTATGGGCTGAGTTTTATGCAGGGTTTTTTACTTTTTGGTAAGAATGCTGATGTTGGGTTTGATTTCTACAGAACCGATTTTCAAAACCAGGCAGTTGTTGATGTATTACAAAGTCCGCAACAGGTATTGTTTTACAACTTAATTGGGAAATCGTATGCCAATAGTTTGCAAGTAGAGTTTAATTATGAATTAGCCAAACATTTTAATTTGCGAACAGCCTACAAGTACTATGATATTCAATCAGATTATTTGTCAGGAACGTATCAAAGGCCATTGCAGGCAAAACATCGTTTCTTTGGAAATTTAGGATATGAAACCCATATTTTGGATAAAGGAAAACAATGGAAGTTTGATTATACTTTTAACTGGCTTGGCAAACAACAATTGCCCAATACATCAACAAATCCTGAAGAAGAAAGGCTACCAGAATTTTCGCCATCATTTTCTGTGATGAATATACAAGTTACACGGACTTTTTCTTCTACTTTTGAAATCTATATTGGTGGAGAAAATATTGGAAATTACAAACAGGATAATGTTATTCTGGGTAATGAAAATCCATTTGGTCCTACTTTTGATGCATCAATAGTTTATGGTCCAGTTTTTGGACAAATGTATTATGCGGGTTTACGTTTTAAAATTAAATAGTCTTAAAAAAATTAAATTATGAAAAATATAATTGTAGTACTGTTACTGACATTTGTTGGATTTACAGTTCAGGCTCAAGAAGTGAAAAATAAAAATGCTAAAGTTGAATTTCATGTGAGCGGGAATTGTGAAATGTGTAAAAAGAGAATTGAAAAAGCGGCATTAAGTGTCTCGGGAGTGAAATCTGCCGATTGGCATATGGATTGTGGCACTTTATATTTGATTGCAAACGAACAGAAAACAGATGTTCTTACGATTCAAAAAGCGATTGCAAAAGTTGGTCACGATACAGATGAAGTCAAGGCATTAAAGGAAGATTATGAAAAGCTTCATACTTGTTGCCAATATGAGCGAAAATAATTTTAAAGAAAACCAAAGTGAAAGCTTTGGTTTTTTTAATGCCATATTTTGAATGTTTTTTTGAATGAAATTATGGTGGTTAACTATAAAAAGCCATGTTTTTAAAGCGCTAGAATCCCGAATAAAAAAAACAATATTTGATTGTTGGCAATGGAGAGTTAATTCGGCTAATTTAAATAGTTAATAAAACTTTAAAATAGCAGCATAAATTGTGGTTAAGATATATTATCCGTACTTTCACGCACGAATAATTTTAGCATAAAACACCGTAGAATGAACGATTTTGATTGGAAGAATTTGATTGACCCGCTTTTTTATATTCATTTTGATGTTAATGGAATTAAATTGGGTATTTATATAGTTTTATTTATTGTTTTTGCAGAAACAGGTCTTTTTGCGGGGTTCTTTTTACCAGGAGATAGTTTGTTGTTTTTAGCAGGGATTTACAGCCGTGATTTAATAGAAAACATTTTATTCATTGAAAATGATTTTGCGAATGTCGTTCTCTTATCAACACTTGTTGCTTTAGCAGGGATATTGGGTAATGTTGTTGGATATTGGTTTGGTTCAAAAAGCGGTTATTATTTGTACAATAAGGAAGATAGTTTTTGGTTTAAGAAAAAATATTTGGTTCAATCAAAAGATTTCTTTGAGAAATACGGAGGTAAAGCAATTATTTTTGCTCGATTCCTTCCAATTTTTAGAACTTTTGCGCCAATAGTAGCTGGAATTGTTTCTATGGACAAAAAGAAATTTATGTTTTATAACATTTTAAGTTCTTTCATTTGGTCATTCACATTGATTTTCGCAGGACATTATTTATATGGTTTTCTACTTGAAAATTATCAGATTGATTTGAAAGAACACATCGAAATAATTGTTATAGCTTTAGTTGGGATTACTGTTTTACCGGTAATTTATAAGTTCAGCAGAAAGTCAAAAACTCAAGAATAATTAATAATTTTTTATCATAAAAAAAACCGTCTCAATTTTTATCGAGACGGTTTTTATTTATAAGGGATTGACGGTATTACATCATTCCTGGCATACCTCCACCCATTGGGTTTCCACCGCCATTATCTTCTCTAATATCAATCAAAGCACATTCAGTAGTCAATATCATTCCGGCAACCGAAGCTGCGTTTTCTAACGCTACACGAGTTACTTTTTTAGGATCAATAATACCTGCTTTAAGCATGTCAACATATTCATCCGTTTTTGCGTTGTATCCAAAATCACCTTTTCCTTCAGCAACTTTTGCAACAACAACTGAACCTTCAAGACCTGCGTTTTCAACGATAGTTCTCAAAGGAGACTCTACAGCACGAGATACAATTTGAATTCCTGTTGCTTCATCAGCGTTGTCAGCTTTTAGAGTGCTTAATGCATTTTTAGCTCTCAATAAAGCAACACCACCACCGGCAACAATTCCTTCTTCAACAGCTGCACGAGTTGCGTGAAGTGCGTCATCAACTCTGTCTTTTTTCTCTTTCATTTCTACTTCAGAAGCAGCACCAACATAAAGTACAGCAACTCCACCAGCTAATTTAGCCAAACGTTCCTGCAATTTTTCTTTGTCATAATCAGAAGTTGTAGCTTCCATTTGACCTTTGATTTGGTTGACACGATTCTTGATAATGTCAGCTTCACCAGCACCACTTACAATCGTTGTATTGTCTTTATCGATAGTCACTTTTTTAGCAGTTCCTAACATTTCGATAGTTGTGTTTTCTAAAGTGTATCCTCTTTCTTCTGAAATTACTGTTCCTCCGGTTAAGATAGCAATATCTTCAAGCATTGCTTTTCTTCTGTCACCAAAGCCAGGTGCTTTTACAGCAGCGATTTTCAAGGCTCCACGTAATTTATTTACTACCAATGTAGATAATGCTTCACCATCAACATCTTCAGCAATAATCAATAATGGTTTTCCAGATTGAGCAACTGGTTCCAAAACTGGTAATAATTCTTTTAAAGAAGAAACTTTTTTGTCATACAAAAGGATGTAAGGATTTTCCAATTCTACTTCCATTTTTTCTGAATTAGTCACAAAATAAGGAGAAAGATATCCTCTGTCAAATTGCATTCCTTCAACAACATCAACATAAGTATCAGTTCCTTTTGCCTCTTCAACAGTGATAACACCTTCTTTTCCAACTTTTGCGAAAGCAGTAGCGATTAACTCACCAATTACTTCGTCATTGTTAGCAGAAATTGAAGCAATTTGTTTGATTTTTTCAGAATCACTTCCTACTACTTTTGCTTGTTTCGCTAAGTCAGCTACAATAGCCTCAACCGCTTTGTCAATACCGCGTTTCAAATCCATTGGATTTGCACCTGCAGCAACGTTTTTCAAACCTTCTTTTACGATAGCTTGTGCCAAAACAGTTGCAGTTGTAGTTCCGTCTCCGGCTAAATCATTAGTTTTTGACGCTACTTCTTTTACCATTTGAGCACCCATGTTTTCCAATGGATCTTTTAATTCAATTTCTTTTGCAACGGTAACACCATCTTTAGTAACGTTTGGTCCACCAAAAGCTTTTCCAATAATTACATTACGACCTTTTGGTCCTAGCGTTACTTTTACTGCATTTGCCAATGCATCAACACCACGTTTTAAACCGTCACGTGCTTCAATATCAAATTTTATATCTTTTGCCATTTTAATTTTATTTGTTAATTCGTTTATTTGTTAATTCGATTATATTATTGCTAAAATATCGTCTTCACGCATGATCAAATAATCTTTTCCTTCCAGTTTTAATTCCGTACCAGCGTATTTTCCGTAAAGCACAGAATCACCAATTTTTACAGTCATTGTGTGTTCTTTTGTTCCGTTTCCAACAGCAACAACAGTTCCTTTTTGTGGTTTTTCTTTTGCTGTATCTGGAATAAAAATTCCTGAAGCAGTTTTTGTTTCAGCTGCAACGGGTTCGATAAGAACTCTGTCTGAAAGGGGTTTAATGTTTAAAGCCATGATTGTATATTTTTATATTATTTATTTTTATTACGGTTATGGAGATTTCAGAAATTGTGCCATCCTAATGAAACTGACATAATTTCTTATAAAAAATGCCAGCTTTGACAGGCTGGCATTTAGAATATGTTGTAATAATTTATTCTGCTGGATTTGTTGCAGCAGGAGTGTTTTGAGCAGGAGCAGCTGGCGTGTTTGTAGCTGGCGCTGTACTTCCTGTGTTTTCGATGATTTTAGAATCAGTATCACTTAATGTTCCTGTAAAGCTTAAGCTAGAAAGTAGTATAAGTGCAATTAGTATAGTTGCTAATGTCCAAGTGCTTTTGTCTAAAAAATCAGTTGTTTTTTGTACTCCACCTAACATTTGAGAACCACCTATTGTAGATGATAATCCTCCACCTTTAGGGTTTTGAACCATGATAACTACGATTAATAGAAAACAAACTATAGTTATTAAAACTAAAAAAATTGAAAATGTGCTCATTGTTTAATTATTATTATGTTGTAAAATCTTAATATCCGATATGCGGTCTGCAAAGAAACTACTTTTTTCTGGATATTTCAAAATTAATATTTCATAAGCTTGAATCGCTTTTTGATATTTTTTTTGTTCTAAATACACTCTGGCCAAAGTCTCTGTCATCAAGAAAGAATTATCTGCTGCATTTAAGTCAAAAGTAACGGTCGAAGCAACTCCATGTTTTACCGGAGAAATCTTTGGACTGGCTTCAATAAACTTATCGATTAATTCTAATTTCTTTCTTTTATCTTCATCTATTACAGGAAGTGGTAAATTAATAGCACTTTCTTTCTCTCTTTGGATAGGTTCAGTGCGGGAAAGTTGAAGCCATTCTTGAAAGGAATGTTGCTCACTTTTAGAGAAATCTAAAGGTTTTCCAATTGCCAGTTTCTCTTCGGTAGTTTTTGAAGCATCATCAACATCGACAGCAGAAGCTTCTTTTATTGATGTGAGTATGGATCTTTCTAAAGAATTTATTTTAGATTCCGTTTTTTCTTCAGTAACAATGGTTTCACTGTCGACCACATTTATATCAAGAATTTCTAGTGCTTTTTTATCGTAAAGACCTTTTTGAATCGAAGTGAACGTATCCGAAGTAATGAAGTCAAATAAAATAGATCGGTCAGTTGAATGTGCTGCAGTAACTTTTAAAGCAGTATTGTATTTAAAACTGTTTTGATTGTAAAGACCTTTTAATTGAATTGCTCTGGCACTTTGAAAATAAGGAAACTCAACGAGTACTTTTTCCAAAGCTTCCGTTTGCTTTTCATGGATAGCATCAGGTTTATTAATCAAATAAGTATAATCGGTTACGTTCATAAAGGGTATTCGTTTATTTGGTTATTCGTTTGTTTGTTCCTCGGTTAACCGAATCAACAAATTATCGAATTTAAACCCATTTACCATTTTGCAAGTGACTCATTAAAGATGTCTTGTGTAATTCTTTCAAAAATTTCCTTTAAAGCACTGTTCAAAGTTGCTCCTGTCAATTGTTGTTCCGCAGGATAATCGTAGAAAAAAGTGAATGGTTTTTCAAAATCATCTGTTTCTTTTTTCTTATTAGTAAAACGAACATTCACTCGAATTGTTAATCGGTTCTGAGCTGCTCGCTGATCTGCAGTAGCAGTCATTGGACTTATTCTGTAATCTACAATTTCTCCTTCGTAAGTCAAATCAGCACTACTTTTGACCAAGTTTAAATTGGTTTGATTCTGGATTAAATCTTGAAGTTCTAATGTAAATGTTCTGTCAATACCAGGTTCAATTAATTCAGCGTTATTCTGAAAAAAGCCAACTTGAAATGTTTCGGCATCAATTTTACCAGTTCCGGTAAAGTTATAAACCGAGCAACTGTTGATGCTTACTATAATTATTGAAAGCAGAATAAGTTTTATATATTTCATTTTCTATTTTAAAATTTGCTTCGCCGGTTTCTAACGCTCGGGTCAAAGATATTCTTTTTGAATTAAATCATTTGTGTCTTAGTGCTTTTGTGGTAAAAACTACAAGTCAAATTGTTTAATTTTTCTATATAAAGTCCTTTCAGAAATGCCCAATTCGTCTGCGGCAGCTTTTCGTTTTCCTTTGTTTTTTTCTAATGATTTTTTAATCATTTCGATTTCTTTTTGCTCTAAACGCAACGTTTCTTCTTCTTCGATTGTTTCTGCAAAAAGATAATTATCATCATGTTCCTGATACAGCTCTTCATTGTTTTGAGTAGTGATTAAGGCTGATCTTGGTTCTTCTTCAAAATCTATTTCACTGTCATTTTCTTTCGAACCATATATTTTTTTTATCAAATGCTGATTGGTTTCCTGAACTTTAGACACACCGTTTTGAATCAATTCCAAAGTTAATTTTTTCAAATCGTTCAAATCACTTTTCATATCAAAAAGTACTTTGTACAAAATTTCTCTTTCGGTACTAAAATCACTTTCGCTTTTCTTATCCTTTATGACAGATGGTAAATTGTTTCCCAGAACCGGTAGATATGATTGTAAAGTCACGGCTGAAATATCACGATTCGTTTCCAAAACAGAGATTTGTTCGGCTACATTTCGCAATTGACGAATATTACCGCTCCAACGAAACTTCTGCAATAATTGGATAGCGTTTTCGTCCAGTTTTAAAGGCGGCATTTTATATTTATGGGCAAAGTCAGCAACGAATTTTCTGAATAACAAATGAATGTCATCTTTTCGATCGCGTAAAGGGGGCAAAGTAATATCCACCGTACTTAGACGATAATATAAATCCTCACGGAATTTCCCTTTTTCGATAGCATCAAATAAATTGACATTGGTAGCGGCTACAATTCGTACATCAGTTTTTTGAACCTGGGAAGAACCTACTTTTATAAATTCGCCATTTTCAAGAACACGTAACAAACGCACTTGAGTAGTTAAAGGCAGTTCACCTACTTCGTCCAAGAAAATAGTTCCGCCGTCAGCTACTTCAAAATAACCTTCACGTGTATTGGTTGCGCCGGTAAAAGCGCCTTTTTCATGTCCGAAAAGTTCACTGTCAATCGTTCCTTCAGGAATGGCTCCACAGTTTACGGCAATGTATTTTCCGTGTTTTCTGTGCGAAAGCGAATGAATAATTCTAGGAATATTCTCTTTTCCCACACCGCTTTCTCCCGCTACTAAAACGGTAATATCAGTTGGAGCTACCTGAATGGCTTTTTCTATCGCACGGTTGAGCTTCGGGTCATTCCCGATAATCTCAAATCGTTGTTTTATAGCTTGAACTGATTCCATATTTTATTTTTGTTTAAAGTTCTATTTGTTTAAAGTTTCAAGTTATTGAGACAACTTTAAACCTTAAATTTTAAACTTTTCTTAATTCATCTCACTCAAACCAACTGCTTCTCCTTTCAAAGTTCCGCTGGTACAAGAAGTAATTCTCACATTCACAAAATCCCCAATCTTGTAATTTTCTTTCGGAAAAACAACGGTAATACTTTGTGAATTTCTTCCTGAAAATTCTTCTGTCGATTTTTTTGAAACTTTCTCAACTAAAACTTCTACCGTTTGTCCAATGAATTCCTCAGAGCGGAACCAAGCGTGTTTTTGTTGTAAATCGACAATTTCCTGTAATCTTCTTGCTTTCGTTTCTTCGGTTACATCATCTTCCATTTTTCTTCCTGCCAAAGTTCCCGGACGTTCGGAATACGAATACATATAACCAAAATTATATTTTACATATTCCATCAAACTCAAAGTGTCTTGATGATCTTCTTCGGTTTCTGTAGGGAAGCCAGCAATCATATCCTGTGAAATCGAACTGTTTGGGATAATAGTTCTAATTTTGTCAATCAAAGTCATGTATTCTTCACGCGTGTGCAAACGGTTCATTTCTTTCAAAATTCTATTGCTTCCGGACTGCACCGGCAAGTGAATGTGTTTGCAAATATTAGGATGTTTTGCAATAACGTGCAAAACACTTTCGTGCATATCTTGTGGATTAGAGGTCGAAAATCGGATTCTCATTTTAGGGAAACCAATAGCTACCATTTCCAGTAATTGGTCAAAATCAACTGCCGTAGCTTTTTGCATTTCGGTAGCATTTTCAAAATCTTTCTTCAATCCGCCACCATACCAAAGGAAACTATCTACATTTTGTCCCAAAAGTGTAATTTCTTTAAACCCTTTGTCCCACAAATCTTGAATTTCCTTCATGATACTTTGAGGCTCACGACTGCGCTCACGTCCACGGGTAAAAGGCACCACGCAAAACGTACACATATTATCACAACCACGAGTAATTGAAACCAAAGCGGTAATTCCGTTACTCATCAATCGAACCGGAGAAATATCACCATAGGTTTCGTCTTTCGACAAAATCACGTTAATCGCATCACGACCTTCTTCTACTTCCAGTAAAAGGTTCGGCAAATCTTTATAGGCATCAGGACCCACAACAAGATCAACGATTTTTTCTTCTTCAAGGAATTGACTTTTCAATCGTTCCGCCATACAGCCTAAAACGCCCACTTTCATTTTTGGATTAATACGTTTTACAGCATTATATTTTTCCAAACGTTTGCGAATAGTTTGCTCCGCTTTGTCCCGAATAGAACAGGTATTGACTAAAACCAAATCGGCTTCTTCCAGAACTTGCGTTGTATTGTATCCGTTTCCGGATAGAATAGAAGCTACAATTTCACTGTCCGAAAAATTCATCGCACAACCGTAACTTTCTATAAATAGTTTTTTTGTATTCTCAGGTTTATTCTCCAGAACAAGACTTTCGCCTTGCTTACTTTCTTCAATAATCTTTTCCATCATGTATTTTCAAAGCACAAAGATAACGCAATTCAAATAAATATGACAAGATGTCAGATTAAGAATTAACACTATTTTAAGGCATTTTTTCTGGGGAGGTATTTACTTCGTCAGTTCGCTTTGCTCGTGTCCCGCTTTCTGTTACAATCCCGACCTTTCGAGACTCACAAAAAAAGTAAAGTTTCCAAAGTCCTGAAAAGAGCTTCCGTTGGTCGCTTTTTTAGAACAGGAAACTTTTACTTTTTTGCTCCGGGCTTTTCACTATAATCGAGGCTAAAAAACAGTCGAGTATGGCAATAACTTACCTATTAATGATTGTGAAATAATTCAAAAATAAAATCTAAAGCCCAATATTTAAAAAAATTAGATACTTTTGTCCCAGAAAAATAGAGCAATGGCAAAGAATTTAGTTATAGTTGAGTCCCCTGCAAAGGCAAAAACAATCGAGAAATTTCTAGGAAGTGATTTTCAAGTAGAGTCCAGTTATGGGCATATTGCTGACTTACCTTCCAAAGAAATTGGAGTAGATGTAGAAAATGGTTTCAAACCTAAATATGAAGTTTCTGCCGATAAAAAAGCGTTGGTCACCAAATTAAAAGGATTAGCAAAAAAAGCCGAAATGGTTTGGTTAGCAAGTGATGAGGATCGCGAGGGTGAGGCTATTTCTTGGCATCTTGCCGAAGAATTGAAATTAGACAAAACCAAAACTAAGCGAATTGTTTTTCACGAAATTACTAAAACTGCGATTCTAAAAGCAATTGATAATCCACGAGAAATCGATTATAATTTAGTCAATGCACAACAAGCGCGTCGTGTTTTGGACAGATTGGTTGGTTATGAATTGTCGCCTGTACTTTGGAGAAAAATAAAAGGGGGACTTTCTGCGGGTCGTGTACAATCAGTGTCTGTTCGTTTGATTGTAGAGCGTGAAAGAGAAATTCAGAATTTTAAAGCCATTGCAACATATTCTGTTGTGGCTGAATTTACTAACGAATCTGGAAAAACATTCAAAGCCAAACTGCCTAAAAATTTCAATACTAAAAAAGAAGCCGAAGATTTTTTAAATAAAAATATAGGTTCTACATATAAGGTAGCCGATTTAGAAACGAAGCCTACCAAAAAATCACCAACTGGTCCATTTACCACTTCGACTTTGCAACAAGAAGCCGCTCGTAAATTGTATTTGCCTGTTGGAATTACCATGCAACTCGCACAACGTTTGTACGAAGCCGGACTTATCACTTATATGAGAACGGATAGTGTGAACTTATCTAAAGATGCAATGGAAGCTGCTGAAGCGGAAATCATCAAATCCTACGGAAAAGAATTTTCTAAACCTCGAACTTTTGTCAATAAAAGCAAAGGAGCACAGGAAGCGCATGAGGCGATTCGTCCTACAGATATGTCGCGTCATACAGTAGATATCGACAGAGATCAAGCGCGTTTGTATGATTTGATTTGGAAAAGAACATTGGCTTCGCAAATGAGTGATGCCCAATTAGAACGTACTAACGTCAAAATTGAAGCAAATAATCACGGTGAAATATTCACGGCATCTGGAGAAGTTTTGCTTTTTGAAGGTTTCTTGAAAGTATACTTAGAAGGTCATGATGACGATGAAGAGGAGCAAGAAGGAATGTTGCCTGCGATGAAAGTCAACGAAAAATTACAAAACAATTATATCTCAGCAACCGAAAGATATTCTAGACCACCAGCAAGATATACGGAAGCTTCTTTGGTAAAAAAATTAGAGGAATTAGGAATTGGTCGTCCTTCTACTTATGCGCCAACGATTTCTACGATTATCAACAGAAATTATGTGGAGAAAGGAAATCTTGACGGTCAAGAACGTAATTATACGCAATTGACTTTACAATCCGGGAAAGTAGGAGAGAAGTTACTGAAGGAAAATACAGGTTCTGATAAAGGGAAATTAGTTCCTACAGATATTGGAACTATTGTTACAGATTTCTTGGTTAAGAATTTTGGAAACATTTTAGATTATAATTTCACTGCAAAAGTGGAACAGGATTTTGATGAAATTGCAGAAGGAAATATCGTTTGGACAAAAATGATGCAAGAGTTCTACGATAAATTTCACCCAACTGTGAAAGATGTAGAAGCGAATGCAGATAGAGAAAGCGGTGAAAGAATTCTTGGAACAGATCCAAAAACAGGGAAACCAGTTTCGGTGCGTTTAGGGAAATTTGGACCAATGGCTCAAATTGGAGCTGCCGATGATGAAGAGAAAAAATTTGCCAGTTTAATGGCAGATCAAAATATTGGAAACATCACTTTAGAGGAAACATTGAATTTATTCTTGTTGCCAAAAAATCTTGGAGAATATAAAGGAGAAGAAGTTGAGGTGAGTAATGGTCGTTATGGTCCATATATTCGTCACGGAGCCGCTTTTGTTTCGTTGCCAAAAGGAGAAAATCCATTAGATGTAGATTTTGAAAGAGCCCAGGAATTAATTGATGAAAAAGCCGCCGCCGATGCGCCAATAGCAGTTTATAAAGGAGAAGGTGTACAGAAAGGTGTGGGGCGTTTTGGTCCTTTTATCAAATGGAACGGTTTGTTTATTAATGTGAGTAAAAAGTATAACTTTGATAATCTTTCTCAATCGGATATTGAAGCCTTGATTGAAGATAAATTGCAAAAGAATATTGATAAGGTTTTGCATAATTGGGAAGAAGAAGGAATTTTAGTTGAAAAAGCCCGTTGGGGACGTTCGGTAATTACTAAAGGTAAAATCAAAATTGAATTAAGTAAAGATGTTGATGCCACAAAATTGACATTAGCCGAAGTTCAGGAAATGATTGCCAAGAAAACACCAGTAAAAAAAGCACCGGCAAAGAAAGCAATAGCGACAAAAAAACCAGCAGCTAAGAAAGCAGCTGTTAAGAAGAAATAAGTATAAACACATTCCATTCTTACCTTCCTTCTCCTATGAAGAGGTCGGGGAGAGGAAAAAAAAGAAATAAAATGGAATTTGATTTTCTGAAACCCGTAGATGATGAAATCCTTGCTTATATAAACGGATTGACTTCTCAGCAATTGGGAAGTAAAATTGTGCTGCATACAGAAAAACAGTTTCCGGATTTAAATAAGATTAAAATTGCTGTAATAGGCGTTTTAGAAAATCGAGGAGACAAAAAAGCTGTTTCGGATGTAGATTTAATACCACTTAGAAAAGAGCTTTACGGATTGTTTCCAGGAAATTGGGATGCTTCTATTGCTGATTTAGGCGATATTCTGGCAGGAAATTCTGCTGAAGACACTTATTTTGCCTTAAAAAAAGTGGTTGCAAGTTTAATCAAGAAAAAAGTAACTCCTATAGTTATTGGCGGTTCTCAAGATTTGACGTACGCGCTCTACAGAGCTTACGATGATTTGGAACAAATGGTCAACCTAGTTTCCATTGATAATAAATTTGATTTTGGTAAGGATGAAGAGGAAGTCTCGTCTTCGTCTTATTTGACAAAAATAATTGTAGACGAGCCTAATAATCTTTTCAATTATTGTAATATTGGGTATCAAACGTATTTTAATTCGCAGGAAGAAATAGATTTGATAGAAAAACTGTTTTTTGATGCCTATAGATTAGGGGAAGTTTCTAATAATATTTCTATTTCGGAGCCTGTTTTTAGAGATGCTGATTTAGTAAGTATTGATTTGAATTCGGTTAAATCATCTGATTCTGGAAATTTTATTTCGTTTGCACCAAATGGTTTTAATGGAAAAGAAATTTGTTCTTTGTCACGATATGCGGGAATAAGTGATAAAGTATCATCATTTGGAATATTCAATCATAATAATTCAGCACAAGAATCGGTCATCATTGCACAGATAATTTGGTATTTCATAGAAGGGTTTCATTATCGTTCTAATGAGTATCCTTTTGGAAGCAAAGAGAATTATTTAAAATACATTGTTCCATTAGAAGAAGAGGAACTTGTTTTTTATAAAAGTGATAAAACGGATCGATGGTGGATAGAAATTCCATTTATTTCAAATGTTAATAATAAACTAAAAAGAAATACGTTATTACCATGTTCCTATGAAGAATATTTATTGGCATGCAACCAAGAATTGCCTGAAAGATGGTGGAAAGCACAACGAAAGAATATTTTGTAATCATTATTTTACATTTACAATTCTGTCCTTGAAAATTGTTTAAAAATTAATGGATTTTATAAGCTTAACATTATAAAATAGATAAAAAAATCGATTTTTGTGTATTTTATCGATTATTTTAGCATTTTATCGACAAAATATTTTTTTTGTATTTTATTTAACATTATTTTTGAGCTCAAATTAATTTCATAACAAAAATATTGTTTTATTAATAAATAATAAATAGGTTTACACACTTAAAAATAATGAATAGATAACCAAATTTATATGAAGAAGTTCATTGCATATACGTCAATTTTGGCCCTTTTAATCGGCTGTGGTAAATCAAGCGATAAAGGAGAATTAGTTGGTATTAATGGAGGTAAATGGCATCCTGAAAAGCCTTATGGTATGGCTTTAATTCCTGGTGGTGCTTTTATTATGGGTAAATCAGATGGTGATTTAGCTAATGTGGAAGATGCTCCTACAAAAACTGTTACTGTTCGTTCATTTTATATGGATGAAACGGAAATTACCAATAGTGAATACCGTCAATTTGTAGAATGGGTAAAAGATTCTACTATGAGAGTTAGATTAGCTATTCTTGCTGATGAAAGTGGTCAGACTGCTGGTGCGGGAGATGCTAAAGGTAAAGGTAAAAATGCCGGAAGTATTGGTGATTTTGCTTTTAATGATTCAGATCCTGAAAAGATGACAGCTTATGATAAATACATGTATGATAATTATTATAGTGTAGGTACTGCTGATGATCCTTATGCAGGAAGAAAGCTTAACAAGAAAGTGAAACTAATCAAGGATACTAAGTTGTATCCAGATGCATATTACGCCGAAGTAATGGATTCAATGTATTTGCCAATAGAGGCTTCATACAATGGATTAAGAACTATAGATGTAAATAAATTAAAATTCCGTTACTCTTGGATGGACATCCAGGCAGCTGCAAAAGCTAAAGTAGGAAATAGAAAAAACTTCATCAGAACAGAAGAAGTAAAAGTATATCCTGACACAACGGTTTGGATTAAAGATTATGCTTATTCTTATAATGAGCCAATGCACAATGATTATTTCTGGCATAAAGCTTACGGGGATTATCCAGTTGTAGGAGTTAAATGGACTCAGGCAAAAGCTTTTTGCGCTTGGAGAACTTTAAATAAAAATACTTACATAAAATCTAAAAAGAAAGGTCACGATTTAATAAACTCTTTCAGATTGCCAACAGAAGCAGAATGGGAATATTCAGCAAGAGGTGGTTTAGAATCAGCTACTTATCCTTGGGGTGGTCCTTATACTAAAAATGACAGAGGTTGTTTCTTGGCGAATTTCAAACCTAACAGAGGTGATTATGCGGCAGATGAAGCGTTGTATACTGTAGAAGCAAAATCCTATGAGCCAAATGGTTATAATCTTTATAATATGGCTGGAAACGTTTCTGAGTGGACTGATTCATCATATGATCCAAATGCTTATGAATATGTTTCTTCAATGAACCCGAATGTTCAGGATTATAAAAATCAAAGAAAAGTGGTTCGTGGTGGTTCATGGAAAGATGTTGCTTACTTCCTTCAAGTGAGTACTCGTGATCATGAATATGCAGATTCTGCAAGAAGTTATATCGGTTTTAGAACAGTTCAAGATTACATGGGACTTCAAACCACCGGTAACGGGAAAAAGAAATAAATAAAAGAAACCAAATCTATATCTATTAAATTAAAAAAAAACTATTATGGCATTACTAAGTAAAAAACAAATGAATTTCGCATACGGTATGGGAGCTGCGGTTGTAATTATTGGAGCATTATTCAAAATTACACACATTGAATTTGGATTTATAACAGGGAATTTAATGCTTACAATAGGTCTTGTTGTTGAAGCTTTAATCTTTGCTCTTTCTGCTTTTGAACCAGTTGATGATGAATTGGATTGGACATTAGTTTATCCTGAATTAGCAAATGGAGTAAAAGGTGAATCTAAGAAAAAAGTTGAAGCTCCTGCTGATACTCAAGGATTGTTGTCTCAAAAATTGGATGCAATGTTGAAAGATGCTAAAATTGATGGAGAATTAATGGCAAGCTTAGGGAATAGTATCAAAAATTTTGAATCAGCTGCCAAAGGAATTGCTCCAACAGTAGATTCTATTTCTGCAACTAAAAAATACAGTGAAGAATTGTCTATGGCTGCGGCACAGATGGAATCTTTAAACAGCTTATACAAAGTACAATTAGAAAGTGCTTCAAGAAATGCTGAAGCAAATAAAGAAATTGCTGAAAATGCAGGAAAATTAAAAGAACAAATGCAATCTATGACTGCAAATATTGCTTCATTGAACAATGTTTATGGTGGAATGCTTTCTGCAATGGGTAATAAAGGATAATTAGTTTCAAACTATAAAAAAACAACAAACTAATTAGTAGAAAATATGGCAGGAGGAAAACTAACCCCTAGACAGAAGATGATTAACCTAATGTACTTGGTTTTTATCGCGATGTTAGCATTAAATATGTCCAAAGAGGTATTATCAGCTTTTGGGATTTTAAATAATAAAATAGTAGAGTCTAACTCTATAACTGATACTAGAAATGAAAGTTCATTTCAACAATTAGCTCAAAAAGCAGTGGATCAACCAGGTCAATTTGGTGATAAAAAAGCTAAAGTTGAAAAAATTAGAGCTTTGTCTAAAGAGTTTAACGACTACATAGAAAATATCAAAACAAAGGTTACTACGAAATTTGAAAGAGATGCCGAAGGAAATTTGCCATACGAGCAAATGGATAAAGGAGATTTAATTGACAGAATGTTCTTTACTGGAGATAGAGTTTCTAAACAAGGTAAAGAGTTCTTAGATAAAATCAATAATTTCTCAACTCAAATAAAAGCAATTGGTGGAAGTTCAATTGCTGAATCTGAAATGAAAAAGATTGAAGCTAGATTTGCTACAAAACCAGTTTATTCTGAAAAAGCAGGTGCTAAATTAGATTGGATTGATTACAACTATAAGGGATATCCACTTATTGCTACAATTACTAAATTGTCTCAATTGCAAGCAGATATCAAAACAACTGAAAGCGATGTAATGACAGGAATGTTCCAGTCGGACTTAGTTGCTGCAGCATCACTTACGGCTTACCAACCTATTGTAGTTCTTGATAAATCGGTTTTCTTTCAAGGAGAGGCGGTAACAGGAAAAATTATTCTAGGTAAATTTGATCCATCATTAAAAGCAAAATCTGTTATTGTTAATGGATCTAGTGTACAAGCGCAAGCGGGTCAAGCTAAGTTCTCTTTTGGTGCTGGTAATATTGGAGAACATGCTATTGGCGGTTCATTTAATTTTGATGAGAATGGGAAAGTAGTTAGCTTACCTATTAAAGATAAATATGTTGTTGTTGCGAGACCAAAATCGGCTACTATTTCTGCTGATAAAATGAATGTAGTTTACAGAGGTGTTGTTAACCCAATGACTATTTCTTTTGCAGGAGTTTCTGCTGATAAAGTTTCTGCTAGCGCTCCAGGATTAAGTTCTGCAGGTGGTGGTAAATACAATATGAGTCCAGGTTCAGGTTCTGAAGTGGTTATTAATGTAACTGGTGCACTTCCTGACGGTTCTAAAGTTTCTGACAAGAAAACCTTTAGAATAAAAGGTATTCCTGGTCCAACAGGAACTATTAGAGGAGAAATGGGTGTTGTAAAAGGACCTAAATCAAATTTACAAATTGCTACTATTGGAGCTAAATTAGTTGATTTCGACTTTGAAGTTGGATTAAACGTAATTGGATTTAATTTAAAAGTAACTGGTCAGCCTACTGTAGTTGTTACAGGAAATAAATTGAATGCACAGTGTAATGCTGTACTTTCAAAAGCAGTTAGAGGAGATCAAGTTACTATTTCTGAAATAAAAACAAAACTTGTAGGTGCAGGTAGCTATTTATTGCCAAGAACTGCTCCAGTAATTTTTGAAATACAATAAATAATAAGTAAGTTTATATTTGACCTACTTCAATATCTTATTATGATACCATGATGAATGTAAGAAATTTTTTAATCGCTATTGTCTCTATTACGGGAAGTTTCGCCTCTTTTGGACAGTCTAATTTGCTTAATGCAAAAACTCCTGACCAAATAGGACTTAAAACTGCAGCACAACTCATTTCAGATAATGATAAACCATTAGTCTATGGTTATGTGCATGATAGAGATGTTTTAATGGGTAAGACTACATGGGAAATTATTGACTTAAGTGAAAAAATTAATTTTGCTTTGTATTTTCCTATTGATACTTCAAATATTGGTTCTGATAGAAGGTCTTTGTATGATGTACTTACGAAAGCTTTGAAAAATGGTAAAATTACTGAGGTGTATACCGATAGTTATTTTAATACCAAAAAATCAATGCAAGATATTCAAACTTCATTGACTCGTATAGATACTACTGACGCAGGTAGAGAACAAATTAATGCAGGAAACCAAATATCTGATGAGTATATTTTA
Source organism: Flavobacterium sp. XS2P24 (assembly GCF_030010285.1). Taxonomy (NCBI): domain Bacteria; kingdom Pseudomonadati; phylum Bacteroidota; class Flavobacteriia; order Flavobacteriales; family Flavobacteriaceae; genus Flavobacterium; species Flavobacterium sp. XS2P24. The sequence goes on from NZ_JASCRU010000002.1 coordinate 254,220, forward strand.
AGACAAGACTTAGCTGCTCAAGATGTAACCCAATATAAAATTAAAGGATACTGGTATTTTGACAAACGTCAGAGTGAATTGAAGTATCGTTTATTGGGAATTTGTCCTGTAACTCCGGATGTTTATACAATGAACAGTGATGAAAAGGATTATATCGAATTGTTCTGGGTATTTTTCCCGGCTGCAAGAGATGTTTTGCATGAAGCAAAAGCGTTCAATGATAAAAATTCAGCGATGCCAGTTTCATTTGATCAAATATTAAACTCGAGGCGTTTTAATAGTGTCATTTACAAAGAAGAAAATGTATACGGCGATAGAACTATTGAAGAATACATGAAAGATAACGCTCAAAATCAATTATTAGAATCGGAAAGAGTAAAAGAAAAAATTCGCAATTTCGAACAAGATATGTGGAATTATTAATACCGGTTTTAAAGTAAATTAAAAAACTCTTACTATAATGGTAAGAGTTTTTTTGTTTTAATGTGTTTACTTTGCACTTATTTAAAAGGTATAATTTCAAATGATTGATTATTTAATTATAGGTTCTGGTTTAGCAGGTATTTCATTCGCAGAGATTGCTTTGCGGAATGATAAATCTATTTTAGTATTGGATAATAATTCTCAAAATTCATCTAAAATTGCTGGAGGTTTGTATAATCCTGTTATTTTAAAACGTTTTAGCGAGGTTTGGAAGGCTCAAGAGCAATTATTTTTAATGAATGAATTTTATACTATTTTAGAAGAAAAACTAAATTGTAAGGTTGATTTCAAAAGTCCTATTTTAAGAAAATTCTTTTCCGTTGAAGAACAGAATAATTGGTTTGCCGCTTCGGATAAAGTTGCGCTTGCTCCTTTTTTGTCAACAGAGTTGATTTCTAAAAAGTACATAGGAATTGATTCTCCTTATGGTTATGGCGAAGTTTTACAAACGGGCTATGTAGACACCGCTTTGCTTTTAAATAAATACAGAGAGTATCTAAAGCATAACAATTTGTTTCAAGAAGAATCTTTTGATTATGATGCTTTAATAATTAATTCTGACGGTATTCAATATAAAAATATTCACGCCAAACATATCATTTTTGCGGAAGGTTTTGGGATGCATGCCAATCCCTATTTTAATCAGTTGCCTTTAGACGGGACCAAAGGAGAGCTTTTTATTATTAAAGCACCTGAGTTAGATTTAGATGTAATTGTGAATACGAGTGTGTTTATTTTACCACTTGGGAATGATTTATTCAAAGTTGGTGCAACGTATAATTGGAAAGATAAGACAGATTTACCTACTGAGGAAGGAAAAACGGAATTAGTAGATAGAATAAAGGAAATTATTACGTGTGATTTTGAAATTGTCGAGCATTTTGCTGGCGTTCGACCTACTGTAAAAGACAGAAGACCATTAGTGGGAACGCATAGAAATTATGAATTCATACATATTCTAAATGGTTTGGGAACCAGAGGAGTTATGCTGGGACCGGCAATGGCAAAAGCATTATTTGAAAATATAGAATATCAAGTTCCACTAAATAAGGAAATTGATATTAAAAGATTTCTGCCTAAAGGGCAGCAGTAATATTATTTTTGGTTCGTTTTTGGATCATACGAAACAAACATATTGATGTAAATGTTTCTGGACCAGCGCAAGACAAATGGAAATAAGACAATAAGTGAGGCAATTATAGCAATAAAAGCCACTTTTAGGCTGGAGCCAAAGATTACAAATGAGATTAAAAAAGCTGCTATTCCAACAGCGACATTCAATCCATAACTGACATACATTGCGCCATAAAAAAAGGAAGGTTCAATTTGATATTTTAAACCACAATGGCTGCAATTTTCATTCATTTTCAAGATTTTATTGAAATGTAACGGATTTTTGTCCAAATACATACTCTCATTCTGACATTTAGGACAAGTTCCTGTTAAAATGCTATATAATTTGGATCCTTTTTTTAACATTTGCAAAAAATTTAATTTTTCCTTTTTTAGTCCCGACAATTCGGGATACAAATTTACACATTCGAAAAGGAATAAAATAACAATACATGCTTAATATACACAATTTATCCGTTTCGTTTGGTGGTACTTATTTGTTTGAAGAAGTTACCTTTCGATTGGGTGCCGGAGACCGTGTGGGTCTTGTAGGAAAGAATGGAGCGGGAAAATCTACCATGCTTAAAATGTTGGCTAAAGATTTTGCTCCTGATTCAGGTGTTATTTCTCAAGAGAAAGATCTTCGTATGGGATTCTTGCGTCAGGATATTGATTTTGAACAAGGAAGAACAGTTTTGGAAGAAGCATACGAAGCTTTTACAGAGATTAAAATTGTAGAGAAAAAGCTCGAAGAGATTAATCACTTGTTAGTTACAAGAACGGATTATGAAAGTGATGAATATAGTCAAATCATTGAAGATTTATCCGATTATACCCATCGTTTTGATTTATTAGGTGGTTATAATTATGTGGGAGATACCGAGAAAATTTTACTTGGTTTAGGATTTAAAAGAGATGTATTCGACAATCAAACCGAAACTTTTTCGGGTGGATGGAGAATGCGTATTGAATTAGCCAAATTATTATTGCAGGCCAATGATGTTTTGTTGCTGGATGAGCCTACGAATCACTTGGATATAGAAAGTATCATCTGGTTAGAAAGTTTCCTTCGAAATTATCCTGGAGTTGTGGTGATTGTTTCGCACGATAAAATGTTTTTGGATAATGTGACGAACAGAACGATCGAAATTTCCCTAGGAAAAGCATATGATTTCAATAAACCATATTCTCAATATTTAGAATTACGTCATGAAATTCGTGAGAAACAATTGGCAACGCAAAAAAACCAAGCCAAAAAGATTGAAGAAACCGAGAAATTAATTGAAAAATTCCGTGCTAAAGCTTCCAAAGCATCGATGGCACAATCATTAATCAAAAAATTAGATAAAGTAGAACGTATCGAAGTTGATGAAGATGACAACTCGGTGATGAATATTACTTTTCCTGTTTCAAAAGAACCGGGGAGAGTTGTAATTGAAGCCGAAAACGTGACTAAAAGTTACGGTGATAAAACGATTTTGAAAGATATCAGTTTGTTAGTGGAACGTGGAAGTAAAATTGCATTCGTTGGACAAAACGGACAAGGAAAATCGACTTTCATTAAAGCTATTGTTGACGAATTCGAGTATAAAGGAAATATCAAGTTAGGACATAATGTACAGCTGGGTTATTTTGCGCAAAATCAAGCCGAATATCTGGATGGCGAAATCACTTTGTTGCAAACCATGGAGGATGCTGCTGCAGATACAAACCGAATGAAAGTACGCGATATGTTGGGTTCTTTCTTGTTTCGTGGTGATGATGTAGAAAAAAAGGTAAAAGTCCTTTCTGGAGGCGAAAGAAACCGTTTAGCGCTATGTAAATTGCTTTTGCAACCAATCAATGTTTTGCTGATGGATGAGCCTACGAATCACTTGGATATTAAATCTAAGAATGTTTTGAAAGCCGCACTTCAAAAATTTGGCGGAACTTTATTGCTGGTTTCTCACGATAGGGATTTCTTGCAGGGAATGTCAAATTTGGTTTACGAATTCAAAGACCAAAAAATAAAAGAATATTTAGGGGATATCAACTATTTCTTAGAGCAACGCAATATGGAAAATATGCGTGAAGTGGAGAAAAAAGATGCCCAAAAAGCAGCTGCGCCTAAAGAAAGCAACAAAGCTTCTTACGAAGATCAGAAAAAAGGGAAAGCGTTGCAGAATAAATTGAGCAAAGTCGAGAGTCAAATCAAACAATTAGAAAAGGACATTCAGCAAGATGATAAAATGCTCGCTTCTAATTATGATAAACACATTGAAGACGCTAAATTTTTCACGGCATACAATAAGAAAAAAGCAGAATTGGACAAACTTCTCTCTGATTGGGAAATAGTTCAGGAAGAAATAGATAATTTATAGAAATAGAGAGTTCCAATTTTGGAACTCTTTTTTTATGCAATAATCCCAATCATTTTAGAGTGCGCAATGGCTTCGCTGCTATTTTGAAAATAACAAACAGAAACTTTCAAGGTTTCTAAATTTTTCAAAACCGCGGTTACTTTTTCTTTTTTGCTAGTTCCGGTTTGTCTAATATAAACGGCTTTTACGGTTACTGGAAAAATTTTACAAATGGCCTCGTATAGAAATGGATCGTGTTGCGAATCATCTCCAAGAAGCACGTATTCTAAATTAGGGTAAAATTCTAAAATGTGTTTTATTTTGTCAAACTTATGATTGTGATTGCCTCTGCCGGTCAAGAAAAAATCAGTGAGGCTTGTTTTAATATCCTTCAATAATAAAACTGCTTTCGGGAGCTGATGAATTTCGGTGAATTTTGTGATAAAACGATACAAATTCCATTCGCTGCTGGAAACATAGAAAAAAGCATTGAATTCCTCTTTGTTTTCCCTTCCTGCTGTGCTTAACGCCTGATAATGCGTCACAACATCTTCATAGATTTTTCTCTTGTTTACGTTTTTAAATAATAAAACATATAATTTTTTCAAAGGATTCAGTGTATGCGAAACTAAAAAAGTATCATCAATATCTGATATGATTCCTAAATTTCCTTTGTGAGGTCGAATGTAACTGTCTCGGGTTGTTATGGATTCATTTTTGTAAACAATACTTACTTCATAATCAATCCATCCATAATTAGTGTTTTGGTCTAATGGAACACAGAATTTAAAATAACCGTCGATTAATGTTTTGGTATGAATTTTGGCATTGTTGTGTTCTAAGTATACATCGGCGTTTGCCTGTGTTTTTATTTGAAACATTTTAATTACCGAAGTAGCGTTTTTCAGATTCTTTTTTTGAAAATTATACTCTTGAATTGTTGTTGGCTTAAAAACATGCCCCATCACAATCAATTCCTGTTCATTAGCATAGCCGCGATATAATTTTAAAATTGGTTTCATTTATTGTAGTACTTTTGAGTGTTGTTGAAATTAATTGTTTTTAATCAATAAAAGAAGAAAAAGTTTGAAAAATAATATTATGCTGGTTGTAAATCCAATCTCTGGTGATGTTGATAAATCAGAGTTGATTGATGCGACAACAATTTTTGCAGGAAACGAGAATTTAAATCTTGTAATTTATAATACTTCGGGAGCCTCTGATATTGAGAATATAAAAGTGCTCTATGAAACCTATAATCCGGAACGAATTATTGTTGCCGGTGGTGATGGGACAATAAAAATGGTTGCTGAGGCTATGGAAAACCATGACGTTATTATTGGGATTATCCCGGCTGGTTCTGCCAATGGTTTAGCTGTAGATTTAAATTTGCCATCCACAATCGAAGAAAACTTAGAAATCGCATTTCATAACGACTACATGGAAATAGATATGATTTCTATCAATGGGAAAAAAAGTATCCATTTGAGCGACTTAGGCGTAAATGCAGAAATGATTAAGAACTATGAAAATAGTAGTATTCGAGGAAAATGGGGATACGCAATACAAACAGTTACCACTTTGATTGATTTAGACGATCCTTTTACTGCAACAATAACAGGCGATTTTGAAACAATTGAATGTACAGCAAGAATGATTGTGATTGCGAATTCTCAAAAATACGGTACAGGAGTTTCTATCAATCCTAATGGCGTTATGGATGATGGAAAGTTTGAATTAGTTATTTTGAAAAATTTAGATTTGGTAGTACTTGGAAAAATTATTTCAGGAAATATGCCTTTAGATTCAGAAGATGTTGAAATAATTTCTACAGATAAAGCAATGGTTAGGACAAATGTTCCAGTTAGTTTTCAAATTGATGGGGAATATTGCGGTACCGAGACAAATCTGAACATTGAAATTTTACCCAAACAAATGAAAGTAGCTATTCCGAATTTAATCAGCGGGATTATTTAAAGGGGTTTCGTTCCTGCCAATTGGTTTCAGGTTCCAGATATCTAAATATTTTAGGCATATACGAATTGACTATTTGATTGCTATGGGCTATAAATCCATACATTTTTATAGGTTTTGCACCAACAGAACTTTTAATTTCCAATGCCGTTCTTGCAAGCACAATTTCCTTAAAACCTTTATTGATGGAATATGCGATCATATCATAGAGCATATTCAAATACAGCATTTTTTCGCGTTGAATACTTTCGTCATACCCCAGAAAATAAGTGTCCATTACGGAACCATTTTTTATTAAAGTATTAAATCCAATTAATTTTTCATCAATAAAATAGCCATAAAAAAGAAACTTGTCTTTAAAGATTTCTTTGAAAACCCTAAAATGGTTTTTAGGCAGAAAAAAAGTATTGAAAGGCGCATTTTTGGCCACATGAAGATACAAGTCATAAATAGTATCTTCCAGAACTATGATGTCCTCCAAATGCATTTTTCTTTTCTCAATAACGGTTGCTTTTTTTCGGGCTCGTTTGTATTGATCTCTGTATTTTTTTGAAAGTGAGTCAATGTAATCTTGTTCAGATTTCCAGTTTTCATTGATGTGAAAAACCATATTCGGTTGTGTCGAAAACTGATAATCATTTTCGAATTCCGGAATGCCAAAGTTCGTAATGTCTTCTTTGTGAAAATCTTTATAGGTGGTAATATGAATCTTTTTACCTTTGGACTGAAACATTTTTTTCAATGCTGTTGTTGCTGATCTCAAGGTTTGCAACGCTTTCTTTTTATCAATAAACTCTGAAAGTGCAAAAGAATTTTGCCCGGTCAGCATGTTGTTTCCAATTACAAGAACATGAGAACCGAAATTTCTGAAAACTAAATTTCGAACAGTGGTTTTAATGCATTTGTCTCGATCTCCAAAAGATTCCAGTAGGTTTAAATCTAAAAATTGAGAGAGAGCAATCCCAACTAAAGTTTCATTTTCGAATAGTCCAATAAAATGACACACCATATTTTCCGGAGATGATTTTTCTAAAATCTCCAAGTATTTTTTGGATAAAAAAATGGTTGAAACAGCTAAGTCGTCCCAGTTTGAAGGAAGTTGCGCTGTCTCACTATAAATTTTAAAAGAATAAGGTGTAGTCAAAATTGAAGAGTAATTTTTTTTCAAAATTAGTTAATAAAGTTAAAGTATTTCTCAATGTCTCGAAATTAACTAACTTTATATAAATTAAAAAGTATATTATGGAAACCTATTCAGCAGAGACAATTCAACCAGAGTTAAAGGCGCTTAAAGATTGGCAGTTTGCTAATAATGGAATTGAGAAAAAGTTTGCCTTTTCAAATTTTACTCAAGCATTAGGTTTTATAGTGCAAGTAGGAGTGATGGCCGAGAAAAGAAATCACCATCCGGAATTATTCAATGTGTATAATAAAGTCACAATCAGGCTGACAACACATGATGCAAGCGGAGTTACCGATAAGGATTTAGATTTAGCCAAAGCTATTGAGGGAATCCAAAAAAAAAATTAAATTTCGTCTTGAAGAATGCCAAGACGAAATTTATTTTATTTTTTTGGAAATTATTTCCAGGCACAAATAATTCCTCCCATAATCATAAAGCATACAATCCAAAAACCACCTGTTACCAGAGTGTATTTGAAGCTTCTTCTTTCGTATAATGCATTAGTTCCTATAACCGGTAATACTAAAAATAGTCCAGTCATAAAACCATGTAAAGCTCCGTGCTTGAAAGTTCTGAATGCCATTCCGTAATCTGCCATAAAAGCCTCGTAAGAAGGTTTTGCGATACTTGGATCTCCTCCCACCATTCCTAATGCGCCAAATTGGTGTATTGTCAGCATTTGTATTATAAAGCTTATGAAAAAGGCGTACAGTAATGATAGTCCAAATGTCAAGAGCATATTTCCTCCTTTCATTTTTTCTTCGGTCATACCGGATTCTTTCATCCAAATGGTTCCAAAAACTTTTGGATTGTACCAAACAAATCCTACTACAAGTGTAGATAACGCAGCAACAAAAAGTGCCAGAAAATTGATTTCCATAAAATTGGTTTTAAAGATTAGTAAATCAAATTTAACAAATTAATATTTAATTAAGAAAATCGAACATTCTTGTAAGATATAACGCTATAAAAATCACAAAACAGTGTATTTCGTCGATTTTATTTGCTGATTAGTTTCGTAGTATGTAGTTTTATGTGTATTAAAGAAATAATTCTAACGTTATGAGAAATATAACTACTCTATTTTTAACCCTTTTGTTTTCTTTTTCAATGTTTGCAGATGTGTCTCAATCTGAGAAAGATGCGTTAGTAAAACTGTATCAATCTACAAATGGAGATCAGTGGAAAGTAAAATGGGATTTAACATCACCTATTTCTACTTGGCATGGTGTTACGTTGCAAGACGATAAAGTGATTTCTATTACCTTGGACAATAACAATTTGATTGGTGAAATTCCTGAAGAACTTTTAAACCTGATAAGTTTACAAAAATTGGATTTACACAAAAATCAAATATCAGGAATAATTCCTTCTTCAATAGGGAAATTAAAAGAAATGAAAGTATTGAATCTTTCTTTCAATAGACTATCAGGAACAATTCCTTCTTCTATTTGTGATATGAGTAATTTGAAAGATTTAGAATTGTATATGAATGCCATTTCAGGAGAATTACCAATGCAAATTGGAGCTTTGAATCAATTAGAAACACTTTCGTTATTCAATAATGAAATAGTAGGGCAAATCCCAACTTCATTATATGAAATAAAAACGCTAAAAACATTGCTTTTAAACAGTAATAAACTTTCAGGGGGATTAAGTAGTGAAGTAGTAAACATGACATCACTTGAAAATCTTAGTTTGTTTGATAATAAAATGATTGGTCAGATACCTTTCGAGCTTGAGAAATTAGATAAATTGAAAGAAATGAATATTTCTTATAATAAGTTTAATGGATTAACATCTAGAAATTTAGCAGTTTTGGATACGTTGAATATGACAATGATAAATGATAAGGGAGTAGCGGTTTTATTAGAAGTTAATGCTGGTAAAAATACAGCTATTGCTTCTGAAGATTAATTTAGAAATAATAAAGAGTTTGCATTACTCTTTGATATTACATATTTAGTTGTTTTAATAAACTTAGTTTGTCTAAACCTGTGAAAGTTTGCTTCACAGGTTTTTTTTGTTTAGATTGTTTTGGTGTAGTTGTAAGCTCCTGATTTTTCTGAAGCTTTCAAGCCGTTCACGTGGTAAGCGTGAATGTTTCAAATTATAAGTTTAGATTAAAATTTTGAATAAATTCTCTCCCAATTCCGGATTTTAAATATTTTTCTCTTTTCATTGCTGCTGATTTTGAATTGAAAAACTCAACATGAATAACCTTCCAAGGTCTAAATTTTAAAGTATATCCTTTTGTCCCTAAAAGATTATGAGATTTGAATCGTTCAATTAAATTAGAAGTAAAACCAGTATAATTCTTTTCGAATTTTTCAGAATATAGAATGTACACAACAAATTCATCCATAATTACAAGGTATAAAAAAACCATCAATAAAATTGATGGTTTTTTCTCAGTAGCGGGAACAGGACTCGAACCTGTGACCTTCGGGTTATGAGCCCGACGAGCTGCCTACTGCTCTATCCCGCGATGTGCGTTTGTAATTTCAATAAAATTCTTAACAGCATTTGGCTTAAATCTGTGTCCGCCGTGGCGGATATGAGCCCGACGAGCTGCCTACTGCTCTATCCCGCGATGTGCGTTTGTAATTTCAATAAAATTCTTAGTAGCGGGAACAGGACTCGAACCTGTGACCTTCGGGTTATGAGCCCGACGAGCTGCCTACTGCTCTATCCCGCGTTGTTTCGGGTGCAAATGTACGACGAATTTCTAAATTTCCAACGAAAATTTTAAAAAATGTTTTATTTCGTCTATTGACTTGATATGACTACCTTTGCGGAATAAATTATAATAGAAATGTCACATAAAGCAGGTTTTGTAAACATCATCGGGAATCCAAATGTTGGTAAATCAACACTTATGAATGCCTTTGTTGGAGAAAGATTGTCAATAATCACATCAAAAGCACAAACAACACGTCATAGAATTCTGGGAATTGTAAATGGAGAAGATTTTCAAATGATCTTATCAGATACACCTGGAATCATCAAACCGGCATACGAAATGCAGGAATCAATGATGAATTTTGTGAAGTCCGCTTTTGAAGATGCTGATGTGCTGATTTATATGGTGGAAATTGGAGAACAAGAGTTGAAAGACGAAGCGTTTTTCAATAAAATAATCCATGCCAAAATTCCTGTTCTATTATTATTGAATAAAATCGATAACTCAAATCAGGCGCAACTGGAAGAACAAGTGGCTTTCTGGACTGCCAAAGTTCCTAATGCGGAAATTTTTCCAATATCGGCTTTGCAGAATTTTAATGTACCGGAAGTTTTTGGAAGAATCATTGAATTGTTGCCGGAATCACCTGCTTATTATCCAAAAGACCAATTGACAGACAAACCGGAACGTTTCTTTGTAAATGAAACCATCCGTGAGAAAATCTTGTTGAATTACAGCAAAGAAATACCATACGCAGTAGAAATTGTTACCGAAGAGTTTTTTGAGGATGAAAACATCATAAGAATCCGTTCTTTGATTATGGTGGAGCGCGATACCCAAAAAGGAATTATCATCGGGCATAAAGGTGCCGCTTTGAAAAAAGTTGGAATGGAAGCCCGTGTCGATTTAGAGAAATTCTTTGGCAAACAAATCCATATTGAGTTGTACGTGAAAGTGAATAAAAACTGGAGAAGCAACGCAAATATGTTAAAACGATTCGGATACAATCAATAATATAATTTGGGCGTGACCACAAGGGTCAGGCTATACGTTACAATCTTTGTTGCAAAAAGAATTGCAACAAAGGATTTTCACTGCTATCCTTCACGCAAAAAACGGATAGCTTAGATTACAAAATAATAGAGTACCTTTGCAAAATATTTGAATTTATATTATGAATAACATTGTTGCGATAGTAGGAAGACCTAATGTAGGGAAATCAACCCTTTTTAATAGGCTGATACAAAGAAGAGAAGCTATTGTAGATTCAGTATCTGGGGTGACCCGAGATAGAAACTATGGTAAAAGCGAGTGGAACGGAAAAGAGTTTTCTGTAATTGATACAGGTGGTTACGTACGTGGGTCGGATGACGTTTTTGAAGGCGAAATTCGTAAACAAGTGGAACTTGCCATTGATGAAGCGGATGTTATCATTTTTGTGGTTGATGTAGAAGAAGGCATTACTCCAATGGATGATGCTGTTGCGAGATTGTTGCGTAAAGTAACAAAGCCGGTTTTACTTGCTGTAAATAAGGTGGATAATGCGATGCGTGAGAAAGATGCGGTAGAGTTTTACAACCTTGGTTTAGGAGAATATTATACGTTTGCCAGTATTTCAGGAAGTGGAACAGGAGATTTATTGGATGCATTGATTGATGCTTTTCCAGTGAAACCAGAACCAACCCAAGAAGAAGTTGCATTACCTCGTTTTGCGGTTGTAGGTCGTCCTAATGCTGGAAAATCAAGTTTTATCAATGCCTTAATTGGTAAAGACCGATATATTGTTACTGATATTGCGGGAACAACCCGTGATTCTATCGATACGAAATTTGACCGTTTTGGTTTCGAATTCAACTTAGTGGATACTGCGGGAATCCGTCGTAAAGCAAAAGTAAAGGAAGATTTAGAGTTTTACTCGGTAATGCGTTCCGTTCGTGCGATTGAACATGCGGATATTTGTATTTTGATTATTGATGCCACTCGTGGTTTTGAAGGTCAGGATCAAAGTATTTTTTGGTTAGCGGAGAAAAACCGTAAAGGTGTTGTCATCTTAGTGAATAAATGGGATTTAGTCGAGAAAGAAACGATGTCAACTCGTGATTATGAAGCTAAAATCAGAGAAGAATTAATGCCATTTACGGATGTGCCTATTCTTTTTGTTTCAGCTTTAACAAAACAACGTTTGTTGAAAGCATTGGAAGCAACCGTTAAAGTTTTCGAAAACAGACAGCAACGTATTGCTACTTCAAAATTCAACGAATTTATGTTGAAAGTGATTGAAGCATACCCGCCACCAGCTACAAAAGGGAAATATGTAAAAATTAAATATTGCATGCAGTTGCCAACACCAACACCACAATTTGTGTTTTTTGCCAATATGCCACAATATGTAAAAGAACCTTACAAACGTTATCTGGAAAATAAAATTAGAGAAAACTGGGACTTTTCAGGAGTGCCAATCGATATTTATATCAGAGAGAAATAGTTTTTATTTCTAAATTAAAATAGAAAGTTTATTGAGTTTGTAAAAGCTCGATAAACTTTTTTTATTTTTATGAAAAAATATGAATGCAATAAATGGCAAAGTAGTTTGGATTACAGGCGCTTCAAGCGGAATAGGAGAGGCTTTAGCTTATGAATTAGCTGGTAAAAATTGCAAATTAATTCTTTCGGCTAGAAATAGTGATGCTTTAGAAACGGTAAAATCTAAATGTTCAAACACAGAAGTCGCCATTTTGCCTTTTGATTTGGTTGATTTTGACAACGCCAAAAATCATGCAGAAAAAGCCATTGCCGCCTTTGGAAAAGTGGATCTGCTTATCAATAATGGTGGGATTAGCCAGCGTTCGCTGATTGTAGAAACCGATTTTGAAGTAGATAAAAAACTCATCGAAACAGATTATCTCGGGACGGTTGCCTTAACAAAAGCATTATTACCTCATTTTATCAAGAATAAGAAAGGCCATTTTGTAACCATTACCAGTTTGATGGGAAAGTTTGGATCGCCGTATCGTTCCGGATATTGTGGTGCAAAACATGCTTTACACGGTTTTTTTGATGTTTTGAGAATGGAACATCAACATGATAATATCAATGTTACCTTAATTTGTCCAGGATTTATCCAAACGAATGTGGCGATTAATGCACTTACTGCTGATGGATCAAAACAAAATACTGACGATGAAGCCACTTTAAATGGTATGCCAGTGGCTATTTTTGTAAAAAAATTAATCAAAGCTGTTGAATCAAATACCTTTGAAGCTTACATTGGCGGCAAGGAAGTTTTAGGCGTTTATTTGAAACGTTTTTTTCCTAAACTGTTGCATCGTTTTGTTCTGCAAAGTAAAGTTAGATAATCTGAATTTCAATAGTTCAAATTGATACTTATAGTATTTTAAAATACGAAGAAATCCCGAGCAGTAGGGATTTCTTTGTTAAAAACGGATTTGCGCGATTAGCTTTCTTCTTCTTTTTCCAAAGTTTCCATTGGATGGTCGCCGTACCAATCTTTAAATGTTTTTGTAGTTTGATAATCATCAGTTATCACGGTGAATACCATAAAAGGGATCAACGGTATACCAGCGCAATATAGGGTCATTATTACCGGTAAAGCAACATTAGTTTGACATAAACCGGCAAAAACAAAAACATAAATGGTAGTGAACCACACGAGTTTAATTGCAAAATTTTTCATGGCTATATCTTTTAAATAAAGTTACGGCACGAATTTTAAAAAATTAGTTAATGTATTGATAATCAATATTTAAAATATTTATAATTATTTACCGGTAGCAAATTATAAATGCTGTTTATACTTTTTTTAAGATATTAATTTTATGAAAAATACTGAAGCGGATAATGTCTCTGTTGAAATAATCGATTCCATTGCTTCTTCTTTGAAAACTGTTTAGGTAACCGAGTTCAAATGCTAAATTGCTATTGAGTCCATAATGTATGGCAGCATAAATTCTATTTTGATCAAACGTATTTCTAATTATTTTTTTTCCAAAATTGAACATTATTTCATCAGACAGTACGGCTTTTAACAACTGTTTTTCTTTTTTCCAAAAGGTATAGTCACCTTGGAGTCTGTATCTGAATCTCCAAAAAAATGTGGTGCCAGGAAGCAACTTTACATTATCAGCATTGTGAATAAATCGCTCTTCTACTTGAAAACGTTGTGTCAGCGTTACTTTATTAACATTTGATTTCCATGTAAGATCCTGCTGTCCTCTAAATTCAGGGGTATTGTAATCAGGATTAATTTCAGGGACTTGTGTATCAACAGAAAAATAAGCAAAGCCAGCACCTGTCTCTAAATGATCATTGATTTTATAGCGACCTTGAATTCGGACGACATATAAGTTTTCTTGCACTGGTTTTAGAAAAAGTCGGTTGTCAAATTCAGAATGCAAAGACCATTTTTCGTTTAGCAGCAATTGATTGTAATAACGAGTCCAAAGAATACTTTGATGATCTATATTTTTTTCATCCGTTTGCGCTTGGCAAAGAATAGACAGCAGTAAGAATAAAATGACTCTAAATTTTTTCATGGAGCTTTATTTCAATTTTGGCAAATTTACATAAAGTCTATAAATCCTATAGGTATTGTTTTATGTTTTTAAAAAATATTTTAATTTATCAACTTAATAGTGTTTTAGAAAAAAGAAAACAGCACTCTTAAAACCTGATTTTTAAGAGTGCTGTTTCAAATTTTAATTTTTTTGAAAGTTTTTTAAAGTGAATATTTCAATGTAATACCATACGTTCTTTGATCGCCCAAAACACCTGCATACTGTCCTGAATTTCCACCAGCAGGCAATAGTTGTTCGTAATAATCTTTATTTAAAAGGTTTCGTCCCCAGAATTGTACAGACAAACCATCTGTTGCACGGAAACCCAAACGAGCATTAAATAGCGCATAACCCTGAACTACTAAATATTTTGAAGCAGATGGACTTGAAGAGAATTTAGAACGCGCATAAGAGTCAACTCCAAGGAATATTTTTCCTGTATTCCCAAAGAATTTAGCTTTATCTGAAAGTTCACCACCTAAAGATCCTGCCCACTTTGAAGCACCCGGTAATGCAGTTCCGGAAACATCTTTGAATGATACCGCCGCTCCTGTTTCTTCTAGCGGAAGGGGAGCATTTGTAAATTTAACATATTTAGCATCTGTATAGGTAGCTGCTCCATTAATGGTTAAATGTTTGCTAATTACAAAGCTAGCATCCCATTCTATACCTTTTACTTGTACTTTATCTGCATTGGCAAGATAGCCACGGTTTACACCTAATTCAGCTACCTGTACATTGGTTTGAAAATCTTTGATGTCGGTATTAAAGAAGGTTATATTGAATATTGAGTTTTTAAACGGTGCTGTTTTTATTCCAACTTCGTAATGATTTACTTCTTCCGGTTTAATGACGGCAAGTTCAAGAATTGGCTGTCCGGCAAGAGTAGGTAATCCAGCTACGTTTACTCCAACTGGTTTATAGCTTTTTGCAAAAGTCGCATATGCATTAATCTTGTCAGAAGCTTTAAAAGAAACAGTTATGTTACCAGAAAAATCAGTATTATCTGTATTAAATGAAAAAGACTGATCCGTATAAACTAGTTTTTTCATGGCAATTAAGGCAGGGTCGTTCGTTTGAAGTCCTCCGTATGTTGTACGGTTATAATCAGCATCTTTTTTGTCAAAATTATAGCGTATACCTGGTAATACATGTAAACGTTCTGTTATAGCCCAGTCCAACTGACCAAATACTGCCGCACTGGAAGCTCTAATACGGGCATCGGTTTTGATACCGTATCCTTCAAACAGACCTGGTGTTTTCCATAAATTACTGGTAGTGCTTTGTGCAAATCTCCATTGTGCATTACCAGATTCCTCTGTACCATCTGTTTGTGATGTTTGGTCAATAAAAAATACACCTACAACACCACTTAATTTAGAGGTAAGCTGACCTGCATAACGTACTTCTTGCGTTATTTGTGTCTGTCTGGTTGGGTTTTGCGATTTTGCTAATACTTGTAATCCTGTAAAATCTCTATCGTTTGATGGATCCCAATTCCAAAAACGCCTAGCAGTTGTTGCCGTAAGTGTTCCATTTCCAATTTTTGTATCTACATTTAGAGATATACCTCCCATATCTTGTCCGGAACGCCATGACGTATCGTGGTCAATTTTACGGTCAAAAGCATTTAAACTTGGTAATTGATAATTCAAATCAGCAATAATGGCATCAAATTGACGGTAAGCCGCTCTTTGTGTAGGTGCGACACCAGCAACTACCTGTGCATATCCATCTGGACGTTGCGTTGTGATATCTGCAGCTAGTATAATAGTAGTTCTTTCAGAAGGGGTATAAAGCAATTGTCCCCTGATTCCTTGATTATTAAGGGTATTGGTAGGTTTTCCTGTTGCAACATTATCGATTAAACCATCACGTTGTGTACCTGAAAACGAGATGCGACCAGCGATTTTTGAGCTCAAAGCTCCAGTAATCGAAGCTTTAGCTTGCAAAAAGTTGTAATTTCCGTAACTCACTTCAAAGTTAGCACCTGAAGTAAAACTTGGTTTACGAGTAGTAATGTTAAAGGCTCCCGAAGTTGTATTTTTACCAAACAATGATCCTTGCGGGCCGCGTAATACTTCAATTTGATCTATATCGATAAAATCTAAAGTGGTTGCCGCTGGACGCGCATAATAAACGCCATCAACATAAAAACCAACACCCGGGTCGATTCCATCATTTGTAAGTCCAAATGGAGAACCTAAGCTTCGAATATTAATTCCCGTATTTCTAGGGTTTGACGAATATAATTGAACTGAAGGAACCAGCTCTTTTATACGATTAACGTTAAAAGCTCCAGTTTGTTCTGCCTGTTTTCCTGTTATTACTGATATTGCTATTGGCACATCTTGTACTTTTTCTATTCGGCGTCTTGAAGAAACTACGACTTCGATTAAAGTATTTTCTTCAGTAAGATTTATTTGTAATGAGGGTATTGGTAAAGAAGAGATTTCTATTTCGGCAGTTTTATATCCTAAATATTGAACTAAAAGAGTTAAAGGGAGTTTTCCTTTTGTGTCTATTGTAAATTTCCCGTAAGAATCTGAAATTGTGTTAGAAGTTGTTCCTTTTATTACAACATTTGCGGCTTCTAATGGAATGTTTTGGTTTGTGGTAACCACGCCTTCAATGTTCTGTGCAAATGATATTGAGAATGTTAAAACGAATACTATTGTAAGTATATTTTTTATAGAATTTTTCATTTATATTAAGTATATGTAATTATTAGAATTTAATTTAAATTTTTTTACTAACACATACACATCATTTGAGAACTCTTTTTTTTAATTATAATTAGTTGATTTTTTCGGGATTGCCTATTCAAAAAAGCAAACTTACTTCGGTACGTTTTCATACGTTTAAATTTGGATTGTTAATGATGTATTAAATTCGAGGCAAATATATAATTAATTCTATAAAATTAGTAGAGTTTAAAGGATATTTTTTTATTTTTTTACCAATGAAGCAATAGTAATGCCTTCCATAGCCTTTAAAGTTTCTTCTCTAATGGTAATCAATCCATGTCGTAATAGGCATTCCGATTCATCGATGCAATCAGAACAGCGTTCGTAAAAATTTAATGATGCACAAGGAAGTAAAGCAATTGCACCATCAAAAAGTCTATGAATATCGGCTAAAGTAATGTCGTTTTTAGATTTTAGGAGATAATAACCACCAAATTTACCTTGTTTACTTCCTACGAAATGTCCGCGTTTTAAATCCAATAAAATCTGTTCCAAAAACTTTTTTGGAATAGTGGCCGCCTCCGCAATTTCGATAGTTCGAGAAACATGGGTTTCTTCTTGTTGCGCTAAATATAAGAGTGCTTTTAGTGCATATTTGGCTTTATGTGAAAGCATTTACTGTAATTGATTTATGTTTTTTGAATAGATTAGACGCTACAAATATTTAAAAGAGCCTTTAATTTTTTTAATTTCGGATGTACTTGTTTTATCAATATGGAAACTGAATATTACCAGTCGCCGGAAGCACCACCACCGCCAAATCCGCCGCCACCGCCAAATCCGCCAAATCCACCACCTGATGAACCTCCGCCGAAACCACCTCCGCCACTGTTTCTTCCAAGGCTGCTTAGAATAATGACATCAAGTAAACTTGGACCTATTCCACCACCTCTGTTACCGGAATTTCCACCACCGCTTTTGTTACGGGATATCAGCACGATTATAATGATGACAATAACGATTAGTGGTAAAAATGGAAACCCTTTATTGGAAGTGGGTTTTTTGTCATTTTTGTATTCACCACTCATTATTTGCATGATGGCTGTAGTACCTTTATCAATACCGGCAAAATAGTTTTCCTGCTTGAATTCGGGTTTAACAACGAGTTCTATGACTCTTTTAGATAAAGCATCAGTCATCAGATGTTCGGTTCCATAACCGGTTTGAATGGTCATTTTTCGATCACCTTTAGCAATAAGAAAAATAATTCCGTTATCTTTTCCCTTTTGTCCAATTTTCCATTTGTGTCCTAAATCTGTTGCATATCGCGCTATATCTTCCCCTTTTGTGGTTTTGATTATAAGGACTAATATTTCAGTTGAAGTGGAATCAGAATAATTTTTAAGTTTTTGATATAATTTCTGTGTTTGCGCTTTGGTTAAAGTTCCAGTATTATCCAAATCCATTATAGGTGCAATAAAACTTGGTCTTTCAGGAATTGTTGCGGTTTGCGAAAATCCTGAAAATTGGAAAAATAAAACAGTTACCAATATAAAGAATAGGGTGTTTTTTATTTTAAAGTGTTTCATTTTATCCTTTTGATATTTCGTTCGACAGTTCATTGGCATCATCATCCTGAAAAGGGAAATATTGTTGCAACCTTTCGCCTGCCCTTAAAATCCCAGCCACTAAACCATCTTTAAATTGTTTGTTCTTAAAATGGGAAATGACAAGGTCTTTAGTGCAGTCCCAAAAATCAATTTCAACAGCTTTGTCAATACCTTCATCGCCGATAATTGCAAAAGTATGGTCTGAAACACCAACATAAAATAAAACCCCGTTTCTGATAGCGGTTTTATCCATGCCTAAAGAATGAAAAACCTCCTGAGCTCTTTCGAGCGGAGGTTTTTCTGTATGATTTTCTATATGAACTCTAATTTCTCCCGAAGTGTTTTGTTCGGCTTGTGAAATGGCTTCCACAATGTCGCGTTCTTCTTCCGGGGTTAGGAATGCTTCGGTTGCTGACATCATTTTATTTGAAATCAAATTCTACATCTGGTGCTTTTTCAGCTCCTGCTTCTGCTTTAAATCTTGCCATTTCCTCAAATCCAAATATTTTTGCGAAAATTACGCTAGGAAAACTTTGGATTTTTTTGTCATAAATATTTACAACTTCATTATAACGGTCTCTGGTAACGTTAATCCTGTTTTCGGTACCTTCCAATTGTGATTGTAATTCTAAAAAGTTTTGATTTGCTTTCAATTCAGGGTAACGTTCAACTGAAACCAATAATCTTGATAATGCACCAGAAACTCCACTTTGAGCCTGTTGGAAAGCTGCTAATTGTTCTGGGGAAATGTTTGTTGGGTCAACAGTTACTGAAGTCGCTTTTGCACGCGCTTCAATAACGGCTGTTAAAGTACTTTTTTCAAAATCTGCAGCACCTTGAACCGTTTTTACAAGATTACCAATTAAGTCATTTCTTCTTTGATAACTACTTTCAACATTTGACCAAGCTGTTTTCGAATCAGCTTTTAGACTCACAAGGCTATTGTAAGAGCTTATTGACCAAATAACTAGGACAGCGATTATAATTCCGGGGATTAACCATTTTCTCATTTTGTTTTGTTTTTAAAGTTCGTTTTTTATATTTGTTAATTGTGTGCGTATCGTTTCTAATTTTCGAATGATATCAAACTTATCCAACGTTTTTTTCTGTCCTTCTTTCAAATGGGTTTTGGCACCTTCCAGCGTAAAACCTCTTTCTTTGACTAAATGATAGATCAGTTGTAAATTAGTGATATCCTCCGGAGTAAACATTCGATTGCCTTTCGCATTCTTTTTTGGTTTCAGAATATCAAATTCATTGTCCCAAAAACGAATCAGCGATGCATTCACGTCAAATGCTTTGGCTACCTCGCCAATGCTGTAATATCTTTTGTCTTTAGATAATTCAATATGCATAGCTAATTTTTTATTTTTTGTCGAGTTGAATTAGTCACTGAATACTATTTTTTTATCTTCTATCTGAACACTGCCAACCGAACACTGAATACTATTTTTGTGTTAGTCTAATGATTGATTCTCTTGATTTGCTAATTGTGCAATCACAACATATTCTACAGCCGAAATATTTCCGTAATAAAAATTAAGCGGATTCACCACTTTTTTATCCTTGTGAACCTCATAATGCAAGTGCGGCCCTTCGGATCTTCCCGTGCTTCCTACATAACCTATAATGTCGCCTCGTTTTACACGTTGTCCCGCTCTAGCTTTGTATTTGCTCAGATGCGCGTATAAAGTTTCGTATCCAAATCCATGCCGAATAACAATATGATTTCCAAATCCTGAGGCAGTATTGTCCGCTTTTGCTACAACTCCGTCGCCTGTGGCATAAATGGGAGTGCCTGTTTTAGCTGTAAAATCCATGCCTTCATGCATCTTCCTTGCTTTTGTAAAAGGATCCGTTCGGTATCCAAAACCAGATGCCATTTGCTTTAAATTTTCATTTCGTACTGGCTGAATGGCAGGAATAGCTGATAAAAAATCACTTTTGGCTTCTGCCAATTTCAAAATTGCATCCAATGATTTCGACTGAATCGCTAATTCCTTGCTAAGGACATCAATTCTTTTTGTGGTATTGATTACCAACTGGGAATTGTAATAACCTTCTAGTGTTTTATACCTGCTTATTCCTGGTAATCCCGCTTTTCGAATAGAATCCGGAATCGCTGATTTGTTGAAATACACACGATATAAATTATTATCTCGATTTTCAATAGCTTCAATAACGCCATTTACCTGATCCATTTTTTTGTTCAGCAGCGCATAATTCAATCTCAAATTTTCAATTTCACGCGCTTGCAAACGGTCTTTCGGCGTTTCAAAATAAGGAGTGTTCAATAAAACAATGAAGCTCAAAAAACCAAACAATGCCGATGCCAATAAAAACAGAATAATAACACCAAGTTTTCTTCTTTTTCGTGTTTTTATTTTTCTATAGGCTAGATTTTCGGAATCGTAATAATATTTTACTTTCGACATATTTTAAAATACCCTATTTTTGCACACTGTAAAAGGTTAGACGAACAAATTTAATAAATGTTTCATTTGTTACACCCTTTTTTCAATAATAAATAAAATAATGTGCATATTCCAGCTATTCGTTACAAGTTCTCGTTTATAAATCTTTTTTTCTAATGAGCCAGCAGGATCTTATCCCGAGACTTCGGGAGTCGCTCTGCCACCTCAAGAAAAAATAAATCTATAAATCTCGAAGCTTTTCACTGCTATCTGGGGCAAAAAAATGTTAATTCGTTAATTTGGTTATTCGTTTATGCGATGCAGCCGATTAACCAAATTAACAAATAACCGAACAAACAATAAAAATGAAATCACAAGACGTACGTAAACAATTTCTGGATTTTTTTGCATCAAATGGACACTTAATCGTTCCATCGGCACCCATAGTTCTAAAAGATGATCCAACACTGATGTTCAACAACTCAGGAATGGCGCAGTTCAAAGAATATTTTCTGGGTAATGGAACTCCAAAAAGTACCAGAATTGCCGATACGCAAAAATGTCTTCGTGTTTCAGGAAAGCATAATGACTTAGAAGATGTAGGTTTTGATACCTACCACCACACCATGTTTGAAATGTTGGGGAACTGGTCTTTTGGAGATTATTTCAAGAAAGAAGCCATCAACTGGGCTTGGCAACTTTTGACAGAAGTATATAAAATTCCAAAAGAAAACTTATACGTTTCCGTTTTTGAAGGAAATCCGGATGAAAACGTACCATTCGATCAGGAAGCTTGGGACATTTGGAAGGAATTGATCGATGAAGACCGAATCATTCTTGGAAACAAGAAAGACAACTTTTGGGAAATGGGAGATCAAGGTCCGTGTGGTCCATGTTCAGAAATTCACGTTGACATTCGTTCTACAGAAGAAAAAGCTTTAGTTTCAGGAAAAAGTTTGGTAAACAATGACCATCCGCAAGTTGTGGAAATCTGGAACAATGTATTTATGGAATTCAACCGTAAAGCCGATGGTTCTTTAGAAAAACTGCCTGCAAAACACGTTGATACCGGAATGGGATTTGAGCGTTTGTGTATGGCATTGCAAGGGAAAACTTCGAATTATGACACCGATGTTTTTACACCGCTTATTGAAAAAGTAGAACAAATTACAGGATATAAATATCTTGATAATTCTGTCACTCCGAGCGCAGTCGAGGAGAAAACCAATATCGCTATTCGTGTAGTGGTCGATCACGTTCGTGCCGTTGCTTTTGCTATTGCTGACGGTCAATTACCATCTAACACAGGAGCTGGTTACGTAATTCGTAGAATTTTGCGTCGTGCAATTCGATACGGATTTACGTTCTTGAATACCAAAGAACCTTTCATCAATCAATTGGTTGCTGTTTTGGCGAATCAAATGGGTGAATTTTTCCCGGAAATCAAATCGCAACAACAATTGGTTACCAATGTGATTCGTGAAGAAGAAGCTTCTTTCTTGAGAACATTAGACCAAGGATTACAATTACTGGAAAATGTAGTTGCCGAAACTAAAGGTTCAACCGTTTCTGGAGCAAAAGCATTTGAATTATACGATACTTTCGGATTTCCAATTGACTTGACGGCATTAATTCTTAGAGAAAAAGGATTCGAACTGGACGAAGCTGGTTTTAATGCTGCTATGCAAGAACAAAAAAATCGTTCCCGTGCAGCATCAGAAGTTTCTACCGAAGACTGGTCTGTGTTGATTCCTGGAAATGTAGAAACATTTGTAGGGTACGATCAATCAGAAAGTGGCGTAAAAATCACTCGTATCCGTAAAGTTGACAGTAAAAAAGATGGTGTTTTATACCAAATTGTTTTAGATAACACGCCTTTTTATCCAGAAGGTGGAGGACAAGTAGGAGATAAAGGAATGTTGGTTTCTGCAAATGAAACCATCGAAATCATCGATACCAAAAAAGAAAATAATCTGATTTTACATTTTGCAAAAAAATTACCAGAAAATGTAAATGCTGGTTTTGTGGCTAAAGTAAATCAGGATTTGAGAAGCTTGTCTTCCAGAAATCACTCGGCTACACACTTGATGCACCAAGCCTTGAGAAGTATTCTTGGAACGCACGTAGAACAAAAAGGATCTTTAGTAAATCCAAACTATTTGCGTTTTGACTTTTCGCATTTTGCTAAAATGACTGAAGCTGAATTGCAACAAGTAGAAGATTTTGTAAACGCAAGAATCCAGGAGCAATTACCACTTATCGAAAGAAGAAATATTCCTTTTGCGCAAGCGATTCAAGAAGGAGCGATGGCGCTTTTTGGAGAGAAATATGGTGATGAGGTTCGTGCGATAAAATTTGGCGAAAGCATGGAATTATGCGGTGGAATTCACGTAAAAAATACAGCTGAAATCTGGCATTTCAAAATCGTTTCTGAAGGAGCGGTTGCTGCAGGAATTCGTCGTATTGAAGCCATTACAAGTGATGCGGTAAAAGCACATTTCGCATCGTATGAAAGCACATTGAATGAAGTAAAAACAGCCTTGAAAAATCCTCAGGATATTTTGAAAGCCGTTCATTCGATGCAAGAAGAAAATGCAAAATTGTCCAAACAAATCGAGACTTTGGTAAAAGATAAAGTCAAAAACTTAAAAGCGAGTTTAATAGCTGAAATACAGGAAATAAACGGCGTTCAATTCTTGGCAAAACAAGTCGATTTGAACCCGGAAGGAGCTAAGGATTTGGCTTATGAATTAGGAAATTTAGGGAATAATTTATTTTTAGTTTTGGCTACAGCCGACGAAGAAAAACCAATGTTAACCTGTTATGTTTCTAAAGAATTAGTCGCAGAGAAAAACCTAAATGCTGGACAAGTTGTTCGTGAATTGGGTAAATTTATCCAAGGTGGTGGTGGCGGACAACCGTTTTTTGCTACAGCAGGAGGAAAAAATGTCGCAGGAATTCAACAAGCTTTGGAAAAAGCGATTGACTTTGTAAAGTAGAACAAATTTATTTTTTATAATAGAAACCCTTTTAGGACAGATGTTCTAAAAGGGTTTATTTTTTTGTTCGACACACTATTTATAGGGTCTTCCTTATTGTGCCATAGATAAGTTTAAAAATAGTAGTTTAACTGAAATATAGGGATTGTAACGATGAATATTGTCGTTTTTACTTTATTTCTCTAGGTTTGATCGATGTAGCACCCCAAGGTTTGAGTAAGGTGAATCGATTTATTTATTATAATGAAAAAAACAAAAAATATTTTTTGGGTATTATCAATTTTTTTATTGACACTTTATTCATGTTCAAATGATAATGACGATAGTTTAAAATTGCTAAAGAAAGTTGTTGAAACTTCAGAAAATGGGACTTCAGAAACAACTGTATATACTTATAATGGAACTGAAATAGTTAGTATTGACGGTACTGAGAAACGTACTGATTTCACGTATACGGATGGTTTAATTACAAAAAGGGTAATACTAAATAAAACAAATCAGCTTTCGGAGACCATTGAATACAGTTACCTTGTGGGTAAATTAGTTGAAGTTGAATCTTTGGGTAATTACAGAATAAATTACATTCATAATTCAGATAAAACGGTTTCTTATGAAAGATTCAGGATTTCAGGCAATCAGCAAGTAAAAGAATTTCATGGAGCATTGTATTTTGAGAATGAAAATTTGATAAAAAATGAAAGGATTTTAGATACTATGCCAGTAGGAATCACTTCAAGTTACAGTGTAAGTTTTGACTATGATGCTAAAAATAATCCGTTGTATAATGTCTTGGGATATAAAAATTTATTGGACCATATGGAGACCATATCGTCTAATAACAGTTTAATAAATACAGTAATTGCAATTACTACAAATGGAGACCAAGTATTATCGGTAGCTAATTTTTATAAAAGCTCTTTTAAATATGATTCGGATAATTATCCAACAGAACAGGTTTCGGAAACAGTAATTTTTGCTAAGGGAAATACGGGGTATCTGAAAACACAATATTTTTATGAATAAATTTTTGAGTTTATAGGATTGATAAACCCTTTCAAAGTTTAAAACTCTGAAAGGGTTTTTTATACCAATGAAAAAAGAACTAAACCTCATTTAATTCGCTAAAATTATTCAAATTTGTAGTAAATAAAATAGCAATGCAATTCAGAACCCAAATTCCCATTCCTAAAAGTGATTATCCAATAGATTATAATGCTACTATTATGTCTTTAGGTTCTTGTTTTGCGGTAAATATGGCGGAGAAACTGGACTATTTTAAATTTAAAAACAGCTGTAATCCAGTTGGGATTTTGTTTCATCCGTTAGCGATTGAAAAGTTAATTGATTTTGCAGTTTCAGGAAAGCAATTTACAGAAAACGATATTTTTTTTCACAATGAACGGTGGCATTGTTTTGATGTACATTCAGATTTGAGTAATTCAAATAAAGAGGAATTATTAGCATCATTAAACGCAATAATCAAATCAACAAATCAACAAATAACCCAATCAACACATTTCGTCATCACGTATGGAACCTCTTGGGTTTATCGAAATATAGAAAGCGATTCTATTGTGGCGAATTGCCATAAAGTACCTCAAAAACAGTTCAAGAAAGAATTACTTTCTGTTGAGGAAATAAAAGATAGTATAGCAAATACAGTAGAATTAATTCATTCTGTAAATCCAAATTGCACTATTATTTTTACGGTTTCGCCGGTGCGCCACATTAAAGACGGTTTTGTAGAGAATCAGTTGAGTAAAGCACATTTGATTTCTGCAATTCACGATGTTCTGAATACTGAGCACTGTAAACTGAGTACTGAATATTTTCCCAGCTACGAAATCATGATGGATGAACTTCGGGATTACCGTTTTTATGCCGAAGATATGTTGCATCCCAATCAAGTGGCAATCGATTATATTTGGAAACGTTTCAAGGAAACTACCATTTCAGAAACTGCTTTTGCTGTGATGGATGAAGTCGAGAATGTCCAAAAAAGCCTTTCGCACAAGCCTTTTAACCCAGATTCTGAAAGTCATTTGAAGTTTGAGTCGAAAGTCAAAGAAAAAATCACTAAATTGGAAAATCAATATTCATTCATGAAATTTTAATTATGCTTAAAAGAATACTTATTGGAATAGCAGTTATTGGCGGAATATTTTTATTATTCAAATTCTGTGATTTTAAGAAAAACGATGATGAAGATATCACGTACAATACGAATCTTATTCAACAACAAATTCTGAACGTAGGGAAATTGGTTGTTACAGAAGGACATTTCTCTGAAGTGATAACCTATAAAAATCAGCAAAAATATTTGTTGGACATGCTTTCTTTCGAGAAAAAAGCCTTGGTTGTCGTCAATGCCGATGTGACTGTAGCGTATGATTTGCACAAAATGAAATACGATATCGATGAAAAGAATAAAACCATCACAATTGTAAGTATTCCAAAAGAGGAAATAAAAATAAGTCCTGATATTCAGTTTTATGATGTAGAACAAAGTAAATTGAATCCGTTTACGGGAGATGATTACAATAAAATCAACAAATCGGTAAAAGCTAATCTGGCGAAGAAAATAGAAAAATCATCGTTGAAAACGAATGCTCAAAATCGCTTGATAAGCGAATTATCTAAAATATTGATTCTGACCAATACCATGGGGTGGAAATTGCAATACGAAGGAAAGGTTATCGAAAGCGAGAAAGATTTTGGGCAAAAAATAAAATTATAATTAAAAAAGAACCGCGGATTAACCCATTTAATAATTTGCGAATCTGCGGTTCCTTTTTTAAGCTTTCTCTTTATCGAAAATCAAGTCCAAACCACCAGCAATCAAATGGGCTACTTCGGGTCTTTTTTGTTTTAATTGATCAAGATAAACCATTATTTCCTGTAGTAATTGCGGTTCGTTTCGGTCCTTCAAAAGCTCTGCGATTTCAACAGCTAACAACCAGTCGTTTGGATGATTGGTGTGTAATTTATCAAAAATTGGTGCTAAAGAAGTTTCTGTATCCTTTGTTTCTCTTATGTTTCGAATCGTTTGATATAAAACCTCTAAATCATCACGTTCCGCTGTATGTTTCGCTTTGATGGTTTTGCTTGTTGGTACATGTGAAATCAAATCAAAACTATTCACATCAGCAGGACCTGAAAAAGCTGAAATCGCTTTTTTACCGACAGCCATATCGTAAATTCCCCATTCTGGTTGAAACAAAATAGTTTCTCCGTGAGTCACGATACAATTCTTTAAACTGATTAAAATAATCTCTCCGTGCAGGTTTCTCGATCCGGTAATAATTTCCCCTTTTACGGTAATATCTCCTTCAAATTCAAGCGTTACACTTTTACTTTCAGTGATAGAATAAGCGCTTAAATCTCTTGGACTCATGTCTTCAATCGCTAGATTTATACCTTTTAGTTTTCCAATAGGACTTCCAAAACCTTCGGCATGTTTAATTGTTCCATGACCTACTAATTCTTTTTCACGGTAAGATAATGCTGTTTTTCCGGTTGTTTGGATATAAACGGGTTTTCCTTCTTCTTCAATAACATTGGTAAAAACGCCCGAAATCTGAATTCCGGTACTCAATTCAATTGTTCCTAAAGCATTGGAATGAATCAGTTTATTAATTCCGGATAATCCTCCGGTACGCAACGCCATTTTATTGGCAAACTCTTCCAAAACCAAACTTAAATAAGCAAAATCTGGAGTAACGTAAAGTTGCGGTTGCAGTTTTGTAATATCAAAACTCTGGTTCGCCGCTGATATATCGTAAGGGATTTTCTTCACATTGTCCGTCATGCACCACGCACTTTCTCCAATAGACGAAAGCAGTCCGGCACCGTAAATTTTTGGATTGTCGATAGTTCCAATCAAACCATATTCCACAGTCCACCAATGCAGGTTTCTAATTTGCGCCATTTCTGATAATTCACCCATGTTATTCTGCAAATCTTCCACTGCTTTTTCGGCAGCATCAATATCGGCTTGCGGTGTATCTTCGGCTTCTTTCAAGATAGAAAGCAGTCTGATGGCTTCATACATTTGGTAATC
Source organism: Flavobacterium sp. XS2P24 (assembly GCF_030010285.1). Taxonomy (NCBI): domain Bacteria; kingdom Pseudomonadati; phylum Bacteroidota; class Flavobacteriia; order Flavobacteriales; family Flavobacteriaceae; genus Flavobacterium; species Flavobacterium sp. XS2P24. Next base: position 282,339 of record NZ_JASCRU010000002.1, read on the forward strand.
TTTATGCGAAGAAATCGCTTTACATCCTATTTCACCAAAACGACGCAGGTATTCCGCATATTCCGGATTGGCAATAATGGGCGCATGACCGGCTCCTTCGTGAATAATATCCGGCGCGGGCGTGTATTCTATATGTTCGAGTTGGCGAATGTCAGAAGCAATTACAAGCACATTATACGCCTGAAACTCCATAAAAGCATTAGGCGGAATAAATCCATCCACGGCAACTGCAGCCCAACCTATTTCGGTCAAAATACGGTTCATGCCATACATGCTCGGAATATTGTCAATTTCGATTCCCGTTTTTTTCAAGCCTTCCAAGTAGGAACTATGCGCCACTTTTGATAAGTAATCTACATTTTTGCGCATCACATAACGCCAAACCGCTTGATTTATGGGCGTATAATCGCTATAATCCTGAGGCTTAATGAATTGTTTTAAGTGCTTTGGCAATCGGTCTAATAACGGATTGCTTTCTATAGTTGAGTTCATATCGAAAACGTTGTAGTTCTACTGCAAAAGTACGAATTTCAGGAGCTATTTCCCGCTTTTCATTGCAAGTTTTTGCAAACCCGTTTGTTTTTCTACAGTTCCCGCAGGAGCTTCCTTTGGTCGCTCTGCAGCAACAAGAAAAACCAAAACGGCTTTCGCAAAAAGCTTTTCATTGCAATCGGGGCTAGGGGAGTTGGGGATTGACAGCTTTTTTTTGGATTTACTACTTCACCAACTCAAACACCAAAACCTGTGTTTTTTGTTTATCAGAAAAATTATTATCCGAAACAAAAATGATAGATGGATTACCATTTGCTAATTTTGGTCCAAAAGTAAGTCCTTCAATATTATCAATAAAAATTCCCAAATCATCCATGTTTAGAATCAGTTTTTTAGAAGCTAATTCCAATTTTTGGTTCTGTAATGAAGGATGGTTTTTAACATTAGTTGCCTTTTTTAAATCACATAAAAATACTTTTATCGTGCAAGCTTGCGTTCCGGTCGAGTAGGAGCGTTCTACTATCAGTAACTGATTTTTACCATAATACTGAATTGCTGAAACGGCATTTACACCAAAAGCTCCTTTCGGATTGGGTTCGCGAGCAATGGGTTCCAGTTGGTAGCCGTATTGAGCGGTGTTTACTTTTGTTTTGGCATCAAATTGATAGAATCTAATAAAACCTCCTTTGCTGGTATTGGCTTGGTCGCCATCTTCAAATAAAGGTTCTTCAATATTGGTGTAAATATTTTTGTATTTAAAATCGAATGTAATTCCTTCTAAAGTTCCATTATTTCTCGGGCCTTTTTCTAGCTTTTTCATTTTTAAATTTTCCGGTAAGGTAACATTGCCTAGAAAATCACCTTTTAAATCCATAAAATTTAGTGAAGGATCTTGTAAAACTTCCTTGTCGGCAGTTAGCACTCGCGCGCCTTCGCTGCTCCAAATCAAAGTATTCGTTTTTGGATTGAATCGGATATCTTCGGGATCTGCTGAAGTAGTTGGTGTGGTGTTCCAATCGCCATACGCTGTTCCGGTTTCGTTTTTTAAAGTGCTGACACTTTGGAAATCGATACCTTCTACTTTATTTTCGAGCAAACGAATTTTTGCAGTATAAAATCTCGAATCGTTAAACATCGATCTGTCATCACATATCAAATAATACAAATCGTTTTTTGCATCATAATCGATTCCGGACAATCCGCCCACTTTTGTATTCTGAAACGTTTTATCAAAAGGAATTTCAATGGAACTGACCAATTTTAAACTTGGAGTTGGTTTGTTTTCAGCGGTTTGTTTTAAATTGGAACAAGAAAGAAGAAAAGCGGGTAAAACGACAAGAAATAATAATTTGCGCATAAAAAAATGTGTTGCTGTTTGCAAAAAGGATCTGATTTTTGGATTAAAAACCCACTTTAAAAACTATGAATTGTTCGTTTGATTTTTTTCAAGATTGCGGAAATAATCAATTTTATAATGGAACATTTCAGCCATATTTTTAGCACGTAGTTTCGCTTCTTCGGCCAATGGACCTACAAATAAACTATCGGTAGTTGCTGTGAAAATTTCCATCCAGCGGTCAAAATGTTCTTTGGCAACCGGTAATTGTTTGTGTGGTGGAAATGGACTTCCGGAATAAGAATGAACTTCGAGCAAAATAGTTTGCCAAAAGCGGTACATTTTTTCCAGATGTTCCGGCCAGCGGTTGCCTATTTTCTCGTTGAATATGGGTCCAATAAATTCGTCTTTTTGAACTTTAGAATAAAAAGTATCAACCAGTAATTTGATATCTTCGAATGTGGTAATGTCGTTAAATTGTGCCATGATCGGGTATAAAAAAAGCCTACGCAAAGGTAGGCTTTTATGTTGAAATGTAATGGTAAACTATTTTGCTTTAGGAGGAAATTGCTCTAAAATTTTTGCGACAAATTCATTGATTTGTTTTTCTTTTTCAGTGCGGTTTTCAGTTAGATAACCAACACCTTCACCTTGCCAAACCAATTCTTTTTTCTTGGCATCAATTAAATCAATATACAATGTTCCTTCAGTTGAAGAGGAAACATAAGTGCTTCGACCTCCCCATAAGTAAGGATTCCATCCGTAACCCCATCCATATCCCCAACCGGCATTGTATTGGTTTACGTCTATTCGTTCTCTTTCTTTGGTAAGAATATTAATCAGCAAATCTGGATTTTCACTTTTGGTCATCCCTTTTTTGCTTAATTCTCGGTCTATGGCATTAAGGATTCTTTTTTTATCCAATTCTGAAATTTCAACTCTATCGATGCCTTTCTTATGGAAAGCATACGTTTTATATTGACTAAAATTTATGTTATTATCATAATCGGAATACACTCTTACGGAACTGCAAGATGCAGCTACAAAAAGTAGGAGTACTGGAAGGAGTTTAATTGCTTTCATGGGTTAGTTATTTGATTACTATATGTTTACTAAAGTTACGTTCAAATTTTTAAAAATCCAACAAATTGTCGGCTACTATATTAGGGATGGTCACTTTCAATAAAGGTTGCGTCTCCATCGCTCTTTTTATTGCAAATAATGCTCCGTCATTTCTAGCCCAGCTTCTTCTGGAAATTCCATTGTTGACATCCCAGAAAAGCATTGATTCTAAACGTCTTGAAGCTTCTTGAGATCCATCAAGAACCATACCAAATCCACCGTTTATTACCTCGCCCCAGCCCACGCCACCGCCATTGTGTATGGATACCCAAGTAGCACCTCGAAAGCTGTCTCCAATGACATTTTGTATCGCCATATCAGCTGTAAATCTTGAGCCGTCATAAATATTTGAAGTTTCTCTGTATGGCGAATCAGTACCGGAAACATCATGGTGATCCCTGCCTAAAACGACAGTTCCTATTTCACCTTTGGCAATCGCCTGATTAAAGGCTTCGGCAATTTTAACGCGCCCTTCAGCATCAGCATACAAGATTCGGGCTTGGGAACCTACGACTAATTTATTTTCTTGTGCGCCTTTTATCCAATGGATATTATCCTGCATTTGTTGCTGAATTTCTTCAGGAGCCGTTTTTGCCATTTCTTCCAAAACCTGACAAGCAATTAAATCTGTTTTGGCTAAATCTTCTGGTTTTCCCGAAGCACAAACCCATCGAAAAGGGCCAAAACCATAATCAAAACACATTGGTCCCATAATATCCTGTACGTAACTCGGATACCTGAAATCAATATGATTCTCTGCCATAACATCAGCACCGGCGCGGGAAGCTTCCAGTAAAAAAGCATTTCCATAATCAAAGAAATACGTTCCTTTGGCAGTGTGTTTATTGATTGCTGTCGTATGACGACGTAATGTTTCCTGTACTTTTGTTTTAAATAAATCAGGAGTTGATGCCATCATTATATTAGCTTCTTCAAAGGAAATGTCAGCTGGATAATAGCCGCCCGCCCAAGGATTATGTAAGGAAGTTTGATCTGATCCTAAATCGATATGGATGTTTTCTTCGTGAAATTTTTCCCAAATATCAACCACATTTCCAAGATATCCAATGGAAACAATTTCATTATTAGCTTGTGCTAAAGTGACTCTTTTTACTAATTCATCCACATCATCAATGACTTCATTGATCCATCCTTGACTATGGCGAATGTGCGTTATTTTTGGGTTTACTTCGGCACAGACAGTGATACAACCGGCAATATTTCCGGCCTTTGGTTGCGCGCCAGACATTCCGCCCAAGCCAGAGGTGACAAATAATCCACATTTTGGGCTGCGTTTTATTTTACGAAAACCATTCAAAACCGTAATTGTTGTTCCGTGTACAATTCCTTGTGGTCCTATGTACATGTAGCTTCCTGCGGTCATTTGTCCGTATTGAGAAACGCCCAGTGCATTCATTTTTTCCCAATCGTCCGGTTTAGAATAATTAGGAATTACCATTCCGTTAGTCACGACAACTCGCGGAGCTTCTTTATGGGAAGGGAACAATCCCATTGGATGACCGGAATACATGGTCAGCGTTTGTTCCTCTGTCATTTCAGACAAATATTGCATCGTCAAAAGATATTGTGCCCAGTTTTGAAAAACGGCCCCATTTCCACCATAAGTAATCAGCTCATGCGGATGTTGTGCTACGGCATAATCCAAATTGTTTTGAATCATCAGCATAATTGCTTTGGCCTGCTCACATTTTCCTGGATATTCAGCAATAGGTCTTGCGTACATTTTATAATCTGGGCGCAAACGGTACATATAAATACGACCATAGGTTTCCAGTTCTTCTGAAAATTCTTTGATTAATTCAGCGTGATGTTGCGGTTCAAAATAACGTAAGGCATTGCGAAGTGCCAATTTTTTTTCTTCAATTGAAAGGATTTCTTTGCGCTTTGGTGCATGATTGATGTCAATTTCGTATGGTTTTGGTTTTGGTAAAACCGATGGAATTCCTTGTTGTATTTGTTCTTGAAAAGTCATTTTTAGCTGTTGATTCGTTATTTTTTTTGTGTTGGTTCATTTAAGAAGCTTAAACTTTGTGTGAAAAAAAATGTAACGACTAAGGATAACGAATATCCGACCTGTGGTAGGATTTGTGAATTTTGATTCTATATTTCTGTGAACAAATATCCATTTTATTTGATGTTTTTTAAAACTGATGTTTTCTTATTTTGTTGATTTTGATTCTAAAATTCGATTACTTTTTATTGGTTCCTGTTTTTTTATCAAAACCATAGGGACAATGGCGACAGCCACTTTTACAGCAATAACCACGTTTTAAATGGTATTTTTCAGTAAAGCATTTATAGCCCTCGGGTGTGTAATAGAAATCTTCCCCTTCTATCAATTTATTTTCATTACTTTGGTCAATCATGTTTGGGATTATTCTATTGTAAAATTTATTTGGATTACTAATTCATTAAAATCGACTCAAACGATTGAGATTTTCATTAAATAGAACCCTTTTATCATTACAAATTTATAAATTTTATAGCGAATGTTTCTGATTGTTGCTAAATATTTAATTCCTAAAGGATATCGTGGATTGGCTGTATTTCCTTTTGTATTTGTAAAATATGAAATGGATAAAGGAAATAGAATTTTTGTCAATCACGAGAAAATTCATCTTCGCCAACAATTAGAATTATTAATACTTCCCTTTTTTATTTGGTATCTGATAGAATATTGTGTTCGATTGATTCAGTATAAAAATGCAAATCTGGCTTACAGAAACATTAGTTTTGAAAGAGAAGCTTATACAAATGAATCAAATTTTGAGTACTTAAAAAACAGACCTTCTTTTCGATTCTTAAAATATTTAGACATAAAATAGGAATAGTCTTAGGCGAATCATTTTGTTTCATTCGATTGTGTTTTATCGCTTTTTGTTTATTGAGTTAAAACAATTCTACAGTATTAACTTACAGTGTTTTAAATATTTTTTTATTAGAAATCCTTAAATGGTTAATTGCTACTGTTTAAATTTTTAATTGTAAGAAATTATATATTTAAAATAAAAAAAGATGTATTTAATCGATTATTTGTACTTTTTATCGGTGTTTATGCTAATTCCTATTCTATTTTTTTTGTAACTTTAAATAAAAATAACTCAAAACAGCTTTTATTAGCTGAAATACTTGATTTAGGAATGTGTTTTTAGACCTTTTAAGGCTAAAGAAGATTTCATTTTTTAAAATTAAAGTGGCATTATTTCAAGTATAATGTCTTCGTAAAAAATATAATTTACTTCATACAAATTAATTTAAAATGCTGACTTATGGACTCAAAATTACTTAAACGAACACTATTGATTGTTACTGGATTATTTTTGCAGAACAATGTAAATGCCCAGATGTATGTAAGTCCTAACAGTTATGTTTTTGCAAATAACCAAGTGGTTTTTGTGAAACAGCAACTGGAGTTAAATGCTGCAAGCAGTAATTTCTATTTAAGGACGGATGCTCAGTTGGTTCAAGGTGCTACATCAGGAAGTGCTAATAAAGGTCTTGGAAGTTTGTCCGTTTTTCAAGAAGGGACTACAAACAATTATCAATTCGATTATTGGTGTTCTCCAGTTGGAGGCAGTAATGCAATTGCAGGAAATTCTGCTTTTGGAATCACGCAACTAAAAAATATTGTAGATGTGACAAATAGTACCAACTCAACTCCTTTGGCAATGAATAATTACGATGGAACTGCCAGCCCATTTGCAATTGCACCCTATTGGATTTTTAAGTTAACCGCTTCATCCAACTATTCAGATTGGATTCAGGTTGGATCAACTTCCAATATTAATGCAGGAGAAGGATTTACGATGAAAGGGAGTTCAGGGACTAATTTAACAACAGTAAATGGAGTTCAAAACAATCCTGGAGGTATACAGCGCTACGATTTTAGAGGAAAACCTAATGATGGGACTATATCCATTCCAGTTGCATTTGAGCAATTTACATTGACAGGAAATCCATATCCATCGGCAATAGATTTGTCTGCTTTTTTAATTGAACAAACAAATTGTACTGGAATTGCTTATTTCTGGGAACAGGATAAAACAGTTGATTCTCATTTTATTGCGGATTATAAAGGCGGATATGGCGCTTTTTCCCCGGGTACTATTGGTAGTAGTGGGATTTATGTACCAGCTACTTTTTATTCCTACGATGGATCTGGAAATGAGGGGTCGGTTTCTGGTGTAGGGGGAAATTATGAAAGACGTTTTTCTCCTATTGGACAAGGTTTCATGATTGATGGATTGGTTAACGGAACTGTAGAGATGAAAAATAGCTACAGGGTTTTTGTTAAAGAAGGCGCATCGAATTTTTCTGAATTTGAAAAAAGTATAAATTCAAATAAAACAAAGACTACTTCGACTTATATGGCTGATATTCCATCAGTATCTGGGTTTGATTACAAAACCGTAAGTGTTCTACCAACACCTCAAATCCGATTTAATACCTTATTGAACAATCAAGGAGTTCGTCAAATTGTTCTGGCATTTGTTCCTGATGCTACTGATGGGGTTGATCGCGCGATGGATGCAATATCTTCCAGTGATGATAGTCCGGCAGATGTTTATTTTGTGATAGAAAACGATGAATATCTTATTAACGCAGTGAATTTTGATATGGATAAAAAGATTCCAATTGGTTTTAAAAATACAAATCAAGCTAATTTTAAGATTACAGTAAAGGGAATGTTGAATTTTACAGGGACCAATGCCGTTTATTTACATGATAAAACAACCGATTTATACCACGACATCAAAAACGATTTCTATGATTTGACATTGCCGGCAGGAGTAAACAACACACAGTTTGAAATTACTTTTAAAAACAATGTTGCTTTAGGTGTTGACGAAACAGCACGCCAAAGTTTTGTGGTTTATCAAAATAACACAACTAAGAACTTAACCATTAGTAATCCATTATTATTGGATCTTGCTACTTGCAATTTGTATGATGTAGCCGGAAAATTAATTTTTAATAAAAAAGATTTAGGATCGAATTCGTCTTATACCTTTTCTACTTCAGGACTTAGTGATGGAATTTATATCGTTAAAATAGCAACTAAAGATAAAATTGAAGTTGGTCAAAAAATAATTATCAGAAGATAAGAGTCAACATAAATGAAAAAAATGCAATCTGTAAGGGTTGCATTTTTATTAGATATAATTTTACCTTTGTGCCAAAATCACTTCCCTTGAATCAACAGGTAAAATCTCCGTTTCTAAACTCTATTTCAGTAGCCATCAAACGGGAGGATTTGATTCACCCTTTTGTTTCCGGAAATAAATTCAGAAAGCTGAAATACAATTTGCTGCAAGCGAAAACGGAGCATTTTGAAAAGCTGCTTACTTTTGGAGGCGCTTTTTCAAATCATATCGCAGCAGTAGCTTTTGCAGGAAAAGAAAAAGGATTTAAAACCATAGGAATTATTCGTGGGGATGAATTAGGGAGTAAAATAGCAGAGAATCCCACATTGGCATTTGCTCAAAATTGCGGAATGCAACTGGAATTTATTTCAAGAGAAGAGTACCGCTTAAAAAGCGAGGCTTCATTTTTAGAGAAATTAAAACAGCAATTTGGCGATTTTTATCTAATACCTGAAGGAGGAACAAATGCTTTAGCCATCAAAGGGTGTCAAGAGATTCTAACTCCGGAAGATGCTGAATTTGATTATATTTGTTGCTCAATAGGAACTGGCGGTACCATTTCTGGAATTATTAACAGTGCTTTACCGCACCAAAAAGTTTTAGGATTTCCCGCTTTAAAAGGTGATTTTTTGAAAGAGGAAATTCGTAATTTTGTCCAAAATGAAAATTGGGACTTAATTACGGAGTATCATTTTGGGGGTTACGGGAAAGTAAATGAAGCCTTAATCGGATTCATTAATCAGTTTTACATGGAAAATCAGATTCCCTTGGACCCCATTTATACGGGAAAGATGGTTTTTGGCGTTATAGATTTAATTCAAAAAAACTATTTTCCTGCCGAATCAAAAATTTTACTAATTCATACAGGTGGAATTCAGGGAATTCAAGGAATGAATATGAAATTAAGAAACAAACAATTACCAACAATCGATATCAATGTTTAAAAAAATCCTACTGCTTCTTACCATAATTACTTTGATAGGTTGTAATGCCGCAAAACCTGTTATTGTAACAAAGAAAGCTCCCATAAAACCAAAACCAGAGGTAGTACGCACGATAAAAAAACCAGCTGCGTCAAGTCCTGCCACTACAAGACCAACAGTTGCAAAACCGGTAAAAAAAGAACAAGGTAATCGGGAAACAGAAGTAATTGTTTCAACTTCAAAAACAGTGGTTACTAATGATGTTATCGTTTCGTATATTTCTAAATTTAAAGAAATTGCAATGGGAAACATGAAAAATTATGGGATTCCCGCAAGTATTATTTTGGCTCAGGGGATTTTAGAATCGGGTGCAGGAAGAGGTGATTTAGCAATAAGTGCTAATAATCATTTTGGAATAAAATGTCACGTAGGATGGACAGGAGAAAGCGTTAAGCATGACGATGATTCTGATCAGGAGTGCTTTAGAAAATATGACAATCCTTCAGAATCCTTCAAAGATCACGCGTTATTTTTGACAGGAAGAAGCAGGTATTCCAAGCTATTTGAATTCTCAAAAGGCGATTATAAAGCTTGGGCAAAAGGGCTAAGAGCTGCAGGTTATGCCACAGATCCAAAATATCCGGATAAGTTGATTTCTTATATTGAGCGCTACAATTTGCATCAATATGACAATCAGGTTTTAGATGTAAATTATGTGTCTAATGAAAAACAAATGGTTGAGGAATTAACGATTGAATCGAGAAATACAATTAATCAAGACTTATTTTCATACGTTGTTCAAAAAGGGGATACGCTGTATTCAATTTCAAAAAAATTCGATTTAAAGGTTGATGATTTAAAACAAAAAAATAATCTTTCTGACAATACACTTTCTATTGGACAGAGGTTGATGGTAAAATAATTGAAAAAATAACTATAATTCATAATTCATAAATGTTGTATAAAAGAAGCAGTCAGCTTTTTGCTGAAGCAGAAAAAGTAATTCCAGGAGGTGTAAATTCGCCAGTAAGGGCTTTTAAAGCGGTGGGTGGAACTCCAATTTTTGTCAAAAGTGCCAAAGGTGCTTATTTGTACGATGAAGATGGAAACCGTTTGATTGACTATATCAATTCTTGGGGACCAATGATTTTAGGACACGCTTACGAACCGGTCGTACAAGCCGTGATTGAGAAAGCTAAGTTAGGAACCTCATTTGGGATGCCAACAGAATTGGAAACTCAAATTGCAGCTTTGGCTGTTTCCATGGTTCCAAATATAGATAAAATTAGATTTGTAAATTCAGGTACCGAAGCCTGTATGAGTGCTGTAAGATTGGCTCGCGGATTTACCAAAAGAGATAAAATAATAAAATTTGCAGGTTGTTATCACGGTCATTCGGATTCGTTTTTAATCCAAGCGGGAAGTGGAGCAATTACTTTTGGTTCGCCTAACAGTCCTGGAGTTACAGCAGGAACGGCCAAAGATACTTTGCTTGCAAAATACAATGACTTAGAAAATGTAGCGACTTTAATTGAAGCCAATAAAAATGAAATTGCAGCCATAATTGTGGAACCTGTTGCGGGAAATATGGGCTGTATTCCGCCAAATAAAGGCTTTTTGGAAGGCTTACGCCAATTGTGTACCGATAATGGAATTCTATTGATTTTTGATGAGGTTATGACTGGTTTCAGACTCGCTAGAGGTGGTGTTCAGGAATTATTCGATATAACCGCTGATATTGTTTGCTTCGGGAAAGTAATCGGTGGAGGATTGCCTGTTGGTGCTTTTGCTGCCCGTGAAGAAATTATGAATTATCTGGCTCCGTTAGGTCCCGTTTATCAGGCAGGAACATTGTCTGGAAATCCGTTGGCAATGGCTGCTGGATTAGCAATGTTGCAAGCTTTAGATAATGACCGTGCTATTTTTCAAAGATTAGAAGAGAAAACAGCGTATTTGGCTGTAGGAATTGATAAAGTGTTGAAAGCAAATAACGTTACATTTACAATCAACAGTATTGGATCGATGATTTCGGTTCATTTTGATGCTGCTCCGGTTGTTGATTTTCAAACCGCTGCAAACGGCGATAACGAAACGTTCAAGAAATTCTTTCACGGATTATTGCAAGAAGGGATTTATATTGCGCCATCCGCTTATGAGACCTGGTTTATTACTGATGCATTAACATATGAGGATTTAGATTTTACCATTCGAGCCATAGACAAAGTATCGAAAACATTTTAATAATAAAAAAGCCCCTGAATTAGACTGCACCCAAAAAGTTAGACAAATTTATAATTAATTTTGATAATAATGAGCTCGATATTTTATCGGGCTCATTTTGTTTAAATTTGATTTAATTCTTTCGTTGTTATAATAGA
>NZ_JASCRU010000020.1:0-54324 GCF_030010285.1 Flavobacterium sp. XS2P24
GTTTTGCTACAAATTCAATCGAAGATATTTTCAAGATAAAACAATGGAAAGACTAATCATTGCTGGAGTCAATCATCAATGGAATGAATTATAGGCAACTAAACGGACAAGCATATAATAAAAAAAGAAAAACCCTCTAAAACATTTGTTTTAAAGGGTTTTGTGGTCCCACCTGGGCACTCCCATGGCCGGGCAAGTAACCTCTTTTCAAGTCTTTAGGTATGCTGTTATTTTTTAGGTATCCGAACGGTATGCCTTTTTTAATAATTTAATATTTTTTTTAATCCTTTCAATATTAAATATATAATTTCAGGAAGATGTATTGTTTCAAATAATCTTTTATTGTCATCTTCATCAAGACCATTATTTTTACAAAGCTTTTCAATTGTAAATTTGTTTAAAAATTCTAGATTTTTAGCGTAATCTATTTTTTCAATATCGTTCTTTACATTATAAAAATTGATGAATTCAGAATATTTTATATTGGCTTTTCTCTGCCATTCTTCAGTTAGTTCTTCAGGCTTCTCATTTAGAAGGGCAGAAATGATACTTTTTGTTATACCTCCAAAGGCTCCTATGAAATAAGTTGGAACACCACTTTCTAAAGAGATTAATGCTTCTTCAAAAATACCAGGATATTTTCCTTTGAAATTTGTTCTTGTCCCACCCATAAAAATTCTTGCATGACTATCGACATTCATCTCTTTACGCATTTTCGTAAGCGATTCAGTCCAAATAAGTATATTCTCATTATTGTTGGGAATATAAAATTGATTTGGATCTACATCTAAAGTTTCAGGAGGTTCAACTTGTATTACTTTTATACCATTCTTTTTAAAATCCAATCTATGTTTTTGAGTCATATCTAGATAAATAGGGAAACTGAAAAAATTTTTATAATATTTCTTATTTTCCTTTTTATAGATATATTGTTCAACAATTTCAGAGAACATGAAAGTATATCCTTGCGCCCTTAAATCACCACCATATATTAGTGTTGCTCCATTAATTATGAGATATCGTGTTAATTCTAAAATTATATCTTGTTGATGTATTTTTGAAAAACCTAGTTCTTCAATATCTTCACACTCACTTACGGATATTGCTATATTTTTATCGTGTAAGAATGTTTTTACTTCTCTCGTAGCAGAATCTTTTATATCTTCTTCAACAAACTTGTCTAGATTATCTGAATTTATTTTATTTTCTTCAATCATTTGGATATTACTTATATGTTGATAATAGTACGGGAGTTATGAATTTTATTTTACTATCAATATCATTCAAAAGTTTTATTTCCTCAGCACCTAAAGGAGGTTCTGGATAAAGAACAATTATTTCTCCTTTAAAATCTTTTTCCTTTTTATATTCTTCAATATCAATATAATTAAAAAGCTCAGGAGCTTTTGGCAACACCACAGAATTATTTATATCATGTAAATAGATGGTTTTTTCTAATAATTGTTTACTATATGTATTATTAATAAACTCAATAAGCGTTTGATTAATTATTTCCTCCATATTATCATTCCATATTAAAGTTGGTACATTACCACTGTATGGAAAACTGCGGGTTTCTCCACTTTTAATATCTAAAACACATAATATTGGACATCTAAATCTCTTAGCTATAATGACTTCTCTTCTACACCATTCCCTATTTGAATACTCATCGGTGTTAAAAATTATAACAGCTGAATTTTCGAGATGTTTTTTAATTTCTTTTTCGAAATTATGTCCGTCTGCTATATCATTAGTATCAAAAAAAGTATTAAGTTTTGAATTATTTTCGATATGGTTTCTAAACATTTTAGCTATATCTTCTCCATCTTTTTTTGCATGGCTTAAAAACAACTGAACTGGAGCATCGTCCGTTTTTTCAACATCATATGAAGCTGCAATATTTAATAATTGCCTAGCTATGTCATGAAGTAATCTATTTCTAATCAATTCCCATCTGTTATCATTTGTTTCTTTTTCATCTTTCCCAATTATATCTTTTGCTCTAATAAATTGAATCTGATTTAAATTTTCTTTATCTATATGATAAGAATATTCAGAAAAAGCTACAGGAAACACTCTAGTGTTTTTGGCTTTATTTTTTACTAAATCCTGAATATACGTTTCCCACTTATTGTCTTCGAACATATTATCATCAACCAGAAGGAGGATTGCGTTTTTGTCAGCTTCATCATATTTGATATCTATTGGAATCCCTGAAGTTTGATTCACTTTAGACCTAAAGTACACAGGAATGTTTGAACTTCTACCTAATGAATTTTCAAAATTTCTGCAAAATGCAGAAAATACTTTTTCAGCATAGATTTTTCCTTCTGTAAATTCTGGATGCCAAATCACATATAATGCAAGTGGAGATGTATATTTTTTGGTTTTTTTACTCATTGGTGTTTTCTTTCATTTGAGGTAAAGAATTTTTTATTTTACCAGTATCATTTCTTTTGTTGAATGCTAATTCAATGTATTCTTGCATTAATATTCTATCATCAGTCCAATCTCTAATTATCGCATAATCTGATTTTAAATTTTCTGATAATCTTTCTGGCAAGTTTAAATATGTATGATTTCCAGTGCCATAATCCTGATGTGTTGGTAATTTTAATCCTAGTACACCAGAATATTTATCACCTACTCTTAAATTTAAAGCACCTGAAATTTCCCAATCAACATGCTTTCTATGTTTAGTATTTGGTCCTAGAAGCACAATAAGAATAGTTGAATCTTCTAAGTGATTTTGTTGAATTAACTTTTTTATATACTCATCACTGTTATCCGAATCAATATCTCCGTCATTCACAGATTTAGCTATAATTAAATCATTAAATAAATTTGTGAATTTTTCCTTGTATTCCTGATCATCATAATGATAATAACTTAAAAAAGTCTTATGTCTGGTTGTTACTAATGGTAATTTTCTAGCCCATTTAAAATAGGCGCCGTCATAATTAAAATCTCCATCTAATTTCCATTTACCATTTTCAATTTTTTCAATTTGCTTTAAATCAAAATATTGACATGCCTCTATCATCCAATTTCGATCTAAAATCCCGTAATGGTTTATATGACCGTTAATCACTTCGTGTATATCAACCTCTTGAATTAATCCGTTTTGATTTTTTGTTAATCTTGAAATACAATAATATTTTTCTTCCATTTTTTTATGATAATTTATTTTTATTGTAAAAGCAAAACGTCCAGCATTAGAATCAGTAAAGATCATTGGTCATTATATCCATGACAGGTGATAAAGAAGTGTAGATTGTCTTATTTAAATAATTTGCTTTTTCAAGAATAGCCGTGTCCTGTCCCGTTATTTTTTTAATTAGAAAATTCAAATCATAAATATCTCTTATGATTTTTGATGTTCGTACATATTCAGGAAGTTTCCCTTTTGGAATATCTTTTAAACATAAAACACATAATTCTGTTTTATCATATCCATATCCAATTTCAAAGGGAACCCAAGTAGAATAAAGTGTACTTTGGGAAACTATTGTTAACATATGGCTACTATTGTTAATACCCTTGCAAATAGATTCAGTTACAGCTTTCGGATTATTATTTTGATGATGAATTTTCAATTCAGCATCATATCTGTCAATGTATACATCTATACCAATCGACATCAAATAATCAGCTACTTTTATTGCATCATCCTTATCATCTTTTTGATAGGAAATAAAAACACATTTGATTCCCAATGAAAGTACTTGTGCTCTTGACTCATATTTGACTGGATAATAAAATCGATTTAGTCCTCCCATATCTCAATTATTTATGATTTTTCCAGCTTATAGGATCTCCATGAATTCCTATATCAAATTTTTCTTTAACCCATTTTATAAATTTTTCCGCATTTTTTTTATCAATACTGGGCCCTTTCATATTTCTACCATTGCTACATATATCTCTAAATTTCATAGGTATATTAATTGAATTATCCCCTAAATAATAATATGTTTTAGATATTAACACATATTTACCATCGATGTCTTTATCAACATGCCCCATATTAGGTTCTCCGTCAACAAGAGAATGAGCAGAGTTTTTCTGTATCCATTCTTTAGTTTGAAGATCTTGATGATATATATTATCACCATACATTTGCACTAGACTCCCATTAATTTCTGGTTTTTTATATTGAAATCTTGGATCTCTCCAATATTCATTAAAAGTTAGCCGTTCATCAACTTGCATGATATAAATTAAATGATGAAGGTTTTTTAATTTTACACTCCCTGTGCCAATAATCCAATCTCCGATCTTGAGATTTTTGTTAGCTCTAACTGTAGGTCTGCAAACAGCTAGCGTGCAAAAACCGCCAAACGGGTTTGGAGCTAATCCAAAATCGTGTTCAATTTTATAAGAGTAGTAATTCATTTTTCTTTTTTTAGCATTTTACGCGTGTAATTGTGAAAATTGGTGTGCTTATTGAACCATCCGGCTTTTCTGTTGGTACATTTTCGCCATCAAGTACGGCTCCTAATTTGTCTAATGAATTCCAACCCAAAGCTGGCCCTCCGTATTCTTTATATTTTTCTGGAAGTTCAACATTTTCTTTGCAACCATGAGCATAAATGCCTACGATTCGTTTACCTTTCAAATGGGCTTGCTCAATTTCATAATTTACCCATTTGCTTTTATGAGTGTTTTCGCCAATGAGGCAAATAAATGTACCAGCCCAGTTTATTCGCATTTGTAACAAACGTTCAATAACTTTTTTTGGTGGAATTTCATCACGATGCTTAGTACTATCTATAGAACCATTTCTAATATAATATCCTTTGAATATTAATCGTTCTTTGAGTCTTTGAACAGAATCGTCATCAACGCCTTTATGACTTATAAAAACATTATATTTTTTATTCATATGTTATGAATTAAATTATTTATATTCCATTTTGGAGGAAAAAAAAAATCAATTTTTTCTTTTTCGATGAATTTAAATTTCTGTTTTATTCTCGTCCTGTTAGACAAACCTACAATAGTACTATGAGCAACTCTCGAATATTTATCTACTTCGCAGAATATGTTTTGGATGTCAATCATTTGTAATGGTCTTCCCCATAAAGTATCAAATTTTAATTCTAATCTTTCAAATTCAAGTTCTTGAGTTTCATTCATCATCTTTATTACATCTTCAAATGTATAATCTCTCAAATCCGTAAAGCATTTAGTGATACCATCTTTTGCTCCAGGTCCAGCTTTTGTAAATTCTTGCTCACTATAATTTGTTAGAGAACTGTAATTGATGTCAGTTATATACTGATAAGCTAAAAATTCACCTATAGAAGGATAGCTTTTAAGACGATTATATCCATCCCTCATGTCTGTAGATTGAATTAATTGCGTTGATAAATCATCAGTAAGCATCATTTCAATTAACTTTAAATGGTTTTGATGTTTTCTATCTAAATGAAATGCAGATTTACCAGATGCCATAATATATGCCGCAGAATAAATTGGAACTTTATTTTTTAATAATTCCAATAAAAGAGTATCATATTTTTTAAAGGAATAATTTTCCCACGTTATCCCTTGTAATTGATCCATTAGGAATTCCCAAGTATCAATTTTATTAAATATTTTGAATAATAATATTCTAAAAAGGATTTCTTTTGGTTCTTGACTGCCTCTATAAATAACATTCCTGATTAAGTATTGACTAACTCTGTCACTTGCTCTATAAACATTTGTAAACTTATATTCGTTCAATATTAAGTTGTCGGACCATGGATAACATCCGTCATTTAACCTATTAAAAAATATATTTTGTCTTTCTTTGGCAAATTTCCAATAGGTATCATAAACAATACTTGGTTTAGGTTTTAATTTTTTATTGAGGATAACTATATTTTTCATAGAATGGTAATAATATCTGAAGAGGATTGATTAGTTCTTTCCTAAATAAATTAGCTTTCGATTCTTTTTACTAACTAACACTCTTCCTCCCTGATTTTCTCTTAACTCATTAAAAATTTCATAAGAATTTAAAATTGCTTTTTCCCATTGCATACCACTACATTCTTTAACCTCAGTATTTTTTACTAAATTTTGAACCTGTTTAATTATACCTGAATCTACACTTTTACTGTATTTTAGTAAATCCAAGTCAACAGCATGATGATAAATAAATAAGGAAATTAATTCCTCTGTTATTTGTGATCGTGCTCCATCTTCATTCGTATCAACTTCAGAATCGCTCTTTCTCTTTAATTTTATAAGTTTTCTTATTACAGGAGACCATCCCATAATTGCTAAATATCCATAATGAAAAATATCATGATAACGATAGCCGTCTTCCTCATAAGTATTGTCAGTTAGGGGATCACCTATCATTTCTCCATCTCTTTTATCAATTATTTTTAGCTTGTTGATACCATCCTCTACATATGAAATAAATTGAATTTCAAATTCGTCTGGGAATTTTTCATTATCTGGATAATCTAAATCGAAGTCTTTATATTCTGTTGTCTCATCAACTAAGAATCTATCTTTAATTTTATCAAGATTTTGTGAGGCGATTTCTTCTAAAGTCAAAGAATTTTGAGTTGCAATTGTAGATAGATACCACAATACATCTCCAAGTTCTTCACTTAATTTTTTTTTATATACTTTATAGGAATCTCCATCTCTTAATTTGATTTTTAATTGTGTTAAGACTGAGCCAATTTCTCCAATTATCCCTAAAAAAGGTACAATTGAGCTAAGTCTATCATCAGATGAGCTTTTCTGTATTGTTCTCTCAGCTTGTTCTTGATATTTATTAAATTCCATATATGAGAATTATTACAATTAATTTTTTTGTTGAACTCAGATTAAATTTTAATGATGCAAGGTGTATCGCATTATCTATTTTTATGTAATATGCTCTTTTTTAGTTTTTTAATTAATGCTAATATAGGAATAATTCTTACATATTTATTTAAATTTTATAATTTTAATTTTATCGATATTTTTATAATAAACAGCAATAAAAAAAGCGGTTTTTACACCGCCTTTAATTTTAACAATAATTCCATAAAAAGCCACTACTGTTTTCCCGCTCTCCCCTACAGCATCTCGAAATACAGGTTTTAGAAATTCCAGTTTCCCTAGAAGCCTCTGCAACGGAAATGTATTTGGCTACAAGATTACCATCTAAAAAAGATTGTACTACTTCCTTTTTTCTACTATCATTCTCAGCAACGAACGTTTCCATTTTGTCATAACTCCATAGATAACCGCCTAAAGTATGATTTACGTTCCAACAGGCTCTACTTATATCTTGCTTCCTTACGCCTATTGTTTTTGAAGCGGTAGTCAAATCTTCAAATGTTGCATTTAATGAACCGTCTAAATTGTATTTATAAACGGTTTTCTTAATCCCTCCGCCTTTATCAGAGTTATATCCATTTTCAAGTGCGTCATATTCTGAAATATACTTGATCTCTTTATGGGCTAATTCATCGTTATTTGAAGCAGTATCGATTTGCTCCCAAGAGAAAGCCTCGGGACCATATGTCCCGATTGCTTCTTGAAAATAACTGCCAACTTTTTTATCTGCTTTTTGTAGGTGGTCTGCTTTTCTCTCCTCAAGAGATCTTGCAGTAGCTCCAATGTAAACTTCATTAGTTTGAATGTTCACAACCTTGTAGATGATTTTATTTTGCATATTTCATCTCTTTTTTTGCTAAAATGAAGCTGTAAGTGCCTCCTGAATTTTTTGTGTGAAAATCACATCCATTGTCATTAGAAAAATTTGTTATCCATTTTGAAAAGATATGAGGGCTCACCACTTCAACTTGAGGATAAGACTCTTCAAATTCTTTTTGGGTAGCTCTTTTATCCCGCCACTCATTGTGTGTAAAATTGCTGTTAGCGTATTCTACAAATTCAGGACAACTTTTGCTATCTGCTTTAGTTTTTTCTAAGTTTATTGAATCTACTTCAATCAAACCATTTGTCAGATAATCTTGTAAACATGTCATCATGAAATAATAAAATTTGTTCCACTGATCTTCACCCCAATCTTTACTAAAAAACCTTTTTCCAAATTCCATTTCAGGAGTAGAGTCTTTATTGTAATGATTTGCTATTTCAAATTCATGTCTTCTTCTTAAGTCTGAATTTCCACCGTCTCCTTTAATCAAATAATTTGAGCTTAATAAAATTTTAGGTGCGTCTTCGAAATCAATTATAAAAGATTGCTTTCCTTTTTTTTCAACTTCTATACCTGAAGTTATCATTGTGTAATAATCTTCAAAATCAACATTTTCTTTTAAATCATCGTAAGCGACTATATCTGTAGTAATATTTATCCTTTGATTCTTAAAAAAACTTCCCGTTTTCAGTTCTTTACCACTAACATAAACGGATTCTCTACACATCTCCAAGGCTTTAATGATTATGGTTTTTCCAGTTCCTCCATGTGCTTGTTTGTTAACCCCCATTTTTTCATCATATAATATTACTGCTTTGGGTTCTCCAATTTCTTTGTTTCTATGGAGTAGGTACCCTATCATCGTTTTAAAAGCGTTAAATCTTTCGCTATCGTTAAAGGTTAAGTTCTTGCAAAAAACTTCAAAATCACCAGGTTTTTCATCTTTAGGGAGTGTGAAATCTTTTTGTATTATTTTATCCTCCCATATTACCGATGCTGAATTTTCATAATCTAAAACTTGAACACCTTCTTTTATCACATTGCAAAAGATATTTTTAAAGTAAAAATCAGAACTGTTTTTACTGTCTCTATCTTTTTTAAATTCTAAAGTATTTAAAAGAGTTAGTTTTTTACTAGACACATAAGTACCAACTCCTCGTGCAAATGTTTCCTGTACCTCTTCTGTTGCATTCTGTTTAAGGTATTCATTTAACACGGTGATTATTTCATGTTCAGATGTTCTTGTTATCTTGTTGTTTTCACATTTTACTAATATATAATTAGTTGGATTAATTCGGAGATTTGCATAGCCGATGTTGTTTAAATTCAAAATTAAAGCTGACTGATTGATTTTACTTGGTTTACCTTTTTCATCTGTCCAAAATTGGACTGCTTTCTCATTCATGTATTATAACTTTATAATATTTGTCCATTTCACTAAATTCTATGGCAAGACAATTGACCATATATTTTTTGAAATATATTTATACCTACGACCTCGTTGTATCGTCTATTTTGGTTTTCATTATTTCAAAGAACTGGTACAAAGGTGTGACTAATGTCAAGTAAGAATAGGGGAAATTTTTGTTTCCCCCGTTAGTTAGGTAGCTTATTTTAAATGAAAGAAGTTACCCTTAGTAAAAAAGTCTTTTAATCGAGTGATTGATTTTGAAATAGATTTTGAACCATTTCCATATTCGCTCAATAACTTGTTAGAGTGCTGGATCTCTTTATAATCATCTGTAGTTTTATCATAGTATAAAAAATGATTATCGATTAATTTGCCTAACTCTGCATTGTAAGGATATTTGATAATTCCTTTTTGTCTTAACAGTATGAAAAAAGCCAGAATATCATTCTTGTTCATTTTTAGCTGTATTTTTTCATCAAATTTGAACAAGTTTTCAGAAAGATTATTTTCATATAAGTAGTCTAGAACTAATTCTAACTGACCAGAAAGTAAAATATTGATATCTTTAGATAAATAGATTGCATTAGATATTTGGATGTCTAAATTCTTTATATTTTGAATAGTTAGAGTTATGTAGCTTTTTCTTTCTAATTCATTATGTAAAAAATCCTTTTTAATCCTTGAAGTTATTTGATTTATTGTAATAATTGCTAATGTTTCAATGTTGGAAGTTATGAACTCTTTATAAAAATAAATATCCTTATAATGATCAACATTATTGATGTCAAGAGTTTTATAAGTGATACAAAAATCTTCTTTTTTCACTTCCGTAAATATGCCTTTTCCTCCTCTTAATTGAATTTCTTCAACCATTCCAATACTTCTTTCATCATAAGACAAGAATTTATTTTGAAGATTTAAAAAATGGTATTCCGTGCTAAAATCGATAAAAGAGGGTGTGAAAATCATAGGATAAAAGTTGACGTCAACTTGACAAGTTTTTTTAATAAAAAAAGGTAACGCAATGTATATAATTTTTGCGTTACCCGAATTAATAATAGCTATTTACGTTTTCAGGGGTTTTTTGATAAAGCTGAAACCGTCTCAAAAGTTTGATTATTATACAAAATACAGCATAACAGCTTTGCTTTTTACATGATAATATCAAAATGATAATAGTAAAACGCTTGATTATTGATGATAAACACCGTTTTTAACTCATATGTAACCTTGATTTCATGAACTAAAACAATTTGCCCTTTCTTTAATGCTCCAATTTCTTGCAAAACGGTTACTCGAAAAGGACAAAAGACTCGTTTTAGTACATTATAATGCGTAATTACATAAATTTCTCGTGGAGAACTGTATTTTAATAGCTCTGCCAACTCTTTTTTTGTCATTTTTATGGAATATAATATTGTTTTTTAGTGGGTAAGCTTGCTACCAATTGTCGATAAAAATGCTATATTATATTAATGGATGAAATAGTTTGATTCCTTCTTTTCAATGGCATTTAACAGGTAGTTCACATAAGCATACGCATTAACATTCCTTTCTAAGTTACTATCAATGTAAGCGCTCTTATTGGCTTCAGTGAACAGGTTGTAAAGGTTCCAAAAGCTAATCGTATTATTCTCTGATTTAGAAAAGTGAGCGTCTGTGTGATAATCCCTGACGACAATATTTAATTGTGTGTCATTCATAGCCAGAGGGAAAAGTATTAGTTTCTCTTCTTTGCTCAAATAAGGAAATAGTTTCATCTTTCCAATCAAGTGAGCAAACTGAATTTCAGTTAACGAGTACCTGAACATACGCTTCATATCGATCAAATGCTCTTTCTTTTTGTAGTTGTTGATTAACTCATACACTTTAGCTTTTAATTCTAAAACAGAGCTGATTCTCAAATCTTCTTTTAGTCCATCAGTGCTTATACAAAGGTTAGTACAAACAGTATTCTGAAACCCTACAAAAACTTTAAATTTCTCCATAGATTTTTTACTGAAGAGATTCTCTTGGTTGTAACTTCTTACTCCGCCAATCGTTAAATTGAGCTTGTTTCCATTGATAACTTCACTAATTTCAGGTACCTCAATAACGAATGCCATGCGCTCGTAATAAATCGTTTTCTCGTGCTCTAGAAGCTCTTTTGCGGGCTTTCCTATTGCAGTTGGAATTCTACCTTTGATTACATGAGATACTCGAATATCAGGCTTTAAAATGCCTTTGTAATTCAAGATGTCTTCAACCACTTCTTTAGTGCTGTTGATAAATTCATAGTGGCTAATCGTGCACTCGTTATCTTTTGCAAAAACAGGAACGCTGCATTCATTTTTTAGATGGTTTAATGACACTTCAGTGGTGTTTGCTTCAATGAAATTCCGTTTAGGAAATACAATTACTTCCGTTTCATCAATAATTTGATGCTCCTGATTATTTAATACTAAATTCATTTTCTTGAGGATTTAAGTTTTGAATAATTTCTTCGTCGTGGATTAATTGTGCTGAAAGATTATCAAGCACTTCTTTTCTAGCCATCACTACAGGATATAGTTCTGTGCTTAAATTTGGATATTTCCCATAAACTTCTTTTAAAGCATCGGGTGTTGCACAAGCATTTATTTCTTCAGTAATTTTATCAATCGATATGCCTTGATTACACCAATTGATAAGTTTTTTACCTGTTGTTGAATTAATAATAAATTCAGGTATTCCAGTAAACAGACCAGTTCTATCTTTGGATGCAGAAACTAGATGCCTGTCATTTAAAAATTCGAAGCTTACCGTTAACTCATACTCGAACCCTTCACGAGTAATTTCCTTTGTACCTAATTTCATCACCTTGGTTTTACCACTGGAATCTTTATCAAGACTATAATCCACTTTTCTTCGTGAAGTTGTGATAATATGGCACTTTGATTTAATGATTGCATCTATAAAGGCATTGTGTCTTGGAGTTACTTTAGCCCAATCTTGGAATCTTCCACCTAATTGTTCGTGAATCTCCAAACAACCTGATTTTCCTTGCCATTCGTGGCTAATTGAGTCAATAATGATAATTTCTATGTCTGAACTTTCACATAGCTGAATTGCTTTAATATAACGTTCTGGACTGAATGGTTCTTCGAGTGACAGAACGTTAAAGTCACCCAAATGAGAATAAAGACTTGCTGATTTGTTTTCAGTATCAATCAAAGCAATTTTGCTCCAATCGTTTGTAATTCCAAATGCTAATAACAATGCAGAATAGGTTTTCCCAAACCCACTAGGACCTGAAAGCCCTATACGTAGTTTAACTTGATGGCGTTCTGCCTTTTGTAATTTCATAATTTTTAGATTTAAATGTTTTTTTAAGAGGTAATCTTTTGAATCCGAATAGCATTAAACAAAAAAAGTCTCCTTGTTAGGGAGACCTTTATATGTGTTTTTCAAAAATGTTTAAGCGACAAACTCTTCTTCGATAACTTGATCTTTGATTATTTCGTCAGTATCTATTACGTATTCATAACGATAATCTAGTTTAACAATCTCGCCAGTTTCCTTAATCGTATATTGATAAGGTTCACTTTTAACTTTTCTAATAATTCCTTCAAATTGAGAACCAATTAAACTTTGACAAGTTATTTCATCAAATGTTGCTGGAACATTAGCAGTTCTAGCGGTAAAATAAATCTTTCCAGTTGCTTGGCTTTTAACAGGCTCAACTCCTCCTTGTAATACCAATACTAAGAAGCTTTCTCCGTCTTCTTTTTCAATAGACTTGTAATCTGAAATTGTAACCATAGTTTTAATAATTTATAAGATTAGACAAAACGGGAAACCCGCAAAGTTTGAACAAGGTGGAGTGATGAATCTAATTCCAACGTGTTTTAGTGCGGGTATATCCCCAAAACATAATGGAAGTCGGGGTATGACTCTTAATTAAGTTACGCTTGCTTTGAAAAAAAATTTAAAAAAAAATTTTGCGAAGGTTTTGAGTTTACCAAAGAAAAAGAGCAACCGTTATAGTTGCTCTGTTTTTCTTTAATATTAATTTTGTATTCACTGATTAATAAAACATTCTAATTGCAAAGTCAAAAGAATACTGATTGCAATTTGGGCATAAATTATTGGTTTGATTTAGTTCTAAAGTAAAATTTTGGTAGACATTATTGTTGCCATTATCACCCTTTAATTGCTTATCAGTATAGAATAAATACTGTTTATTATTTTTTTCTGTAATGTAGTTCACACTTTCAAAGTGTCCAGTTTCTTTATTTATTGCCGGAACAGGGCAGTTTTCATGGTAATTAAACCGACCTCCACCATATCTAAAATCTGTTTCAAAATTGCAAAGGTTACATTTTGCATTTAATAATTGTCCCATATTTTTCTTCTGTAACATTAAAAGTATAAACACCTCATGGCATCAGTATCATTTCGACTAAATGCCAAGTTAATTCTGGAGCTTCATAAGAATTTAATTGTTTGGAATAAAGTAATAAGTAAACTAAAGGCTCCAATGATTAATATAATTTCAAGAATGATTTTTAGTGTTTTAATTTTTAAAAACATCATCAATTTCGTTGTTTGCAGATTTGCCATTAAGTAAATCTTGAAAATTAACCAATTGGTTCATAGTGTCAATTTTTATAAAATCTCCAAACCCATCATATTTTTTAATAATGACTTCGAATATACCATCCTCGTACCCTCTGAAAATTAAAGTAAATTCTTCAGTAAACTTATCGACATATCCATGAAATTTATAACTTTCTTTATCCATTACTTTAAATCTAACAATTTCTTTCTCAAATTTTTTTTCGTGTTCTTCATTCAGTTTTGACCATTTTATAGATGTAGAAATTGCATCTTTTAATAATTTTGCACTTGAAGGACCTAGTCTGTACGCTTCTTTAATAGAATAGCTATCATTGTAGCTATAATATTGGTAAGTTTCAATATAAGTGTCTTTTGTTCCTTTGGATACTGTAATTTTATCCTGTGAAAAACATAGGAAAGGAAAAAGAATAATGAATATTTGTAGTTTTTTCATTTGTTTGGGTTGGTTAATAATATTATTCCGTTTTGAGATTTATTAAAACTGTTTAAAGTAAGTAAGCAGTTTTTTGCTTCTAGTTCTTTTTTCTAGTACTTCGCAAATTTTCTAGTTGCACAAGTCACAAATAAAGATCATTTCCCCGTAATATTTCTAAAACCAGAAATAGTTCAAGGGCTAAGAAAAATTTTGCGTTCATTTCTTATAATTTAATTATTTCAAATGAATTGATAAATTCATTGAATAGTTTATCTGTATTTTGTTTACTTGTAACTTGTAGCATATAACTTTTCATTTTATGATGAAAATATACAGCTTTTGATTGTTTGTTTTCTTGAGAATTTTGATAATAAACAGCATCAATATTTTTAAATTTACCTCGCTGATTTTTTATTGCCATTTCATTGAATTTTGTTTGATAATATGTCAAATCTTCTTGATTATGTTTAATTAGCTCTTCTTTATTTTGACCTGCTAGGACACTACTTAAATCACTTACATTTATGTTATAATCGACTCCCTTTATAAAAACATGAAATGGTTTTGAATTGTTTGATAGTCCGTTTTGTTCTATTTGTTCAACTCTTAATTTATCCAATAATATTTTTCCTTTACATTTTATTATGAAATTTTCATTTTTAAAAACTTGAAAACCTTCTTTTTGGGCTTTTGTTTCGTCAAAATCATTTCGAGTATTGCTAACTAGAGCTCTTTTTAGTTTTATGGATTTAATACTTTTAGATAAATCATCATTAATATTATTGCTTAAACTAATAGAATTCAATAAAATCCTATTTGTAGTATCTTGAATAACTGCATATACTATGTAAGATTTTAAATTTATCAAACCTAATCTTTTTCCTTTATTATCCTTTTCATAGTAAGATATTAAACCTTTAAAACCGTTAATTTCAAATTTTTCTTTTTTAATAAAAGTTTGCCCATTATACATTTCTTGAGAGCTATAATAATTAATATAGCCTTTTAACTCATCTTCAAGATTTGACGCAGTATCATTAGCGACAACAATATCTAAATAGGTATGTTCAGGAAGTTTCCAACTGTTCTCCTTGAATTTTTTAAATTTAATTGGTATTTCTATAGAGTAATTTTTGGACAATGGTGTTTCCACAAATTTGGTTGGAGTTTTATTTCCGCAAGAAATCATTAAAATTATTAATGCTAATCCAGATATTATTATTTTCATTTTTTTAAGTTTTTTTGATTGTTTATAAACATGCTTTAAATATTATCATTACTATTACTGCTGCAATTCCATAAAAGATAACCATTTCAAGCATTCTTGAACCAGCAGCTTTTGTCGCCGTAACACTTAATTCTGCAATTTCTTTAATTGTTTGTTTTGCCAGATCTACCGCTTGTCTTCTCGCGTTTTCTATCCATTTTTCTAAGATATCATCATCAAATGAATATTGTTTGTTTTCACTTTTTTGATTTTCATTAGTTCCTTTCTTTTCAAATTTTGAATATTCGATATCATATTTAGCTCTTGCTTCTGGGTCTAAAAGAATTAATTTTGCCTCGTTGATATCTTGCATTTTTTCTGTTGAATCGATATTTGGATTTTTATCAGGATGCCATTTTATAGCTTGTTTTTTGAATGCAATCTTGATTTCTTCTTCTGATGACGTTTTATTAATATCAAGAATTTTATAGTAATTTTTGAACATTATTAAATCGTTTTGTCTAATTTGAAATTGTCATCTTCCTTCTTTTTCTCAATTGAACTATCTGGTTTTTTCCAAATTGCTCTTATTCCGGCTATAAGTCCTCCAAAGAGTATAATTCCAAAAATACCTGGATTTGAATTTCCACTACTCTTCTGGCTGGCAATTAATACTCCAAATATTAATAGGAAAATCAATATTGCTCCTATGGTTACTAAAATTTTTGTCATAATTAAATTTTTATAGTTAAGTTTTTTTAATTTATATAGCACGAGTGTAATATGATTCTTATGCATTTGCTTTTTTTAATTCTTTTGATTGACTAATTTCACAGGATGAATTTGGTCTCAAAAGGCATACTTTATTTCCTAATAGTTGTAACGGCTAAAGCTTTCCTACTATAAAAGCAATAATGACATAAATCACAAATACAAGTATTAATATATTTTATCTACTCTAAAATTGGTTTTAAGCTTTGCTTTCTTTCGTGTAGATTACCCATTTAGTAAAAATATTGAGTAAGCTCATCTGAGCTTCCCGAACTAACATCGGAACGTTTTTTCTCCGTTGGAAAACCATTTACGTTGTATTTTAAGATGTAATTAAATGTAGGAGACCCTCCGCCATCTTGAATCATGTTATTTGGAGAAAACATTTCTTCATCAGTTTCAAGTAACAAATTAAACCCTAGGACATTCTTAAAAGGATTAATTTTAGTGTCATATCCATAAGTATACGTATTAGAAAGCGAGCCATTATAAAACACTTCGTTTTTTACTATATTCCCATTTGTAATAGTCAAGATGCCTGTATTCATACCAGTAGACTGAGTCATTTTGTAAGAAACAGTGCCGTTGGAATTGTGTGTATATGCGTAAGAGGTTGTGCCTCCATAATTTCGTTTCCAAACTTTTGTAGCAACCTTCCCATCAACATAAGTAAATTCTCGTGAGCTTTGAAACTGATTATTTACTCTTTCTTCAATTTTTGTAATCATATTCCCTGTATATGTATAGTTCGCGACAAAACCTCCATCATTACTTTCTAGTACTATTTTATTGCCGTTGTACATATAGGTAGACGTGACAATATCATTGGCGCTGTAAGTGCGTATTATTTTTTTTACGAAAACCGTACTAACTGTTTCGGTACCATTTGTATCAGTAACTGGTTCTGAAACACTTTCATCTTTAGAGCAAGATGTTAGAGCTAGCAAAGTAGCACTAACTAAATAAAGGAATTTTTTCATTTTTGATTTCATAATATTTTTTGTTATAATTGTTCTTTTTATTTAATTATTTTATCTTGTGCATTTTGTAAATGTAGGCAAATATGCCTACATTAAAATTAATTTATTCGTCGAATTTTATCTCGTGGATAATCAAGATAAGAAAAGCGTACTAGTCAACTTTGGCGGGAATCTTCGACAACTTCGTTTAGCAAAAGGATTCAGCCAAGAACAACTTGCAAATGAACTTGGTGTTGAAATTTCCCAAATTAGCAGAATTGAAAGAGGTATTATTAATACTTCTGTTACTACTTTATATGCTATTTCTAAGGCTCTAAAAATTGATGTTTCAGAACTGTTTGTTTTTGATACTCCTTAAGTTTTTAATTCAAAACAAACCTATACTACTTTTGCTAGTTTCTTTTACTAACAAAGGAACATGTATTACTTTCTTTCCACAATACCTACTTTTAGTGATATGTTAACAAAGTAATTTGTTTTCAAAATCATTCCATTACGGGTTTCCACATTCTGTAAAATAAAACATAGTTATCTTTTATGATAACCACATTAAACAAATATAGAACAAATTTTGACTTATCATAAATGATAATTTAGATTTGGAAAATTCCTTACAAATAAAGGTTGGTAAACGTATTCAGGAAATCAGAATTGAGAAAAATATATCTCAACAAGATTTGGCTGCGAAGTGTAACTTTGAGAAGAGTAATATGTCCAGATTAGAAGCGGGAAGAGCTAATGCAACTCTTTCCACTTTAGAAACAGTTTCCAAAGCATTAGAAGTTGATGTAATAGAACTTTTTAAATAAGTGAGTTTGAATTTTAATAAAAGTATCCTGACCAACAAAAAATTCATGTTAAATCAGGATATAATTTTATTTTAATTTCACAGAAAGACTTATCATTGCTTCACTCACTTTCTTCTGTACAACCTTACCGTAACTTTCCTGTGTAATGACCATGTTTGAATGACCTAGTAGTTCCGAAACGATCTCCATAGAAACGTCATTGTATAGGAGGATAGTTGATGCAAAAGTTTTTCTGGCTGTATGATGAGTAAGTCTTTTTTCAATTCCAGTTATATCTGCAATCTCTTTTAAATATGAATTGAATTTCTGATTGCTTATCAACGGAAATATACGATTGTTATCAGTAGAATATTTCTCAATTATTTCTTGAGCTTTTGGTAGAATTGGAATGGAGATTTGACGCTCTGTTTTCTCTCTCTTCATCTGAATCCAGTAAACCTTATCAAAACCTATTTGAATATTCTGTTTTTCAAGATTAGACATTTCGTAATAGGCTAACCCTGTATAAGAACAGAAAATGAATAAGTCTTTTACTAAACTTAATCTTGATTGTGATATTTGCGTTTTTTCAAGCGTTTCCAATTCCTCATGAGTTAGAAAAACAATTTCCTTTTTTACTTTTTTGGCTTTGTACAGTATAAATGGATCTTTATCTAAAAAACCCTCCGCTATTGCAATGCTTATAAGCCTTCTAAACCGCTGTATTGCTTTGTTAATAGTAGACTGAGATTGGTTCTGTTCTGTTTTAAGATAATATTCAAATTCAGTTAAAAACTGTAAATTGATTTTATCAAGTGAGATATCATTTTTTTTGTAGTTGAATTTAATAAAACCAACGATTTGAATACAGGCATAATTATATTTTTTCCAAGTTGCTAATTTTAAATCTTTACCAATTAATTTAAAAATTTTATCTAAATATTTTTGGAAATACTTAACCACAAACTCACTTTCTTTTAGAGGTTTACCAAGGTATTTTAGATAAATATCATTTGCTTCAAAATCATCAGTTTCTAAAAGAATTGATAAATAAGAGTTTTTGATTTTCTGTTTTATTAATTCTAAATGGGCATTAGTATTTAAAGCATCCGATGTATTTGAAATTATTAATTGCCGTTTTGAATCCCAAAGTTTTGGTTCTACAAAATAACCTGTTGCGTTTTCTCTTCTTGCTCCTTGATAAGTAATCCTCACATTGATAGGACATACTCCTTTGTTGTTTAGTTTGTACAATTTAATAACAAACAGAATTTTAAAATTTTCTTTTTTCATAGCTAATTGTTTTACAGTTAATTAGCATACGTTTTGGACTTAAAAATAGGCACCCTCGTAAATTGAGATAGTCACCCGAATAGCACCTCTTTTTTGTGTAAAAAAGTTGGTAAGTTGACTATTTTTATAAATCTAAGTTTAAATAGAATCCCTGTATTTACTCAGTTTATTCAATAAAAAAAGCCCTTCAATTGCTTGAAAGGCTTAGGTTTTGTGGTCCCACCTGGGCTCGAACCAGGGACCACCTGATTATGAGTCAGGTGCTCTAACCAGCTGAGCTATAGGACCGGTTAAGAGTGTGCAATATTACTACTATTTTTCATTTGCTCCAAATATTTTTGACTTAGATTTTAATATAGTTCAATTATTAACTTATTTCAAACAGAAACCAACTGAATATTAGAATACTACTCATTTATATGTACTTAAATTATTTTATTTCCTGACACAATTCAATCAAAACACCATTAGTGCTTTTTGGGTGCAAAAATGCAACTAGCTTATTATCAGCTCCTTTTTTAGGAATTTCATTCAAGACTACAAACCCTTCCTTTTTCAAACGCGCTATTTCTGAAACAATATCTTCAACATCAAAAGCAATATGATGAATCCCTTCTCCCTTTTTTTCTATAAACTTGGCAATGGGACTTTCTGGATTGGTTGCGGCAAGAAGTTCAATTTTGTTGGGCCCGTTCATAAAAAAAGAAGTTGTCACCCCTTCGGCTTCTACATCTTCAAATTTATAAGCCGGAGCACCAAAGAGTTTTTCGAAAACTAAATTTGATACTTCTAAATCTTTAACAGCAATCCCTATATGTTCTATTTTTCTCATTATTTATACTATCAATTCAACGTTGGTTTTAAATTCAAGCAATAAGCCAGCCGTAACAAAACTTATTTGATGTAAAATTAAACATTAAAAACAAAAAAAGGGAAGCATTCTAAAAAGTAAGCGGAATTAAATCGCTCATAATAATTCTATAAAAAATTTCGATTGCATGAATTATAATTGTTATTTTGTAGATTCTAATTATGATTTGATATGTTGAAAAACAATTTAAAATACTCCTTCTTTTTATTGCTTTTAATTATTGTTGGATGCGCAAAAAGAGGCTCCATCACTGGCGGTTTGAAAGATACCATTGCCCCTGTTTTAAAAGTAAGTTTTCCTGAAAATTTCAACAAAAATTTCAAAGGAAACGAAATCAAACTAGTTTTTGACGAGAACATTAAACTCAAAAATCTTAACAAGCAGTTGATTATTTCACCACCAATGAAATACGAACCGTCAATTCTGCCTACCACTCCAAGCAAAACGATTACTATAAAAATCAAAGATACATTACAGCCTAATACCACTTACAGCTTTAATTTTGGCCAAAGTATCGCTGACAATAACGAAGGAAATCCGTTAAATCAATTCAAATATGTGTTTTCAACTGGCGATTATATTGACTCTTTAAGCCTTGGCGGAACTGTAAAAAGCGCTTATGATAAAGAAGTAGAATCATTCGTTTCGGTTATGCTTTATGACGTGAATGATACTTTTAAAGATTCAGTAGTCTATAATGAGAACCCAAGATATGTGACCAATACTTTAGACAGCTTGAAGACCTTTCGTTTTGAGAATCTAAAAGCCGGAAAGTATCTTCTTGTGGCTATGAAAGACTACAACAGCAACAACAAATACAATCCAAAAACGGATAAAATTGGATTCAGCAAAGCGTTTATCACTATTCCAAACGACACCCTTTACGAGTTGGAATTATTCAAGGAAACATTGCCTTTCAAAACGTTCAAACCAACTCAAGCATCTGGAAACAGATTGTTTTTAGGATATGAAGGCGTTGTAAATTCTGCTGCTGCCCGACCAAAATTAATCTTAAAAAACAACACGGAAGTCCTTTCCAATATCATTACTAAATTACCAAAAAAGGATTCCCTTCAAGTTTGGTACAAACCCATCAAAGTAGATTCGCTAAATTTGGCTGTAGCCAAAGACAAATACGAAGCCAATTTCACCTTTAAAATAAAAGACCAGAAAAAAGACACTTTGAGTATTTCTGCCTTACAAATCGGGAACTTAAAATCCCGAGAGCGTTTTACTTTAGAAAGCTCAACTCCATTAATTCGCATTGAGAATTCTAAAATAAATTTAATCAACAATGCAAAAACCGCAGTGCCTTTTACCACTGAATATGACGAATTTAATCAAAAATTGTATTTTGACTTTAAAAAGGAACCCTCAGAAAATTACACTTTTGAAATTTTGCCTGGAGCGTTAACTGATTTTTTCGAAAAATCGAATGATACGTTGACCTATAAACTAAATACGAGAAACACCTCCGATTACGGAAATCTTAAAGTGGTATTGGAAAATGTAAAACAATTTCCTGTCATTGTAGAACTGACGAATCTAAAAGGAGATGTTTTAGCGACTGAATACAGCGAAAAAAACACCACGGTAGAATTTAATTTAATCGAACCTACGCTTTATACATTACGTGCTATTTATGACACTAATAAAAATAAGGAATGGGATTCCGGTAACTATTTGGAAAAACGCCAAGCCGAAGAAGTGATTTATTTTTCCAAGGAAATCGATGTTCGTGCTAATTGGGATGTAAATCAAGTTTTTGACTTGAGCATTCCTTACACTCCCGAACCTAAAAAGAAAACAGACAAGAAAACCGATAAGCGAAACTAAAATTATCTGTTTTTTATTTCAAAAGTATCTCTGTCGTTCAAAAAACCTAATTTTTGTCTGGTTTCCAGCATTTTTTCTTTGTCTAAAACCACTGAAAATAAACCTTCAGATTCTTTTGGCTCCAAGACATAATTTCCAAGAAAATCAACTGCTTGAGAGTGACCAATATATTCATAATCATTCGCATCAGTTCCTATTCTATTGACACCAATCGCATAACTCATGTTCTCTATCGCTCGGGCTTTCAATAAAGCATCCCAAGCATTTGTTCTGATTTTTGGCCAACTTGCCACATAAATCAACACGTCATAATCCTCTGAATTTCTTGAAAAAGCAGGAAATCTTAAATCATAACAAATCAATGGACAGATTTTCCAACCCAAGTAGTCTACAACTGTTTTTTGGTCCCCACTTGTATAGACTTTGTCTTCGCCAGCCAAAGTAAACAAATGCCTTTTATCATAAAACTGCATTTCTCCGGAAGGAAATACAAACACTAATCGATTGTAGAAATTTCCGTTTTCCACTATAACTAAGCTTCCTGTAATGGCACAATTTCTGGCTTTCGCCAATACTTTAAGCCAAACTATCGTTTCGCCTTGCATTGTTTCAGCGACATTTTCAGGACTCATTGTAAAACCGCTCGTAAACATTTCCGGCAATACAATTAAATCAACTGCCGAAGCAATTTCATTTATTTTGGTTTCAAAATAATCGCGATTTAACTTTGGATTCTCCCAAATTAAAGGAGCTTGGATAAGGATGACTTGCATTGTTTTATTTTTTATAAAAATAAGAAATATCACAATACCATAAGTTCATTATATTAGCAAAAAACAACTTTATGAAAAAGATACTTCTTGTCTGCTCACTGTTATGTTCTATTCTGATTTTTGGACAAGAAAAATCAGGAGCTAAACAATTTTGGGAAAATTTACAAAAACAATGCGGCAAATCATTCGAAGGTGAAGTAAAAGAAGGTGCTGCCAATGACACTTTTCGAGATAAAAAACTAGTAATGCACATTCGCAATTGTGACGAAAACACGATTCGGATTCCGTTTTTTGTAGGAGAAGATAAATCCAGAACTTGGGTATTATCATACAAAAATGACCGTATTCAATTGAAACACGACCACCGCCACGAAGATGGTTCTGAGGATAAAGTGACACAATACGGCGGAACAACTTCTAATTCTGGTTCATCTACACTTCAGTTTTTCCCGGCAGATCAACAAACTTGTGATTTAATCCCAAATGCCGCTGCAAATGTCTGGTGGATTACTTTAGACGAAACTTCTTTTACTTATAATCTAAGACGCATTGGTTCAGACCGATTGTTTACCGTAAAATTTGACATTACAAAAACAGTTCCAACACCTTCCGCACCTTGGGGATGGAAAGACTAAACAAATGCTGGAACCTAACATTTAGTCATAAAAAAAAAACGCATTCAATTTAATGAATGCGTTTTTTTTAACTTTATATTCTTAAAGAATACTATTATCCTTTCAAACTTGCCGACATATATTCTCTGTTCATTCGAGCAATATTTTCAAGAGAAATTCCTTTTGGGCATTCTACTTCACAAGCTCCAGTATTAGTACAGTTACCAAAACCTTCGGCATCCATTTGACTAACCATATTTAAAACCCTGTCAGTAGCTTCAATTCGTCCTTGTGGTAACAAAGCATATTGAGATACTTTAGCAGCAACAAATAACATTGCCGATGAGTTTTTACAACTCGCTACACAAGCTCCACAACCGATACAAGCAGCTGAATCAAAAGCAGTATCAGCATCTTTTTTGTTAATTGGGATTGTGTTTGCATCAATTGTATTTCCAGATGTATTTACAGATATAAATCCTCCTGCATGTTGAATTCTGTCAAAAGAACTTCTGTCAACAACTAAATCTTTAATTACAGGAAAAGCTTTAGCTCTGAATGGCTCGATAAAAATAGTATCACCATCCTTGAACATTCTCATGTGCAATTGACACGTTGTAACACCTCTGTCCGGTCCGTGAGCTTCACCATTGATGTACAAAGAACACATTCCGCATATTCCTTCGCGACAATCATGATCAAATGCAACTGGCTCATCCCCTTTCATGATTAGTTCGTCATTTAAAATGTCAAGCATTTCAAGAAACGACATGTCTGGTTCAATATGATCTATCGGATATTCAACTATTTTTCCTTCTGCAGCGGCATTTTTCTGACGCCATATTTTTAATGTAAGTTTCATATTTTTAGTTTGAAAATCATAAAGTCGAAAGTCGAAAGTCGATTGACATTGAGCCATTTGACTTTTAGACGTTAGACAATAGACTATTATTTATAACTTCTTTGAACTAATTTCACGTTATCAAATACCAACGGCTCTTTATGCAAAACAGCTTCACTTGGTTTTCCTGTGTATTCCCATGCTGCTACGTAAGCGAAATTTTCATCGTCACGTTGCGCTTCACCTTCTTCGGTTTGGTATTCTTCACGGAAATGTCCTCCACAAGATTCATTACGATGTAAGGCATCTTTAGCAAACAATTCACCCAATTCAAGGAAATCGGCAACACGAGTCGCTTTTTCCAATTCTTGATTGAAACCTTTATCCGTTCCGGGAACTTTAACATCTTTGTAAAACTCTTCACGTAAAGCAGCAATTTCTACAATTGCTTCATTAAGTCCTTTTTCATTACGAGCCATTCCAACTTTGTCCCACATAATTTTCCCTAATTTCTTATGAAAATAGTCAACAGAATGTGTTCCGTTATTGTTCATGAATTTATCAATCTGGTCTTTAACCGCTTTTTCAGCAGCTACGAACTCCGGTAAATCTGTAGAAATTGTTCCCATTTTAATATCTGGAGCTAAATAATCACCTATTGTATAAGGCAATACAAAATAGCCATCAGCTAAACCTTGCATCAAAGCCGAAGCTCCTAAACGGTTAGCTCCGTGATCTGAGAAGTTTGATTCCCCAATAGAGAAACAACCCGGAATTGTAGTTTGTAAGTTATAATCAACCCAAGTACCACCCATTGTATAATGTACCGCAGGGTAAATCATCATTGGAGAAGTATAAGGATCCTCATCTACAATTTTATAATACATTTGGAACAAGTTCCCGTATTTACTTTTTACAAGTTCAGTACCTAATTTAGTTACTAATTTAGTGTCCTTAGTATCCAATCCTTTTACATAAGCTTGCTCATTTCCGTAACGTTGAATAGCTGCGGCAAAATCCAAATAAACTGCTTCTCCAGTTTTGTTTACTCCAAAACCAGCATCACATCTTTCTTTGGCAGCACGAGAAGCTACATCACGAGGTACTAAGTTACCAAAAGCAGGATACCTTCTTTCTAAGAAATAATCTCTTTCCGCTTCTGATAAATCGGTTGCTTTTTTCTTTCCTTCACGAATAGCTTGCGCATCTTCTAATTTTGCAGGAACCCAGATACGCCCATCATTACGCAATGATTCTGACATTAATGTCAATTTCGATTGGTGTTCTCCAGAAACTGGAATACAAGTTGGGTGAATTTGTGTGTAGCAAGGATTTGCGAAGAAAGCCCCTTTTTTGTGGATTTTCCAAGCTGCAGTAGCATTAGATCCCATTGCATTAGTTGACAAGAAGAAAACGTTTCCGTATCCTCCAGAAGCAATAACAACAGCATGAGCAGAGTGTCTTTCTATTTCTCCGGTAACTAAGTTACGAGCGATAATTCCTCTTGCTTTTCCGTTTACGACTACTAAATCCAGCATTTCGTGACGGTTGTACATTTTTACTTTTCCACGACCTATTTGACGGTTCATTGCTGAGTAAGCACCCAAAAGCAATTGTTGGCCTGTTTGTCCCTGTGCATAAAAAGTACGAGAAACCAAAGTTCCTCCAAAAGAACGATTGTCTAACAATCCTCCATATTCACGAGCCAATGGAACACCTTGTGCCACACATTGGTCAATAATATTAGACGAAACTTCAGCCAAACGGTGTACGTTAGCCTCACGAGCACGGTAATCTCCACCTTTTACAGTATCATAAAACAATCTGTGAACAGAGTCTCCGTCTCCTTTATAATTTTTTGCAGCGTTAATTCCCCCTTGTGCAGCAATTGAGTGTGCACGACGTGGTGAATCTTGAAAGCAAAAAGCTTTTACGTTATATCCTAATTCTGCTAAAGTTGCAGCAGCAGAACCTCCAGCAAGACCTGTACCAACTATAATTACATCTAAATTACGTTTGTTAGCAGGGTTTACTAAATTAATATGATCTTTATAATTTGTCCATTTGTCCGCAATTGGACCATTCGGAATTTTTGAATCTAATGCCATTATAATTGAATATTAATGATTGAAATGATGAAAAAGCGCAATAAAAATAAATCCGAAAGGAACCACATAAGCAAATCCTAATCCGAAATTTTTCAATCCTCTAGAATATTTATTACTAAATCCTACCGATTGAAAAGAAGAACTAAATCCATGCTTTAAGTGTAATGCTAACAAGACAAAAGACAAGCTATACAATCCTGTACGTACAGGACTTTCAAATTTCGCCACTAGCTCATGAAAATACCTTGTTTCATCCAATGGACTAACATCTACATATTTGTACACCATTTCAGGAACCCAAAAATCGTAAAAATGCAATACCAAAAACGCTAAAATAACTGAACCGGAAATAATCATGTTTCTTGATGCCCAAGAAGAATTTGCCGCTCCGTTGTTCTTTGCATATGCAATTGGTCTGGCACTTCTGTTTTTGAAATCCAAAACAAAACCCATGATAAAGTGAAAAACCACTCCAACTATCAAAATAGGCTGTATTACGAATTGAACTAATGGATTATTTCCCATAAAATGAGAAATCGAATTAAAAGTATCGGAACTAAAAACCGATGTCATATTGATAAAAAAATGCTGTGCTAGAAACAACATCAAAAAAAGTCCTGAAAGTGCCATAGCTACTTTTTTTGCTATTGACGATTTCAATAATGCAGATTTTGCCATAAGATTTATATAATTTGTTTTAAAAAATTCTACAAAAATAAAGCAATTAGACAGGAACTACAACCTTTTCGCTGTTATTTATAATGATTTTAAAGTGTTTTACACAAAATATCAAGAAATCCTTAAATATCAAACATAAATCCAAAAACAGCCCGAAAAACAGTTAAACAAAAAAGAAAAAAATCTTAAATAATACACCACGAAATTGACCGAAAACCAGTCCTCAAACAGCCTGAAATTACTAATTCAATAATTTTTATTGTTCTTTATTTCCAAATCAATAAAAACACCCGGCGCGATGATTTTATGTCCCTAAAATAATTGTATCGAGACAATGCGTTTTTAACTTTACACGTTAAAAATTGAAGAATGAAAACAGGAATTGACGCCATCTCTTTTGATGTTGCAAAAATACATTTACCTATAAACACTTTGGCAAAAGCCAGAAATATCGAACCCGAAAAACTAGAAAAAGGACTGGGTTTAATCAAAATGACATTGCCGGACACACATCAAGATACAGTTGTTTTTGGCGCCAATGCATTAACAAAATTAATCTCAGACAACAACATCAACCTCAATGAAATCGCCAGAATTTATGTGGGAACCGAAAGCGCCATTGACAGCTCTAAACCAATAAGCTCATTTTTGATTGCATTAATGGAACAAAAATTTGGCGCAAACACTTTGTCAGAATGCGATGTGGTTGATTTTACCTTTGCCTGTATTGGCGGAGTTGATGCCATGCAAAACTGTATTGATTTTATACAATTGAATCCAACAAAAAAAGCAATTGTTGTCACAACTGATTTTGCAAAATACGATTTAAACTCTACTGGAGAATACACGCAAGGCGCCGGAGCTTTGGCAATGTTGATTACTGCAAATCCAAGAATCATTGCTTTCGAAAACAATTGGGCAACCAGCACAAAAGGAGTTTTTGACTTTTTCAAACCGTACCGAACGATTTCGAAAACAGCAGTTACTGGAAATTCAACTAACGAACCTTGGTTTGAAAATTTAGAAAGTGAAGTTGAAATTCACAAAGACCAACCTGTTTTTGACGGACAATATTCGAATCAATGTTACATGGACAGAACCAGAGATGCGTATTTTTCATTCAAAAAATTAAAAAATACCACCGAAACTGTTTATGATTCCTGGAAAAGCATCGTCATGCATTTGCCTTATGCTTTTCAGGGACGCCGAATGTTATCTGAAATATATGCTTTGGATGCTTCCAAAACAATTATTTCCGGTAATGAAGATGCATCAGAATATCAAAATAAACTGAAAGAAATCAGTAAATCAGAAGCCTACAAGGAATTTGTAAACGAAAAATTAAAGCCCGCAGAAATTGCTTCTTCATTAATTGGAAATCTATACACAGGTTCTATTTTCATGGGATTACTATCAACTTTGGCTCATTTTTACGATACTGAAAAAGAAATAAGCGGCAGCACATTTGGTTTTCTGGCGTATGGAAGCGGTTCAAAATCGAAAGTTTTTGAAGGAACGATTCAACCGGACTGGAAATTAGCAATTGCTGGTGTCAATCTTTTTGAAACAATAGAAAAAAGCTTTGAAATTGATTTTGACACCTACAACAAACTACATAAAAAGGAGCAAAAAACCAGCATTCAAACGCCTAAAAACGAATGGACTTTGGACCGAATTGAAAACGAAATTCCTAATTTAATTGGCGCTCGCTATTACAAATGGGTAGATTAATTTATACTTCAACAAAAAAGCACCGACAATTCACAGTTGAACTTTCGGTGCTTTTTTTATTTAAATACAGAATATGTTTAACTGAATTTTGTCATGTATTGCTGCACAATTAAATCTGTGTTTTCATTGCGCATTTTTTGCTCTAAATGAATTGGAGGCGAAGCTCTTTCCAAACAATTTTTAACAGCACAAGTTTCGCAGGTAACCCCAACAACCTGTTTCTTGATTGAATCATTTTCGATAAACTTGAATTTTTTCTTCATTCCAGGTGTAATCAATATTCCTACCGAAATACTACGAATACAATCTACCTTAAACGGATCCGGCGTTGCCGATGAAAAAACAAGATATTCATTTTTGCTGTTTTCATAACTGGAGATTTGCGCATCAAAAAAGTGATTTTTCTTTTGCCTCAAAGACTCCTCAATAGTACGTATAGAAACCCATCTTCGGCAGTAATGTTCATTCATTTCATTCGCATGCGGTTCCTGCTGATTGGTAATGTGTAATTCCTTTTTTATTTGATACGTATCCGTTCCTATCTGATGAGACAATCGCAGGAAAAAGAGATTCTTCAACTGAAAATCTTTTGGTAAAATATTAGTCAATCTTTGATAGAACGATTCAGGCGAAACATTAAATCCGCTCATCAAAGCAATCATTTCCTGCGGCTTCGGGTCAGTTTTTGACAAAAATAAATTCAGTTCGTCTATCAGTTTTTGTCTTGGAATAAGCAATGCTCCGGCAAAATAAGAAGCGTAAAAATTATTCAGGACTTGGTCAAAATTATCAAATTTAATCCAGCTGAACGTATATAACCTTTCGGTGATTTCAAGGTAATTATACGCAATTTCTTTGGCTAGAATAAATGCCTTTTGAGGCTCGTCAATATCTAATGAAAGCAATAGAGTCTTGCTTTTTGGTACAAATATCGATCTCAAATCGCCCAATTGTTCCTGCTCAGAAAAAACGAGTTCTTTTATCGTATAACCGTATTCTTCAATTAATATCGCTGTGAGCTCTTCAATCGAAATCTTGGTGTCAATATTTACATGAAACGCCTTGGAAAACTGCAACACTTTCTGCTCTAAATCTTCAAAATAGTTTGTATGCGCTTCTTGGTACGAACGCAACGAAGCCAAAAAGAAACTCTCTCTTGTCAAATTATAATGTTGCGCAATCTCAATAATCGTGCTGATAAACGCATTGACTTTTGCAGGAGCATTGGCAATAATATCGATAAGATCATTTTCCTGAATCCCGAAAATCTCCAGAGGA
The DNA here is from genome assembly GCF_030010285.1 of Flavobacterium sp. XS2P24. Taxonomy (NCBI): domain Bacteria; kingdom Pseudomonadati; phylum Bacteroidota; class Flavobacteriia; order Flavobacteriales; family Flavobacteriaceae; genus Flavobacterium; species Flavobacterium sp. XS2P24. The sequence continues at coordinate 29,855 of NZ_JASCRU010000020.1, forward strand.
ATCTCTTTTAGAATCCCAGATTTCAGGATTTCTCCAATAGGTGCCAAATTATTATCCAGTTTCAACGAAACCATATTGTCATAAGAAACATCCAGTTTTTCAGACAACAGAATGATTTTATCCGTTTTAGGATATTTTTTCCCTTTTTCTATTTCGTTCAAATACGATTTTGAAAGGTCCGTGATTTTTGCCAAACCAAATAGTGACAGGTTCTTATTGGTACGAGCCTGCTTAAGTTTTAATCCAAAAATTAACTTGATATAATCCTTTTCTATGTTCATATCTCAAAGATATACTAAAAAAATATTTTCGCCAAAAAAAATATTTTTCATTTTTAGCGTACGTTCGCTTGTTTTGTAAAAAACTTTTTGTAACATTGTCGTGTAAAACATTTTAACCATGAAAGATATTATTGAAACAACCGAAAAAACGTTACAGTTTTCACCTGAAACGAAAGAGCATTATCCAGCAATTTTGACGGATGCAGCTATTGATTTAATAACGGAATTGCATCACAGATTCAATGACAAAAGACTTTTGCTATTAGCCGAAAGAAAAAATCAACAGCATTTATTTGATGTAGGCGCGTTACCAACTTTCCCTTCTGAAACAAAAAGCATCAGAGACAGTAATTGGGAAGCTGCAAAAACTCCAGAGGATTTATTAGACCGAAGAGTCGAAATAACCGGACCGGTCGATAGAAAAATGGTCATCAATGCATTGAATTCAGGAGCAAAAACTTTCATGGCTGATTTTGAAGACAGCACTTCTCCTACTTGGAGCAACTTAATGACAGGCCAGCAAAACCTGAAAGATGCGGTAAATAAAACCATCACTCTTGAAGACACTGTGAAAAATAAAAAATACAGTCTAAACAACGAAACTGCCGTACTGATTGTTCGACCAAGAGGCTTGCATTTGCCGGAGAAAAATATTTTGATTGATGGAGAACAAACTTCAGGTTCCTTAATTGACTTTGGTTTGTATGCTTTTCACAATCACAAACAACTTATTGAGGATGGAACGGCACCGTATTTTTACATTCCAAAACTGGAACATTATCTGGAAGCAAGATGGTGGAATGAAGTTTTTGAATTCACGCAGGAATATTTAGGCGTGAAAAACGGAACATTCAAAGCCACGGTTTTAATAGAAACCATAACTGCCAGTTTTCAATTGGACGAAATCATTTTTGAATTGAAAGATCATATTGTTGGTCTTAATTGCGGACGATGGGATTATATTTTTTCATACATCAAGAAACTAAGAAAAAATCCGGCTTTCCTAGTTCCAAACAGAGATCAAGTAACGATGACTTCGCCATTTATGAGTGCGTATTCCCAATTGGTTATTCAAAGATGTCATGAACGAAATATTCACGCAATTGGGGGAATGGCAGCACAAATTCCGATAAAAAACAATGAAGAAGCCAACAAAATAGCTTTCGACAAAGTAATTGCCGATAAAGAACGGGAAGTTAAAAATGGTCATGACGGCACTTGGGTCGCGCATCCGGATTTGGTTTCGCTCGCCATGACGGTATTCGATAAAAACATGCCGACCAAAAATCAGATTCATGTAAAAAGAGAAGACGTACACGTTACCGAAAGCGATTTACTGGAAACTCCAAAAGGAACCATTACCGAAGAAGGTGTTCGAAAAAACATCAGTATTTCCGTTCTATACATCGCTTCATGGCTCAACGGACAAGGTGCCGCAGCGTTGCACAATTTAATGGAAGATGCCGCTACTGCTGAAATTTCGAGATCACAATTGTGGCAATGGCTACAAAACGAAGTGGTTTTGGACAATCAAAAAGTACTGAATGAAAAATATTATCACCGACTAGCGATGGAAGAATTTGAGAAAATCAGAAAGCTTGTTGGAAACGAAAATCATGAAAAACATAAATACAGACTGGCCGAACAATTATTAGACATTTTGGTCGTGAACGACAATTTTATCGAATTTTTGACAATTCCAGGATACAAATACATTTAAAAATCAATTGCGATACCTATTAACAAACAACCAAAAAAAAAGAAAAATGAAAACTACAGAAACAAGAATTCAAGAATTAGTTACCGACTGGATTACGAACCAAAGATGGAATGGCATTGAGCGACCTTATACTGCTGAAGAAGTGGTAAAATTGCAAGGTTCTTATCAAATAGAGCACAGTGTAGCCAGAATTGGAGCCAATAATTTATGGGACAAACTAAATTCTCAGGATTTTGTAGCCGGACTTGGCGCACTTACCGGAAACCAAGCGATTCAAGAAGTAGAAGCAGGATTAGACGCTATTTATTTGAGCGGTTGGCAAGTTGCCGCTGACGCAAATGTAGCCGGCGAAATGTATCCTGACCAATCTTTATATCCTGCTAACAGTGTTCCATTGGTAGTAAAACGAATCAATAATGCCCTTTTGAGAGCAGATCAAATACAAGTAGTAAACGGAACAACCGATAAAAAACAATACTTAGTTCCTATTGTTGCTGATGCCGAAGCCGGTTTTGGAGGAAACCTTAATGCTTTCGAATTAATGAAATCGATGATTGAAGCGGGAGCTGCCGGAGTTCACTTTGAAGACCAATTGAGTTCTGCTAAAAAATGTGGTCACTTAGGCGGGAAAGTTTTGGTTCCTACACAAGAAGCCATCAACAAATTGATTGCAGCACGTTTAGCAGCAGACGTAATGGGAACACCAACGCTGATTGTTGCCCGTACAGATGCTGATGCGGCCAATTTACTAACAAGCGATATTGACCCAAGAGATGCTAAATTCATCACGGGTGAAAAAACTGGAGAAGGCTTTTTCTATGTAAATTGTGGTGTGGAGCAAGGAATTGACAGAGGATTGAGTTATGCGCCTTATGCTGATTTAATTTGGATGGAAACCAGCAATCCAGATCTTGATTACGCAAGAAAATTTGCCGAAGGAATTCACGCAAAATTCCCTGGAAAAATGTTGGCTTACAATTGTTCGCCTTCTTTCAACTGGGCTGCAAAATTATCCGTTGCTGAAATGGAAACATTCCGCGAAGATCTTGCCGCAATGGGATACAAATTCCAATTCATCACATTGGCCGGATTCCACGCGTTGAACACTAGCATGTTCGAATTGTCTAAAGCATACAAAGAAAGAGGAATGGCAGGTTATTCTGAATTGCAGGAAAGAGAATTTGCTTTACAAAAACACGGTTTCAAAGCCGTAAAACACCAAGGTTTCGTAGGGACATCCTATTTTGATGCAGTACAAAATACCGTAACAATAGGAAAATCTTCTACTACTGCGATGAAAGATTCTACAGAAGTAGCACAGTTTTAGAAAAACTGCAACCATAAAAAAACACGATTTCATCTGAAATCGTGTTTTTTGTTTTTAAAATAAAAGGACCGTTTATTTTGATTCTATAATTTCAAGATCAGTAACCACTTTCTCTTTTCCTTTTTGAATACTTATTTTATTGATTGAAATTGGAAGGTAATATTTACCGTTTTTGGCTGCTTCAAATTTTAGTTTTTTGTCTTTATTTTTCCAATTATCTGCTACTGTTTTAGTCATTGAAAGATCGTAAATGTGTTTATTCAATCCTTTTACAGCTTTTATCTTCTGAGAATAAACCACTTCTTTCATGCTGTTTTCAATTTGCAAAAGCACTTCTGCATTTTCATTCGAATAAAACCAAACCTCTGCTTTTGGTTCTGAAGCCTTAGCCCAAGAACTCCAACTGCTGCCCCATTCTCTTGATTTTTTTATCTTTTTAAGCTCAAAAACATGAAGATTTTCAGCTATGACTTTATCATTCAATTGTTGCACTTGTTCCAAATTAACTTTGTACACTGAACGACCGTGAGTTCCCACCACTAAATCTTTTGCTTTCTTTTGAATCACTACATCGTGAACGGCCACGTTTGGAATTCTACTAGAAAAATCATCCCAGCTCGTTCCTTTGTTTAACGAAACATACAATCCGTTGTCCGTTCCCACGTACAAAACATTCTCGTTGACATTATCTTCCACAATTACATTCACTGGACTTGCAGGCAAATTATTGGCGATGTTTTTCCAGGTTTGCCCAAAATCATCTGACACATACACATAACTGGTGAAATCATCATTTCGATATCCGTTTAAAGTCGCATACACTCTTTCTTTCTTGTGTGCCGAAGCCACGACTCTGGAAACCCATCGGTTTTGAGGTAAATCTCCCGAAATTTTATTCCAAGTCGCACCGCCGTCTTTCGAAACATGAATCAATCCATCATCACTTCCCGTGTAGAGCAAACCAAACTGTAATGTACTTTCGCTGATGGCGGCGATTGTTCCAAAAGCTACATTCCCTTCTTTAGCTCCTTGCGTCAAATCAGGCGAAATAGCAGTCCAAGTTTGTCCTTGATTCATCGAACGGTGCAAGAAATTAGATCCCATGTATAAAATATCTTGGTTGTGCGAAGACAATAAAATAGGCGTTTGCCAATTGAATCGAAATGGTTTTTCGTCCTTTTTTGGCTTTGGAGAAATATAATCACGTTTGTTTTTTGCACGATCAATTCTGTAATAATTTCCAAATTGGAAACCTGTGTAAACAATACTTGGATTTCTTTTGTCAATTTGAGTTTGCATTCCGTCTCCACCCATCAAATTTTCGTATGGATATTTTCCGGTTTGGTACCATTCTGATGAATATTTATAAGTACTTGGCCCAACCCAAACGCCATTATCCTGCATCCCACCATAGATATTATACGGTTCTTGCTCATCCACATTCACTGCATAAAACTGACTTACGGAATGTGAATTACTTTTCACCCAATGCGCTCCATCATCATATGAAATGTTCAAACCGCCGTCATTTCCATTAATTAAATGCCCTGATTTATTTGGGTTCACCCAAACTACGTGATGATCTGCGTGAACATTCTCTTCGCTTATGGAGGTGAATGTTTTCCCGCCATCATTTGATTTTATAATAGGCACACCCGACAAATAAATTTTATTCACATCGTTTGGATCAACAGAAATAACACTGAAATAATACCCGTACGAATAAAAGAAATCATCGATAAAATCTTGATGCGTCTTCGTCCAATTTTTCCCTCCGTTACTTGATTTGTATACTTCGGCTCCGATAACTTCTGTTTCGGCCAAACTATTTATTGCATCCAAAACCACTTTTGCAGCTTCGTTTGGTTGCAAATACCCGTTTTCAACCCAATGCTTGATGTTTTCGGCTCTGTATTTTTCGGTCAATCCGTAATTCTTTAGAATAGAATTCAGACTTTTATTTGGTAATTTCAAGAATTCGTCTCCCGGCATTGAAAACGCAATCGGTAACGAATTGCTTTTTTTGGATTGCAACGGTCTTTTGAATTGGTTATCTAAAATGGCATATACATTTGCATCATCATAAACCGCTAAACCAATACGGCCAACGCCTTCACCAACAGGAAATCCGCTTTCAGCATTCGAAAAAAGTTTCCAAGTCAATCCCGCATCCTCACTTTTATAAATTCCTGAAGTGGCACCGCTTCCAATAAAATCCCACGCTTTTCTATCTTTGCTCCAAGAAGCCGCAAATTGAACCTTGAAGTTTTTTGGCGAAACAGCCACATCAATAATCCCGGTTTCATCGTCTATATAAAGGGTTTTACTCCACGTTTTTCCGCCATTTGTTGTTTTGTAAATTCCTCTTTCTTCATTTTTAGAATACAAATGACCCACTGCGCCTACAACAACTTCATCAGGATTTAATGGATTTATCAGGATTCTGCTGATGTGATGACTGTCGTGCAATCCCATATTTTGCCAAGTCTTTCCTTTATCTTCAGATTTCAAAACTCCAATTCCTGCATAAGATGATCGGGACGAATTTACTTCCCCAGTTCCTACCCAAATCGTTCCTCGTTTCCAATCTATCGCGATATCACCTACATTTTGCGTTGGCGCCGCATCCATAACCGGCGAAAAACTCATTCCGTTATTATTCGTGTACCAAAGTCCGCCTGAAGCATATCCTACATAAAACTCGGTTGGATTTTCCGGGTTTACGTCCACATCTACCACTCTGCCGCTCATCACCGTTGGACCCACATTTTCGAAAGTAACACTTTGAAAAAGCGATTGATTTTCCATTCCTTTTTTGGCTTCCAATGATTGCTGAATCGCTTCCGCAGAAACTTGTCCCCAAGAGATACTTTGTACGATAAGGGCTGAGAAGAGTACTATTTTTTTCATAAAAACTGATTTGAGTTGGAAAATTAATCATAAAAATAGTTATCTGAAAATTTTATAGTGTAATTAACATCCGTTTCTCTCAAAGTTAGTATTTTTGAATATTCAATGTATAAAAACGAATTGTTATGAAATGAGCATAGAAAAAAATGGTATAAAAAACCAATTTTAGCTTTATGCGAATTCCATTTGACAAATAAAAAACAATAAAAATCAACAAATGAAATATCATCAAATTGACCGAGATTTATTTATAAAAAATAGAGAAAAATTCATGGCTCAGATGAAGCCAAAAAGCGTTGCCATCTTCAATTCTAATGATATTTATCCCGTTTCTGCCGATAGTACTTTGCCATTTGCACAACACCGCGATATCTTTTATTTAAGCGGAGTAGATCAGGAAGAAAGTATTTTATTGCTTTTCCCGGATGCGCCATACGAGTACCAAAGAGAAATGGTTTTCTTGAAAGAAACCAGCGAACACATTGCAATTTGGGAAGGTGAAAAACTGACTAAAGAGCGTGCTTTTGAAGTAACAGGAATCAGAACCGTACATTGGTTGCAGGATTTCGAAAAAGTTTTATTCGAAATGATGACGCACGCTGAAACAATTTACATCAATACAAACGAGCATTACCGTGCCACTGTAGAAACTGAAACGCGTGAAGCCCGTTTTGTAAAATGGTGGAAAGAGAAATATCCGGCACATGCTGTCGCAAAAAGCAATCCGATATTGCAACGTCTTCGCTCCGTAAAAGAAACCGAAGAATTGGACTTAATCCAAAAAGCCTGTAATATTACGGAACTTGGTTTTAGAAGATTATTGTCTTTCGTGAAACCAAACGTTACCGAATACGAAATCGAAGCCGAGCTGATTCACGAATTCATTCGCAACCGTTCCAGAGGTTTTGCTTACACGCCAATTATCGCTTCCGGAAACAATGCCAATGTCTTGCACTACATCGAAAACAACCAACAATGTAAAGCCGGTGATTTGATTTTATTGGATGTTGCGGCTGAATATGCCAATTATTCCAGTGACATGACGCGTACCATTCCGGTTTCAGGAAAATATACCAAAAGACAAAAAGAAGTGTACAATGCCGTTTTAAATGTAAAAAACGAAGCGACCAAAATGCTGACAACAGGTACTCTTTGGAAACAATACCATATAGAAGTTGGGAAATTAATGACTTCTGAATTGCTAGGTTTAGGTCTTATTGACAAAGCCGATGTACAAAATGAAAACCCGGAATGGCCCGCTTATAAAAAATATTTCATGCACGGAACTTCCCACCACATGGGATTGGACACGCACGATTACGGAATCCTGACCGAGCCAATGCAAGCCAATATGGTGTTCACCGTAGAGCCTGGAATTTACATTCCTGCCGAAGGTTTCGGAATCCGTCTGGAAGATAACATCATCGTTCAAGAAAGCGGTGAACCATTCAACATGATGCGCAACATCCCAATTGAAGTGGACGAAATCGAAGAATTAATGAACAGTTAATTCCTTAAATACATACAATCAAATCGGTTTACAGCAATGTGAACCGATTTTTTTTGGGCGCAACCCAGCTTCCGTAAACTCCAGCTGCGTCGGGCTATCCGCTATAAGTCCTCGTCTCGTCCAAAAAGACAAGACTGTGGGCTTTCCGCTGTTATCCCTTGCGCGCTACAACGAGAAAATCTATAATTCCAAAACACGAATTCCAAAATTCATGGTAAAACTGTAACTTTATAATCACCCTTCCGACTTATTTAAAACAACAACTATTTTTTAAAACATATTCAATATGTAATTTGAATCAAAAAGAAATTAAGAAAAATTAAGCTCTGATTCTTAATGAAACTTAATTTCTTAATGGTAAAAACTTTTAAATAAAAACTTAAAACACAGAAATCATGCAAGCACACGAAATAGACTACCACATTTACGGCGAGGAAATGCAATATGTGGAAATAGAATTGGACCCACAGGAAATTGTAATTGCCGAAGCAGGAAGTTTTATGATGATGGACAATAATATCCAAATGGAAACCATTTTTGGAGACGGTTCCGAACAAGAAAACGGATTGTTCGGTAAACTTTTAAGCGCAGGAAAAAGAGTTTTAACAGGCGAAAGTCTTTTTATGACAGCATTTATCAATCAAAACAATACCAAAAGCAAAGTTTCATTCGCATCGCCTTATCCAGGAAAAATTATCCCAATTGACTTAACACAATTTGGCGGAAAATTCATTTGCCAGAAAGACGCTTTCCTTTGCGCTGCCAAAGGCGTTTCTGTGGGGATTGAATTCTCTAAAAAACTCGGTCGCGGATTGTTTGGCGGTGAAGGTTTCATCATGCAAAAAATTGAAGGCGACGGTCTGGCGTTTGTACATACCGGCGGAACATTGGCAAAAAAAGAATTAGCAGCAGGCGAAATCCTAAAAGTGGACACCGGTTGCATCGTAGGTTTTACCAAAGATGTTGATTATGATATTGAGTTTATTGGCGGCATCAAAAATTCTATTTTTGGAGGCGAAGGTTTGTTTTACGCCACGCTTCGCGGTCCGGGAACAGTTTATGTACAATCCTTGCCTTTCAGCCGACTCGCCGACAGAATCATTGCATCTGCACCAAGAGCTGGCGGAAACAGCCGCGACGAAGGCAGTTTATTAGGCGGATTGGGAAGTTTGCTCGATGGCGACAGACGATTTTAGTATGTAATTTAAACTTTCCATTTCTCGAAATAGCAAAATAATAACGGCTTTCAAAAATGGAAGCCGTTATTGTTTTTATTAAGAGAAACCATGGCTTTTTATATAAGTCTCTCTATTGAATTCTTTAGTAATATTTTCAATATTTAATTTAACAAAATAGAGTCTTCCAACCTTATTCATTTCTATAATAACATTCTTATCGATAATATTGAATAAATTTTTTAATTTATTCTCTCTATCATGATCACTCTGATAAAATACACATATTTTAGCTTTTTCATTCTTATCAAAATCAAGAAATTTAAATAAATCTTTAATATATTCTCTGTCAGATTCGTCTAAAGAATGCCCAATTATATAAAAAACCGCTTCATTAAGTCGATTTGTTCTGTCTAAAGGAATTTTAATGAACTTTTTATTAGAGTTTTTCTTTATTCTCTGATAATATTTAGCAAAATCATATGCTTTGGCTAATTTAACATCTTCAGGGATTTCACTAACTCCAAAAACTAAATTTTGAATTTCGCTTTTTTCATGCATTTCGCCATGTAAATAAACCACTTTTGACTTATCAATACCATAAAATTTTTCTAATGTTGGTGTATAATTAAAAGTATATATTTCAGTGATTAAATGAAAAGGAATAATTTGATCATGTGATTTATTTTCATAAAATACAGCTAATACATTAATAAGATATTGATTAAAAATAATTATAAAACTCTCAAATGAACTTGACAAATCACGCAATACATGCCCGATTTTAATGCCTAATCTCCTTTTATCTAAATACACATCAGGAATACTAAAAAGTTCTTTATCATCATATTTATGCTCAATTATTCCAAATAAACAAAAATCAGAATAATTTATTGGCACATCTCTATAATTATTAATTTTTTTAAATTGGGGAGTTTCTGATTTAAGTAAAATTGATAATTGTTTCAAAACATTTTCAACTTCAACCTCAAAATCAATCCAAGTTTCTATCTCTATTACATTTTTAAAATATTTGTACCATAAATTATTATGTAATGAAACTTTCAAATCATTAATTTTATCTACATCAAATTTAAATTCAGCAACTTTATAATTTTCAACTATTAACTTGTAATCATTTTGATTTTCATCTTTAAAAAACGAGCCAAATAAATCTTCAAATGAGATGTCTTTTGAAAAATTATTTCCCTCAATAGTTTTCATTATCGACATAAAATGTCCATACTTTGTTGGTAAATGATGAAATAAATCAAATCCATTTCCTGTAATTAAAATCTTCGCCATATTTACAATTGCTTTTCTCAAATATACTATTTTTAATACAAGCGCATTTATGAATTACTTCTATGCCCTTATATTTCTTAAATGGTTAAAAAAATAAAATGTTACTTTTGTAGACTAAATTTCCATTTTGAAACAAATTCTCTTTAAAAATACCAACATCTCCTATTCCGATACCGGGAAAGGAACTGCTATAGTCTTGCTTCATGGTTTCTTGGAAAACAAAGGTATGTGGGATTTTTATATTCCGGAGTTTGCTAAAAAAAACCGCGTTATCACGATTGATTTATTGGGACATGGAGAAACGGAATGTTTGAGTTACGTGCAAACAATGGAAGATAATGCCGATGCTGTTCACGCAGTTTTATCGGAATTGCGCATTCGAAAAGCCATTTTTGTCGGGCATTCTATGGGTGGTTATGTCGCTTTGGCTTTCGCAGAATTATATCCTGACACCATAAAAGGATTGGTTTTACTAAACTCGACCGCAAGAGCCGACAGCGAGGAACGAAAAACAAATCGGGATCGGGCTATTAAAGCGGTAAAACAATCTTTTATGAATTTTGTTTCACTTTCTATTGCAAACTTATTCAGCGAAGCCAACAGAGAACGACTTTCATCCGAAATTGAAAGCGTAAAAAAAGAAGCTTTAAAAACACCGCTTCAAGGAATCGTTGCGTCACTGGAAGGAATGAAAATACGACAAGATCGGGAAGTGTTATTACATCTTACACCTTATCCAAAATTATTGATTCTGGGCGAAAAAGATCCTGTTTTAAATTACGAAGAAACCAAAGAACAGATAGAAAACACTGCAGTAAAACTGGTGACTTTTCCGGACGGACACATGAGTCATATTGAGAATCAAGACGAGTTATTAAACGTATTGTTCGCTTTTTTTAAAAGCATCTAAATCATTCCTGATTTCAAATACCCTTTTTCAACCAATTCGCTTTTGTCTTTCAAGTAGTGCATTTTTCCTTCTTTCATCAACGCCAGTTTTGTGGAAACCTTAATCACATTTTCATAATTATGATCCGTGATAATAATACCTTTTACACTAGACATTTCTGTAATTAATTCATTTATTTTTTCAATCATTATGGGTGACAAACCATTGTATGGCTCGTCCAGCAAAACAAATTTTGACGCATTACTCAGAATTAATTTAATTTCTAAATATCGTAATTCTCCGCCGGATAAATGCTTTATTTTTTTGTTCAGCATTGATTGAATCATTTCATCAGCATAGAAATCCTGTAATTTCTCTTTGGCAATCGACAATAAGATTGTCTTTTTTATCGAAAATAAATTTGGAATAAAATTATCCTGAGGCAAATAACTAATTTCATTTAGTAAATCTCTAGTTTTTGATTTCACGACGCCATCAACTCGAACAAATTTAAAATCGGCAGTTACAATTCCGAAAATGATTTTCAACAAAGTAGATTTTCCGGAACCATTTCTTCCTAAAATGCCAATGATATCTGTGGTTTCACATTTCAAATACACATCGGAAACTATGATTTTTCCATCATATTGTTTTTGAACACTGTCTACTTCTAAAATATTTTTAGTCATACGAGTTTCAGTACTACATTAATGAATAAAATCAGCACCATCGAAAAAACAAAATTCATTAGAAAACCATAGATGAATAAATGTAATTTAGAGATTCCGTTGTTGTAATAAAACAAGTATTCATTTTTAGCATTCACTTCTTTTATCAAAATACTGATGAAGAAACCAAAAATAATAAGCACATATTTGAAGGTTTCAAACCCCTCAAAAACCCATGCCAAAACACTTATTGACACGTTTATCGTCAAAGTACTTTTGTAAAATTCAAAGATGTTGGCTAATTTTCTGATTGTGAATTCTATTTAAATTATTTTCTCTTCAAAAGGAATATTCTCGTCTAAAATTTCGCTCAACAAAAGAACCATTTGTTCTAAATAATTAGTCAAAATTTCTTCATTTATAATCGAATTTATTTCTTTGTCTTCTTTAAAATTAAACGGAAGAAAACCTGCCTTTAAATTCTTAAAAGAAATAATTCCTGCTTCAATTGGCTTTCCTTTTGCCTCATGTTCATACATATAAGCATACGCGAGCACCTGAATGATTTTATCGCTTTTAATGTCTTCGGTTAATCCTTTCCAAGATTTCAAAGTGACGCTTGCTTTTTCTACTTTTCCGGTTTTATAATCAATGATTCGAATAATTCCGTTGCGTTCTTCAATTCGGTCCACATTTCCTTTTATCAATACCGGAAAAGGCAAATTAGGATGATGTAATGGTCGCCCGAAAGTTTGTTCTAACCCTAAAATTTTTATTGCATCTCCGTTCTTGATACTTTCCAGTTCTACTTTTAAGAAATTCGAAACATTTCGTTTAGCAACTTCAAACGCCAATAAATTTCGACCTTTTTTGATTTCGCCTTCTTTATACACCAATTTGAATTGCTCCAAAACCTCAGCGTCAATTTGTTTGAAACAATTTAGAATATCACTTTCCGAAATAAATTTACCAATGAAAGGCTCGTACAAAACTTTTAGGGTTTCGTGGATAATAGTTCCCAACGTATTCAAGGCAATGTTTTCCTCTACTTCTTCGACTTCGCTGATGCGTAAAATCTTCTGGAAATAAAACTGAATCGGATTACGGATATAACTCGTCAATGCCGATGGAGAAAACCCTTTTTCGGCAATTTCTCTCAATCGCACCATCACACTTTCCGATTTTGGAATTACCATCGGTTGATACGCTGTTTCGGGTAAAACAGCATTATAAATTTCGTGAGTCAATGTATGATTTTTTTGCTTTTCGACTTCCAATTGGGTGATGAACCGGCTTTTTTCACCCGCATCCAATCCTTCACTTTCGGTATTATACAGCAAGTAAATGTTTTTGGCCCGTTGCAATAAATGATAAAAATGATACGTATAAATAGCATCTTTTTCTTTGAATGTCGGCAAACCTAGTTCGCGTTTCACATCATACGGAATAAAAGAATTTTGTGATTTCCCCGCCGGAAATTTCCCTTCATTCAATGAAGTGACAATAACGGTGTCAAAATCCAAAACACGGCTTTCTAAGACTCCCATAATTTGCAAACCATTCAAAGGTTCTCCTTCAAAAGAAACTTCGGCTAAATCAATGACTTGTTTGTAAATCGCATAAAGTGTTTCTATTTTATCGATGTGTTCGTGCTTGGAATAGTAATTAATCAGTTTATTGATGACTTTGAAAATGGCAAAGACAAAAGCCTTAGTGATTTTTTCTTCTTCGTTGTCGTTACTTAAATTTTCTTTTATAGTTTGCAATAATTTAGAAATAGTCTCTAATACCGGAATCGAACCATTTTCCCATTTTTGGAATAACAAGAGAAACAACTCGCTTGGAATTACATTCAATTCCATCAATTTATGATGCGTAATAAAAGTATAATTATTTTGATTAATAGTATGGACAAGCGCACTGGTTTTCGCATACGGTTCCACCAAAGGATGTGTCAAAATATCCAAAACATCTTTGTAATACAAGACATAACTTTTGGCATTTCTGGACAACGCATTCGTGTGCATTTTGAATAATTTTGCAATCAAAATCTGGGCTGGATTGTTCTTGCTTGAATATCCCATTGTGATATTCAAAGCACCAACGCTTGACGGTAACGAATATAAAAGCGGCACCAGAAGATTTTCCTCGCCTAAAACCACAGCCACTTTATCCAACTTCCCGTCAGTCCCAAGGCTTCGGGATTCATTAATGACATTCTCAATAATACTTCCGGCTATTTTGGCCTGACCAATTGTTTTTGGCGTTCCAATAACCTGTATGTTTTTAGTCTGCGAAAAATCATTTACAATCCATTCAAACGGATGTAATTTATAATGTTTCCAACTTTCTTTGAAACGTCGCACAAACAGCCCTGCATCGTGATACGGATCATTGAGAAATGTTTGATCTACGTCCCAATATATTTTGGCCTGATCAGAAGCGATAAGGTGCTGGATTATTTTTTCTTCGGCTGCATTTAATGCATTAAAACCGGCAAACAGGAATTGTTTACTTTGTACTGAATTCGAAAAATGGTTTAAATTGTTTACCGCTTCACGATAAATTAATCCCTGATATCCGATTCCTTTATTCAGTAAATGAGTATAAAGGAATTGATAATAATTGGGTAGTAATTTCCAAAAATCGATATATTTCTCTAATAATACCGTTTTATTTTCGACTTCAATTCCCCATTTTTTAATATCCTCGATATCTTTCAAATACGAAAGAACATGTGATGACTCTAATAAATAGCGGTCAATTTCATTAAAATCTTGTAACAGCGTTTTTGCCCAATTGGCAAACAATTCAAACGTTTGTTGGTTTGCTTTATCGGTAATGGATAAGTAGACTTCATAGAATTCAAATAATAGTTCAATGGGATCTATGGTGCGAATACCTGCAATATTTTGAACAAAATCTTCAATACTTATAATTTCGGGAGAAAGTATATTTGTCGTAACCTGATTTTTTAGCGCTTCAATCAGGAATATTTTGGCTCGTTTGTTTGGTAAAACAACAATCGTATTGGAAAGATTGCCTGAGTAATTTTCAATTAAAACTGAGGCTATTTTATCTAAAAAAGAAGTATTTGTCATTTTATAAAAATAAAAAAAACGCCTCGATAAATCGAGGCGTTTTCCATAAATATTTTAGAAAGAAATTATTCTTTAATCAAAGATATTTCAACTCTTCTGTTCATTGCTTTTCCTTTTGCAGTTTTGTTAGTTGCAATTGGTTTAGTTTCTCCGAAACCTGTAGATCTAAGTCTATCAGCAGCAATTCCGTTTTCAATTAAATAATTTTTAACTGCAGCAGCTCTGTTCTCAGATAAAGTTTGGTTAAGTTCATTACTACCATCACTATCACAGTGACCTTCGATCATGAATCTTGAATAAGGATATTCTTTTAAGATTGAAGTGATTGATTGTAAAACTGTATAAGTTCCTTTTTGGAAAGTAGATTTACCAGAATCAAACAAGATAATTTTACCATAGTTATTTAAAGTTTTCATAACTTCTTCTGAAACTTCTGGACAACCTTGATTAGCAACAGTACCTCTTACTTCTGGACATTTGTCATCTTTGTCTAAAACACCATCTCCATCAGTATCTGGCCAAGGACAACCTGCGTTTTCTTTAGGACCTGCAACAGTTGGACATTTGTCATCTTTATCAGCTACTCCGTCTCCGTCAGTATCAGGACAACCTTTCAATGCAGCTAAACCAGCAACTTCTGGACAAACATCATCTTTATCAGCAATTCCATCTCCATCTGTATCAGGACATCCGTTCAATGCAGCTAAACCAGCAACTTCTGGACAAGCGTCAGCACTATCTTGAATTCCATCTCCGTCTGTATCAGGACAACCATTGAATTCTTTTAAACCAGCAACTTCTGGACAAGCATCATCTTTGTCATAAATTCCATCTCCATCTGTATCTTTACCTCCGAATTTGAAGATAAGTCCAGCTGAATGTTGAAAATGTGATGGAGCATCAGGAACACCAGCTGCATCTTCTCTATCACCAAAAGATTTTTTATATTTTGTTGCAAGTTCTAAACCAACATTTTCAGTAAACCAAAAAGTTAAACCAGCACCTGGGTTTAAAGTTCCGAAACTACTATCACCGAAGAAAGTATAACCTCCACCAACAGATAGAGACGGATCAATAACTTTAGAATTGATTAAATTCATGAAACTATATTTAATAGTTGCATCAACACCGTAGTACATCAAATCACCAGGGTTAGAAACTACATATCCACGAGAATCATGACCTACTGCAGTTGGAGCAAATTTCACATATTTATCGATTTTGTTCACAGAACCAGAAAGTCCAAATGAGAAATTATCGCCTACGTATTTCGATACGCTAAGGTATGATACCGAAGGAAGAATATTCCAGTTGTCTTTAATCGCAAACGGTTGAGAAAAATGTTGATCTAGCCAATTGTGTCCTCCACCAGCACTAGTTTTAGTGTCAACGGCATTAACTCCAAAAGAGACTGCCCATGGATTGTTACTGTCTTGTGCGTGAGAACTTAATCCCATCACCATCATTACAGCAACTAAAAGTTTGTTAAGATGTTTCATACTTAATTTTTTTAATTACAATTTAGTTAATTATAAACAAAAGTAATGCGTAAATTTTTAACTACAAAACTAAATATTAAAAAAAACCTATAAAAACTGCCAAAAGTGGAAATTATATAACTTCAAATCAAAATTATATAACATTTAACATTCTGCCAACTTCAACAAAAGCACTGATAGCCTTGTCTAAATGTACTTTTGTATGTGCTGCAGATAACTGTACTCTAATTCTTGCTTTATCTTTAGGGACTACCGGAAAGAAGAAACCTATAACATAAATCCCTTTTTTCAAAAGCTCATCTGCCATTTTTTGTGACAATTTTGCATCATATAACATAACCGGAACTATAGCAGAATCCCCATCAATGAAATCAAAACCTGCTTTTTTCATCCCGTCTTTGAAATAATTAGTATTCGATTCCAATCTATCACGCAATGAAGTATCCTTTTCTAATAATTCAAAAACTTTAATAGAAGCTCCAACAATAGCTGGCGCCAAAGAATTAGAAAACAAATAAGGTCTGGAACGTTGGCGTAGTATCTCAATAATTTCTTTTTTGGCAGTCGTATAGCCTCCCATTGCGCCACCAAGTGCTTTGCCTAATGTTCCGGTAATAATATCTACTCTCCCCATTACACCTTTTGCCTCGAGTGTTCCTTTTCCGGTTGCACCAATGAATCCGGCAGCATGACATTCATCTACCATAACCATCGCATCGTATTTATCTGCTAAATCACAGATTTTATCCAAAGGAGCTACAACGCCATCCATAGAGAAAACACCATCTGTAACAATTAATTTGAAACGAGTTCCAGCCTCTGAAGCATTTATTAATTGTTGCTCCAAATCTTCCATATTGCTATTTTCATAACGATATCGAGCTGCTTTACACAAACGAACACCATCTATGATAGAAGCATGATTTAAACTATCTGAAATTATCGCATCGTTTTCCCCTAATAAAGGTTCGAAAACCCCACCGTTAGCATCAAAAGCAGCAGCGTAAAGAATAGTATCTTCAGTACCATAAAATTCAGAAATCTTTCTTTCCAATGTTTTGTGAATATCCTGAGTTCCACAAATAAAACGAACTGATGACATTCCGAAGCCATGAGTATCCAAAGCGTCTTTAGCAGCCTGAATAACCTCCGGATGTGATGATAATCCAAGATAATTATTGGCACAAAAATTCAGAACAGTTTCCCCTGTAGAAATAGTAATTTCGGCTCCTTGTGGCGAAGTAATAATTCTTTCTTTTTTGAAAATTCCATTATCTTCAATAGTCTGTAATTCTGCTTGAAGATGTTCTTTTATTTTTCCGTACATTGTTAGTGTTTATTAATTCGTTTTATGTTTATAAATATCTCAGGCTACAAATTTACTACATCGATTTCTTTTCCTATATATATAAGTGCTTTTTTTATCACTTTATATCCCATTAACTCAATTGCCGTTTGATAATTTTCCAATTGCTGTTTGTATTTCACATTGTGTGTTCCCGTTTTATAATCCAGCAACAAAACTTCTTTGTTTTTTGTTAAAACCATTCGGTCTGGTTTAATGGTCTTACCCTCTTTTTGAATAATAGTTTGTTCATTCAAAACTTCATTCCCTTCAGCAAAACAAATTCCTAATTCACTGTGATTGACAATTTCTTGAATCGTATTAAAAACTATTTCTTTTTGATCAAAAGTTATCAATCCGTTTTCAATAGACTTTGTAATTGCCAAATCAACATCGTTTTTAGTTTTCACAAAAGACAGAATTTCATGAATTACATTTCCATACTCTATAGCTTCCTGCTGATGCGTTCCCCACATTAATGCTTCACGCTGCGCAATTTTTATATTCTTTGGATTTAGAATTTCAGAAACCAAAGGAATCGTTTTTGAAGTGTCGATGTGTTGTTTTACTGAAGATAATTTCGCTGGATTTCCAAATTCATATTCCAATTTATTTTCATCAAACCCAACTTTATTATCCAAATAATTAATAAAAAAACTACACATATTATTCTTTGGAATTTCTCCTTTACTGGATAAATTCATATTCGAAATCACATACAATTGCTCCTCAGCTCTTGTCAAAGCAACGTATAAAACATTGATGTTATCTAATAATTCTTCCTGCTTTTTTTGATTATAAACCTCCGCAGCTTCAACTCCAAATCCTTCCACCGCTTTACTATTATCAATCAACACTTTTGGCAAACCAAAATCCTGTTCTTCCGCGTTGAGCCATAATTTATCTTTTGGCTTTAGACTATAATCTTCCTCCGCAAAAGGAAAAATTACAACCGGAAATTCCAAACCTTTCGATTTATGAATCGTCATAATCCGAACTGCATTAGTCCCTTCCGGAGACGGAATACTGAATTTCTCCGCATTTTTATCCCAGAAATTTAAGAAGTCCGAAATCCCTGCTTGGTTGCGAATGTCTCGTTCCAGAACAATGTCCAAGAAATATTGAACGTAGGCATTACTAATTTTTGGGTTCAGGAACTTTGTTATTATTGTCTCCACCGCTTCATACAATGATTTTTTTCTAATGTTTTGAAACGAAAGCGAAACATCGAAACTCACCAACCAATTTTCGAAATCAATTTCCTGAAATAACGCCATTCCTTGAGCGATAAAATCATGAATAGGTAATTTATCCTGACTGTTTTGACCTAAATATTGAAGGAAATTCGCTTTGGATTCCAAGTCAGAACTGTTTTTCAAATATTTCAATAAATGAATAATTAATCGGACTTCGGTGGCATTTTGAATCATCAAAGTTTCCGATGACAAAAGTGGAATCCGTTGCTCGGTCAAATAATTAGCAATCGCAATTCCCTGGCTTCGTTTTCGAGTCAGAATCACAATGTCTTTGTATTGAAAGCCTTGTTGTAGTACTTTTTGAATCGTATTTAATGTCGCTAAAACATACAAATCGGTTTTATCCAAAGTTTCTTCATCTTCCGAAGTTTCAACTTTTGGAATGAAAGAAATATTTACGTAGCCACCAGTTTTGTCATTCGTTTTTTGATGGCTGTGATTTTCATACAAATCTTTATAATCCAAATGTTCGAATTCATTCGATAACAATTTAAAAAAATTATTGTTGAATTCGATTATTTGCGAATAAGAGCGGTAATTTTTATCTAAATGTTCGAGTCTTTTGTCTGGGTTATTGAACGGATTTTGGTCTTTACTCAACTCGATAAATTGCTCTGCTTTTCCGCCACGCCACCTGTAAATGGATTGTTTTGGGTCGCCCACAATCATCAAAGTTCCTTTTACTCCAAAATCATCCTGACCCGAAAGCGCATTATCAATCAGCGGAATCAGGTTTTGCCATTGCATTTCGGACGTATCCTGAAATTCATCAATAAAAAAATGACGGTAGCGCTCGCCCAATCGTTCGTATATAAAAGGTGCAGGCTGATTTTGAATCTCTCGGTGAATGATGGCGTTAAATTCTGAAATAGAAAGTACATTTTGTTCTTCCTGAATTTTGGCTAATTCATTACTTACGGTATTTAGTAATGATAATGGCGTAATGTTTTTCAGGAACGCTTTATAGAAATTTATCTTTTCGAAAGCCGTGTAAACTTTAGTAAGAATTAGCAAAAATTCAGGAATAAGGTTTTCAATAATCGCTCGATCTTTTGCCGTTTTATTGATTGCAATATCATCAAACTCATGAAAAGTTTTATTCTTGGGATTGAATTTCCCTTGTTGAATACTATTAATATGATTTGGAAAAGTCCCTCTGGAAAAAGATTTCACATCAATTCCGTTTTTATCAATTACCGTTAGCGCTTCTTCTGCAAAAATAATAGTTTGCTTTTCTAAGTCTTTGCAGGCTTCGGAAAGTTTGTTTTTAATTTCGACAAATTCAGTGATGGATTTATCTTGAAAATGGGTGATTTCGTTTCGGTTATTTTCGTTTAAAACCAACCGACCCGTTTCGAGGATTTCTCGAGAAATATCCCAAGATTTATCATCGTCGGTTTTTTCCATCGTGAAATCAATTAACAATTTTGTTAATGTTTCATCTTCTCCAGCTTGAGCAATAATAGCATCGACGGCTTCTATCAATAAATTTTCGGTGTCCAATGTGACTTCAAAAGTCATCGGCAAATTCAAATCATGCGCAAAAGCCCGAATCACTTTATGTGTAAATTTATCAATGGTCGAAATATCAAAAGCGGCATAATTATGAATAATATGCTTGATGATTTGCTGTGATTTGGTTTTAATTTGAATGATGGATAATTCCGTGTCAATGGATAAATCCTGCATTAAATCCTGCGCTTTTGCACTTGGTTCGTCTTTAGCAAATTCGGATAAACTGCCTACGATTCTACTTTTCATTTCGTGTACCGCTTTGTTGGTAAACGTAATGGCGAGAATGTTTCGGTAGGCATCATTTTTTGGCGCTACAAGGATGATTTTTAGGTATTCTTTGACAAGCGCATAGGTTTTTCCGGAGCCGGCCGATGCATCGTATATGGAAAAGGAAGGTCTTTGCATTGCGATTTTAGATTTCTGATTAACGATTTTAGATTTCTGATTTAGAATTAGCGTCCTAATTTCTCAATCTCCTAGCCCTGATGGAAACGGCATCCTTTTTATAAGGTGATTTTTCTTCACCTTATAAAAAGATATAGTGAACAGCAGGAAATAGCTTCTAAAAACACACGTATTAATAGGTTACTTTTAAAATTTGTCCCGAAACTTCGGGATAAAACTTAAAAGTAGTATTTTTGCAGCATGGAAACAAATAGACAGAAAAAAATAGGTGGGGTTATCCAAAAAGATTTGGTTGATATTCTGCAAGGTGAAGTGAGAAAAAACGGATTGGCTAATTTAATCATTTCGGTATCCAAGGTTACTGTGACTACAGATTTATCAGTAGCGACAGTGCATTTAAGCGTTTTCCCTCAGGACAAAGCAAAAGAGATTTTAGAGGCGGTGAAGTCCAATGCTAAAAACATTAAGCATGATTTATCACAACGTGTTCGTTTGCAATTAAGAAAAGTTCCAAATTTGGTTTTCTTTATTGACGACTCTTTGGATTACATTGAAAAAATTGACAATGCTTTAGCCAACAGAGATAATCCTATAGAAAACAGAGATCTTTTGGACAAACGCAGATTTCAATAAAATTTGAATTTTCCCCTTTACATAGCCAAACGCTACATTCGTAGCAATAGTAAAAATAATGCTATCAATATTATCAACCGCATTGCCAGCATGGGAATTATTGTTGGCGCAATGGCTTTGTTTGTGGTTTTATCTGTTTTTAGCGGGTTGAAAGTTTTTAGTCTTTCGTTTACGAATGAGATTGATCCCGACCTAAAAATAAGCAGCACTCTAGGAAAATCCTTTTTGATTTCTCCAAATCAAGAAAGCCAAATCAAGAAAATTGATGGCTTGGTTTCGTATACTAAAATTATTGAAGAGCGTGTTTTATTCACTTTTGACGGAAAACAGGAAGTTACCTACTTGAAAGGAGTTGATTCTAATTTCAGTAAAGTAAATGCCATAGAAACAAAACTTTTTAACGGACAATGGCTAAAACCCGACACCTATCAAGTGGTGGTGGGTTACGGAATTTCCCAAAAATTCTCCATGGGATTGCTTGATTTTAATCGTCAATTAGAAGTTTTAGTTCCAAAGCCAGGAAAAGGCGCTATCGAAAATCCGGAAGAAGCTTTTAACAAAACGGATCTAATTCCTGTTGGGATTTATGCAATCAGTGAAGATTTAGATTCGAAATATGTTTTTGCCGATTTAGGTTTAGCGCAGGAATTATTGGAGTACAAAACCAATCAGGTTTCCGGGATTGAAATCAAGACAAAAACCGATGCTTACGAAAGTGCAATTACTGAACAACTTCAAACTATTTTCAACAATAAAATCACCGTAAAAAACAGGGCACAACTCAACGAATCGCTTTATAAAATGTTGAATACCGAAAATATAGCCGTGTATTTAATTTTTACCTTAGTGATAGTTGTGGCGCTTTTTAACTTGATTGGCGCGTTAATTATGATGATTTTAGACAAAAAAGGAAACCTAAAAACCCTTTTTAATCTTGGAACCGAAATCAAGGATTTACGAAAAATATTCCTGCTTCAAGGCACTTTACTAAGTGTTTTCGGCGGAATTATTGGCTTGGTTTTAGGAATTATTATTGTGTTGTTACAAGAATATTTTCAGTTGGTCATGATTACTCCTACACTGGCGTATCCTGTGATTTTTTCTCTCGAAAACGTACTAATCGTCATGGGAACTATCGTTGCACTAGGCTTTATTGCTTCCTTAATTGCAAGTAGTCGCGTGAGCAAGAAGTTGTTGGATTAATTTTTTTAATTAAAAAGAATATTTACATTTACCTTTCTTAAAATCTAAACGCTATGATAGTTTCTGTCTAGTCCTTCTTTATTTATAAAATAATTAGGTCCACTTTATTTACTTTTAGGTCCAGCTAATACGTCTGGACTGTCCATCTTATTAATCCTAATTTATCATGACAGAAACAACAATAGAAAAAAACTTATTTTCTCGAATTTTTACAACATTAAAACAAGCTATCAAAGGAGATGAATCTTTTGATTACACGTCTGGAAGCATCAAAAAAAGAGTAATTCTTCTAGCCATTCCGATGGTATTGGAAATGCTTATGGAATCCGTTTTTGCTTTAGTCGATTTATATTTTGTTGGTCATTTAGAGCAAAGCAGTTATGCTATTCAAGCGGTTGGTTTAACCGAATCGGTAATCACGATTGTTTATTCTATTGCTATCGGGATTAGTATGGCTGCTACTGCGGTTGTTGCTCGTCGAATTGGCGAAAAAGATCCTGTCGCTGCTGCAAAAGCAGGAATGCAAGCCATTATTATTGCATTTGTTATCAATACAATAATCAGCATTTTTGGTTTTATTTACGCTAAAGATATTTTGTTATTTATGGGAGCCTCTGTTGAAGCTGCTGAATATGGGCTAAACTTCACTCGGATTATGATGGGCGGAAGCTTATGCATCATGCTTTTATTTCTTATTAACGGAATATTCCGTGGTGCAGGAAATGCTGCCATTGCCATGAAAAGTCTTTGGTTGGCTAATATTTGCAACATTATTTTATGTCCCATATTAATCAATGGATTTGGACCTATTCCTGCTTTTGGATTAATGGGTGCCGCAATGGCAACAACTATAGGCAGAAGTATTGGTGTTTTGTACCAATTGTATCATTTATTTAATGGCAGAGGAATTTTAAAAATCATACCTTCTTATTTCATTCCAGATTTGGAACAAATAAAAGCATTGGTAAAAATCGCTGCTCCTGGAGTATTACAATTTGTAATTGCTTCCTGTAGTTGGATATTTTTGGCTCAATTAGTAGCCACAACGGGTGGAGATCATGGTTCGGCGGGATATCAAACGGCATTGCGCATCATGATGTTTTTTATTCTTCCTGCTTGGGGATTAAGTAATGCTGCAGCAACTTTGGTGGGTCAAAATTTAGGTGCCAAAAAAATTGAACGTGCCGAAAAATCAGTTTTTACCACCGCAAAATACAATGTGATTTTTATGGCAATTATTACAGTTATCACATTGTTTTTTGCCAGTTCCCTGATTTCATTTTTTACAAATGATCTTATTATTCAAAAGATTGCCGTTGAAGCATTACAAACCATGTGCTTGGGATATGTTTTTTATGGAATAGGAATGGTGTTAATCAATACATTCAATGGAGCCGGTGATACCTGGACTCCAACAATGATTAATTTTTTCGGATTCTGGTTGTTCCAAATTCCATTGGCTTATTTATTATCCAAATATTATAAAATGGGACCAACAGGTGTTTTTATAGCGATTCCTATAGCCGAAACCGCAATTACTTTGGCAAGTATTGTTCTCTACAAAAGAGGAAAGTGGAAACGCATCAAAGTATAACAAAAAAGGCTTAACAATGAACATGCCCCAAAAAGTTAGACACTATTTGGGGCATTTTTTATGGAAAGAAAAGTTAAGTATGATTACGCATTTAAGCTAGAATGCGCAGAATTAGTCTTGAAGAAACATTATTC